>JAFEDL010000117.1:14980-20514 GCA_018241645.1 Pseudomonadota bacterium
TCGAGGTCCATCGAGTCGAGGACCTGCGCTTCCATCTCGCGGTCGGACAGGCCGCCGCAAAACTGGATAAAGCGATCCGCCAGCGTCGACTTGCCATGGTCGATGTGCGCGATGATCGAAAAGTTGCGGATGTGGTTCTGGGACATGGATAAATGAAAAGGGTGCCCGAGGCACCCTTCTTCAAACACGGCTCATTTTACCGCAAGGCGGGCCCGCAGGGCGGCTGCATCGAGGAAATAGTGGCAGATTTCCTCGCCTTGCGCGTCCGTAAGCACCGGCACGAGCTCGCCGTACCGGGCTTCCGTGGCGGGGTCGGTGTCGACATCGACGGTTTCGAAGCTGAAATCGAGCGATTCCTGCAGCCCCCGCAGGGCTTGCGCCATGTCCTCGCACAGGTGGCAGTACGAGCGCCCGTACAGGGTCAGGCGCGCGGACAACGCTCAGCCCTTGTCCGCCAGTCCGCTGACGGTGACGAACGCGGCCGTTTCCCCCCGGCGGATGTGCAGGGTTATCGTCGCATTCTTGTCGAGCCCGGCAAGCAGCTTGTTGAGCTGTTCCACCGACTTCAGCTCGGTCTGCTGCCCCTTGTTGATCAGCGTGAGCAGGACGTCGCCGCGGCGGAAATCGCCCCGCACCTCCGGCTTGACGTCGGCGACGAAGAGGCCGTTCGAGACCTTGAGGTCGCGCTTTTGCTCGGCCGTGAGTTCCGCGACGACGACCCCGAGGCGGTTGGCGGCGGCCTCGGCCGGTTTTGCGCCGCGCGGCGTGTCGCGCGAGGCGACCCTGTCCTCGGGCAGCTCGCCCACCGTCACTGTCAGGTCCTTGGTGGCGCCCTTGCGCAGCACCTGCACGCTGGACTGGGTTCCGGGACGCGTCGACCCGACGATCCGCGGCAGGTCGCTGGAGGATTCGATCGCCTTGCCGTCGAACTTCACGATGATGTCCAGCGCCTCGACCCCGGCCTTGTCCGCCGGGCTGCCTTTCTCCACCTGGTTGACCAGCGCGCCGGCGGGCTTGGGCAGGCCGAACGAGTCGGCCAGTTCCTTGGTCACCTCTTGGATCACGACGCCGATGCGGCCGCGCGACACCCTGCCCTTGGTCCGCAGCTGGTTCTGGATGTCGAGCGCCACGTCGATGGGAATGGCGAACGACAGGCCCATGAATCCGCCGGTGCGGCTGTAGATCTGCGAGTTGATGCCGACCACCTCGCCGCGCATGTTGAACAGCGGGCCGCCGGAGTTGCCCGGGTTGATGGCCACGTCCGTCTGGATGAAGGGCACGAAGTTTTCCTGCGGCAGCGAGCGCCCCTTGGCGCTGACGATGCCGGCCGTGACCGTGTTGTCGAACCCGAAGGGCGAGCCGATCGCGACCACCCATTCGCCCACCTTGAGCCTCATCGGGTCGCCCGTCTTCACGATCTGCAGGCCCGTGGCCTCGATCTTGATGAGGGCCACGTCGGTGCGCTTGTCGGCGCCGATCACCTTCGCCTTGAACTCGCGCTTGTCCGTCAGCCTCACGTTGATCTCGTCGGCGCCCTCCACCACGTGCGCGTTGGTCAGGATGTAGCCGTCGGCGCTGATGATGAAGCCGGAGCCGAGCGAGCGGCTCTCGGGCTGCCTCTGCCCCGGGCCGGGGCCCGGCTGCTGGCGCGGGATGAAGCGCCGGAAGAAGTCGTAGAACGGGTCGTTCTCGTCGAGGTCGGGCATCTGCGGCACGTTGGGCGCGGCCTGCCGCCGCACGGCCTGGGTCGTGCTGATGTTGACCACGGCGGGTCCCTGCCTCTCCACAAGGTCGGTGAAATCCGGCAGTTCACGCTGCTGGGTGTGGCCGGGGCCGGCGACGAATAAGGCCACCGCGGCGATCGCGAGCCTTGCCATGCGCATCATTTCGTTCCTCATTGCGGGTTCCGGATTCATTGCGGTTTGTGGTATTCGACGGTTTCGGCGATGCGGCGCACGGTCGGCGCGGGGGCTTCGCCCACCACCGTGACAACGTGGTTCGCGAGCTCGCGGGTATAGATGTTGACCGCCCCCATGCTCGACATCCCGGGTCGCACCGGGTCGCGGCCGGCCTCGATCGGCTCGATGAACACGGATACCGCCGCGAGGCCGTCCGAATACACGATCTGGCCGACGCGCTGCGATTCGCGCAGCTGGCGCCGCACCTCCACGACCTTCCGGAATCCGGGGATGCCTGCGTTCACCGTCCATCCCGTCTCGGCAAGGTTTGCCGGCTCGACCGCGGCATTCTCCACCCGCCAATGCCTGCTCTGGGCCGCAAACGAAGGCTTGAGCCTATCGCGGTCGAAGTGCGGGCCGATGACCAGCTGGGTGAAGGTGAACTCCTCTACCGGCTCGCCCTTGTCCCTGAAGATCAGGGCCTTGAGGAGCATGCCGCTGTGCGTGTCGGCCCACAGCCTGTAGCCGTAGCGCAGGTCGTCCCTGGGCTTCAGGACGATCACCTGGCAATCGAACCCCGCGATGCGCGCCTTCTCCTCCTTCGTGACGACGTATTGTTCGGGCAACTGGGACAGCTGCGCCGGCAGCAGGGCCGGAAAGCTGAGCTGGTTGGATCGCCGGTCCACCTTCACGGTCATGCTGTCCGGCAGGTAGCAGCGAACCTCGTCCCCCTTGCGGATGACTTCGCGCCGCATCCCGTCCAGGGCCTCGAGCTTTTCGGTGTCGCCGCCGGAGTCGACCAGGCGCATGATTCGCGAGGCTTCGCTCCGCTCCCCCTGCCGGTACACGAACGTCCCCGAGTAGCTCAGCTTCTGCGAGGCCTGGTAGATCTTTCTCAGCCAGGCCGGGGCGTCCATCCCGTTGGGGGGCGACGCCGGCTCCGCCAGGGCGAAGCCCGGCAGCAGCAGCGACACCAGCAGGACCAGCGCTTGTTTCATCGCGAACGGGCGGTGTCGGAAACCGTGCGCACGTAAGGCGCCACGCCTTGCAGGTTGTTGCGCGGGGAATAATTCTGGTGTGCCCGCAGGTAGTCGTCCGCTTCCTTCGGCACGGGAACGGTCACCGGCATGGCCTCGGGCGCCTTGGCCAGGGTCTGGGCCGGGACGACCTCCTGGCGGGGCTGGAATGCGAGCCAGCCCACGAACACCGCCGCCGCCGCGGCCGTCGCGGAATAGCGCAGCCAGTGCACCTTTGCTTCCGCCCGCTTCGGCACGCTCGCCGGGGCGACGATTGCCGGCTCCTGCTCGAGCCGCGCCGCAAACCGGGCCGAGAACCCGCTCGACAGGATGTCGGTGTCGCGCAGCGCGTCGCTGATGAGGTGGTACTGCCGCCAGGCTTCGACCGCCTCGCCTTCCCCGCGGAGGGACGGCATGAGCGCGGCGAGTTCCGCGTCCGGCAGCTCGCCGTCCATCATTGCCGAGATTTTCGATTTCATGGTCTCACCACCTCCTGTCATCGCCGGTGTCGAGCAACGGCTTCAGCTTTTCGGCGATCGCCTCGCGCGCGCGGAAGATCCGCGAACGCACCGTGCCGATCGGACAATTCATGATCTGCGCAATGTCCTCGTAGCTCATGCCTTCTATCTCGCGCAGCTGGATTGCGGTGCGCAACTCCTCCGGCAGCGCCAGCATCGCGGCGTTCACCGTATCGCCGATCTCCCGGCTGAGCAGCAGGCTTTCCGGCGTATTGATGTCGCGCAGCTGCTCGCCTTCGTCCAGCCCCTCCGCCTCCTCGGAATCCACGCTGGTGGACGTCGGCGCCCTGCGCCCCGCGGCCATCAGGTAGTTCTTCGCGGTATTGATCCCGATCCGGTACAGCCATGTGTAAAAGGCGCTGTCGCCGCGAAAATTCGGCAATGCCCTGTACGCCTTGATAAATGCCTCCTGCGTCACGTCCTCCACCTCGGCCGGGTCGCGCACGAACCTCGACAGCAGGCGTGCCAGCTTGCGCTGGTACTTGTCGACCAGCAGCCCGAAGGCCTGCTTGTCGCCGCGCTGGACGCGCTCGACCAGCTGCTGGTCGATCTCCCGATCGCCCATGGTCATGCGCCCCCGCCTGGCCGCGCACGGCCGGCAACTGGATCCGGTTCATAGATCACAGACAGGCATCCCGAAAAATAGTTCGTCCGGGCCGGGCTCAAGCGCAAGCCCCGGCGTGGCCGGCCGGGATGGCATCCCAGAGCGCCCAGAGTCGCATGTGCCTGAACTCCCCCGCCGGGAGCATATCCCCGGCGACCAGGATTGTGCGGCGCTTCGCGCCCGGGCGAACCAGGTCGAGGACCACCAGCCAGCGGTTCACATAGCGCCTTCCGGAGGCCTTTCCGTGCAGTTCCGTCCCGTCGCGCAGGCGGACCAGCAGGCTGGCGTCGCGGCCGAGCTCGAGGCCGACCGGGGCCTCCGGCGCCCAGAGCAGCGCCTGCCTGCGGACCGAAAAACCCGCCAGGATGGCCAGCAGGAAGGCGCCGCCCAGGCCGGCGGGCGGGGGGAGCAGGGCAAGGAGGATCGCTGCCGCCCCCCCGTGTACACCAAGCGTGAAGAGCGCCAGGTACGGGGACGCGCGCAGCTCGACGCGCAACGGTCGTCCGCTCAAAGGCGGGTGAAGATCAACGTGCCGTTGGTGCCGCCAAAGCCGAACGAGTTGGACAGGGCGGTGCGGATCGCCATTTTGCGCGCGGTGTTCGGCACGTAGTCCAGGTCGCATTGCGGATCGGGGTTGTCGAGGTTGATGGTCGGCGGGGACACCTGGTCGCGCAGCGCGAGGATGCTCGCCACGGCCTCGATGCCGCCGGCGGCCCCCAGCAGGTGGCCGGTCATCGACTTGGTCGAATTGACCACGACGCGCCTGGCCTGGTCGCCGAGCAGCTTCTTCACCGCCATGGTCTCGGCGATGTCGCCCAGCGGCGTGGAGGTGCCGTGCGCGTTGATGTAATCGATGGAATCGGCGTTCATGCCGGCGTCGCGCAGCGCATTGCGCATGCAGCGGAACGCGCCGTCGCCGTCTTCGGCGGGCGCGGTCATGTGGAACGCGTCCGAACTCACGCCGTAGCCCGAGAGCTCGCAGTAGATCCGCGCCCCGCGCGCCTTGGCGTGCTCGTACTCTTCGAGCACCACCGCGCCGGCACCTTCGCCGAGGACGAAACCGTCCCGGTCCTTGTCCCACGGCCGGCTGGCCGCTTCGGGCGCATCGTTGCGGGTGGACAGCGCCCGCGCCGAGGCGAACCCGCCCATGGCCAGTTCGGTCACGGTCGCTTCCGCGCCGCCCGCGATCATGACCTCGGCCTCGCCGTAGCGGATCGCCTTGGCGGCCTCGCCGATGCAATGGGTGGACGTGGTGCAGGCCGTGACGATGGCCAGGCAAGGGCCCTTGGTGCCCAGCATGATCGAGAGGTTGCCGGCGATCATGTTGATGATTGTGCCGGGGATGAAGAACGGGGAGATGCGCCGCGGGCCGTTCTTCAGCAGCTCGTTGTGCATCTCCTCGATCAGCGGCAGGCCGCCGATTCCCGAGCCGAAATTGATGCCGGCGCGCTCGGGATCCTCCTTGGCGATGTCCATGCCGGAGTCCTTCCAGGCCTGG
>JAFEDL010000118.1 GCA_018241645.1 Pseudomonadota bacterium
CTGAACTCCCCGCACAGCGACTGCAGCTCGGCGCGGTGCAGCCGCGCGAGCGCGTCCAGGCAGCGCTCGCCCCGGGCGGTCAGCCGCACGTGCACGCGGCGCTTGTCGGTGCTGCTCGCGCTGCGCTTCACGTATCCCAGCGCCTCGCAGCGCGTGACCAGCGACACGACGCCGTGGTGCTTCGCCTGCAGGCGCTCGGCGAGCTCGCCCACGCTCGCCCAGTCGCGCCCCGGGAAGCCCTTGACCTGCAGCATCAGCAGGTACTGCAGCATGGTGACGCCGCGCGCGCGCGTGGCCTCCTCGCTGAACCGCAGGAACCGGCGCAGCTGGTAGCGGAACTGGGCCAGTCTTTCGAGCTCGGCCTTCGATACCGGGCGCCTCGGGGTTTTCGGTGTCGGCTTCGCCTTGCGCATCCGCGGATTAGTATCACGGCATGATATAAGTGCGCAAGCGCGCGGCGCCGGCTACTTCCGGCACGCGGCCGACCGGTTCTCCCGTTCAAGGTAGGCGATGAGGTCGGCGCGCTCCTGCCGGTCGGTGACCCCGGCATAGCCCATGGCCGTGCCCGGCACGGCCGCCATCGGGTTGGCGAGGAAGCGGTCGAGCGTCTTCCCGTTCCAGACGATCTTCGAGCGCTTCATCGCCTCCGAGTACGCGAACCCCGCCACGCTCCCGGCCCGCCGGCCGAACAGGCCGCAGTGCCGCGGCCCCGTCCGGTCGTAGGCCAGCGCGTGGCAGGCGAGGCAGCGTGCATAGATCGCCTCCCCCGCTGCGGGATCCGCGGCCGGCGCCGCACCCGCGGCAAGCGCGAGGGCCGCGCCGGCGACGAGGAAAGCCAGCGCCTTCACGCTCAGGCCATGAACGCGGCAGGCACGGGCGCTTCGCCGAGCGCGTTGCGCAGGATCGCCCAGTGCATCGCCTCGTCGCCGAGGATGCTCGCCGCGGCCTTGGCGAGGTCGCGGTTGCCGAATACCGGGACGGCGCCGAGATACGCGCTCACCGCGCCCTTCTCGAGCGAGGCGGCAAAGCGCAGCACGTCGGCCTGGTTCTTCAGCGTGTCGGTCGGGAACGTGTACCTGGGCTTGGCCGCGACGGGCTTGCCGCCGAGCTTCACGATCGTCTTCGACAGGACGTCCGCGTGCTCCTTGTGGTGGCCCTGGAAGGTGACGGCCAGGTCGAGCACCGGCTTTTGCAGCAGGCCGCTTTCCGCGCCCACCTGGTAGGCGGCGATCGCCTCGAGCTCGGCGCCGAGGGCGGAATTCAGCACGCGCACGTCGGATTCGGCCGATTTGCCGGCCTGAGCAGCCAGCGCGTCCCGCCCCGCCATCAGGGCGACGGCGGTGCCGGACAGCAGCAGGCCGGACTTGCCGAGGAACGCGCGGCGCGCTTCGAGGGGGTTGGCCGCATTGGCCAGGGTCAGGAAGGACATGGTGGGGTTCTCCAGTGGGTACGGTTCGGGGGGTGTGCCGCTCTTGCGTGACATTGGATGCAGCTGGCGCCCGCCGCGTTCCCGCCTTGTGCTTTTCTATCATGGCGTGATACACATGGCCGGCATGAAGCTCAACATCCTGTCCGACCTGCACCTGGGCCAGGGCGGCCTGCCGGTGCCGGACAACGACGCCGACGTGGTCATCCTCGCCGGCGACATCGCGCGCCCGCGCGAAGCCTTCGCCTGGGCCTCGGGATTCGCCAGGCCTGTGCTGTACGTGCCCGGCAACCACGAGTTCTACGGCAACAGCATCGCCGGCACGCTCGATGAACTCAGGCGCCTGTGCGCGGGCTCCGGCATCACCGTGCTCGACAACGAATCCGCGACCCTCGGCGGCGTGCGCTTCCTCGGCACCACGCTGTGGACCGATTTCAGGCTCCTCGGGGACGGCGAGCCGCGCGCAGCCGCGATGCGCGAGGCGCAGCGCTTCATGCGCGATTTCAGCCGCATTCGCTCCGACGAACCGGCCGGCGCGGCGTTCACCCCAGAGGATTCGGCCAGCCTGTTCAGGCACCACTCCGCATGGCTGGCGGCGCGCCTGGCCGAGCCGCACCCCGGACCTACCGTCGTGGTCACCCACCATGCGCCCTCCCCGCTCAGCATCCACCCGCGCTTCGCGGGTTCGCCGCTGAACGCCAGCTTCGTGTCCGACGCCGGGCACCTCGCGGGCGGCGCGCGCGCGGTCCTGTGGGTGCACGGGCATACGCACGACAGCTTCGACTACGACCTCGGCGGCACGCGCGTGGTCTGCAACCCGCGCGGCTATGCCAAGGACGGCGTGAACGAGAACCCGCTGTTCGACCCAAACTTCAGCATCGAAATCGCCGCCGGAGGCGCAGCATGATCGCAACCGCATTGACCGGGATGTTCGGCCTGCAGCACCCCATCGTGCTCGGCCCCATGGGCGGCATCTCGGGCGGGCGCCTCGCGGCGGCCGTGTCGAACGCCGGCGGGCTGGGCCTCGTGGGCGGCGGCTACGGCGATCCCGCCTGGCTGCGCGCCGAACTCGCGCTGGTGAAAGCGCAGACCACGCGCCCCTGGGGCGTGGGCCTGATCACCTGGGCGATCGAGCGCAGCGTGTTCGAACTGGCGCTCGACCAGTGTCCGCACGCCTTCCTGCTGTCGTTCGGCGATCCGCGGCCCTGGGCGCCGGCCATCAAGGCCGCGGGATGCAGGCTGATCTGCCAGGTGCAGGACGTGGAGCAGGCGCGCGTGGCGCGCGACGCGGGCGCGGACCTCATCGTGGCCGAAGGCACCGAGGCCGGCGGCCACGGCGGCGTGCGCGCCACGCTGCCGCTCGTGCCGGCGGTGGTGGATGCGGTGCCGGATGTCCCGGTGATTGCCGCGGGCGGCATCGCCGACGGGAGGGGTCTCGCGGCGGCCCTGATGCTGGGCGCCCACGGCGCGCTGCTGGGCACGCGCTTCTATGCGTCCACCGAGGCCCAGGGCCACGCGAATGCCAAGCGGCGCATCGCCGAGGCCACCGGCAGCGACACGGCGCGCACGCGCGTGTTCGACATCGTGCGCGGCTATGCCTGGCCCGGCGGCGAAACCGGGCGCGCCTTGCGCAACGGTTTCACGCGGCGCTGGCATGGGCGCGAAGCAGAGCTTGAAGCCGCCGCCGGCAGCGAGCGCGCAGCTTTCCAGGCCGCCGTGCGCGCCGGCGACGTGGACACGATGATGGTGTGGGCCAGCGAGGCCGCGGACCTGATCGGGCGGGTGGAAGGCGCGGCCGAAATCGTGGCGCGGATCGGCGCCGAGGCCGAGGCCCGGCTGCGCGCCGGCGCGGGGCTCGCCCGCAACTGAGCCGTCATGCGGGCGGTTTCGGGTCCCCGAGCCGGGCCAGCACGCCGGCGACGATGCGGTCGCAGCGGTCCCCGGCGAAAGAGAACGCGTCCTCGAAAGCGAAATCGATTTCCCGGGCCAGGGACTCACGCAGCAGGCCGCGCGCGCGGAACAGCCGCGAGCGCACGGTCGCTTCCGGCAGGGCCAGCGCCGCCGCGGTCTCCTCCACGCTCATCTCCTCGATCGCGCGCAGGACGAACACCGCGCGGAACGCGTCCGGGAGCTCGTCGACCTTCTTCTCGAGCAGCCGGCGCGTCTGCGCGCGCATGGCTTCCTGCTCGGGCTGCTCGGGCGTGGCGTCGTTCATGTTCACCTCTGCGGACTCGGCCGCGGATCCGGAATCGCCGTCGAGCCGGAAGATCTCGGCGCTGCGCGCGGCCTTGCGCCTGCGCCCCAGCGCCTCGTTCACCACGATGCGCACGAGCCAGGTGGAGAGCTTCGCGTCGCCGCGAAAGCCCGCCATCGCCCGGTAGGCCAGCAGGTAGGCCTCCTGGACCGCGTCCTCTGCCTCGGCGTCGTCCCGGAGGATGCTGCGCGCGGTGCGGTACAGCGTCTGGTTGTGGCGGCGCATCAGCAGGCGGAACGCCGCGATGTCGCCCCCTGCCACGCGCCGGGCGAGCTCCGGGTCGGTGAGCGACTTGGGGTCGGGATCGGGTACGGCCTGGGGCATGCCTGGTTCCTGCCGGTTCGGGTGGGTACGGGCCATTAGATGCTGCCCGGCCGCGCGGCGTTCCCGGAATCCGCTCAGGGCCTCTGGTTCGACATCACGATCGTGCCGCTGGCCGCGAACATCCCGCCCACCCCGTGGCACACGCTGACCTCCACGCCGGGCACCTGGGCCAGCGCCGTGCCGCGCACCTGGCGCACGCTTTCCTGCAGCGCGAACATGCCGTACATGCCGGTGTGGGTGTAGGAAAGGCCGCCGCCGTTGGTGTTCATTGGGAGCTTCCCACCGGGCGCGGTGTTGCGCGCGACGATGAAATCGCCCGACTCACCGCGGCCGACGAAGCCGAGGTCCTCGAGCCCGAAGAGCGGCAGGTGCGCAAACGCGTCGTAGATCATGAGGTGGTCGACGTCGGAATGCTTGATGCCGGCAGTCTCGAAGGCGCGCTTGCCTGCCACGCGGAACGCGCGCGAACTGCCGAAATCCTCCATCTGGCTGATCATCGGCGTCTCAACGCTCTCGCCGGTGCCGAGGATGTAGACCGGCTTCTGCGGGAAATCCTTCGCCCGGTCGGCGCTCGTCAATATTAGCGCCCCGCCCCCGTCGGTCACCACGCAGCACTGCAGGATGCGGAACGGGTAGGCGATCATGCGCGAGGCCAGCACGTCGGCCACGGTGATCGGGTCCTTGTACAGCGCGCGCGGGTTCTTCGCCGCCCACTCGCGCTGCACCACCGCCACCATCGCAAGTTGTTCCTGCGTCATGCCGCGATCCTTGAGGAAGCGCAGCACGGGGATGGTGAACTGCGAAGGCGGCCCGAAGATGCCGTACGGCGCCTCGAACTGGCCCTGCAGTCCCGAGGGCGGGATCGTGCGCGGCAGCGCGCCGACGCGGGACTTGCCGCTCTCGCCGTGCGTGACCAGCACGGTCTTGCACAGGCCCGCGCTGATCGCCGCAGCCGCGTGCCGCACGTGCAGCATGAAGGAGCATCCGCCCACCGCGGTCCCGTCCACCCAGGTGGGCGTGATGCCGAGGTAGTACGCCACTTCGGTAGGCGTGTTGCCCGCCGTGGCCACGCCATCGATGTCCTGCGGCCGCAGGCCCGCGTCGGCCAGCGCGTTCAGCGCCGCGTCCGCGTGCAGCTGGATCTGCGACAGGTGCGGAACCACGCCGAGCTCCGTGGTCTCGGCCGCGCCGACGATCGCCACGCTGCCGGGTTTCATGCGGCCTCCGGCGTGAAGTGCACCAGCGAGATCTCGTCATTCTGCTTCGCGAACACCGCCTTCACCTTCATGTCGAGACGCAGGGCCTCGGGCGTCTGCGGCACGCCGACGATGTTGGTCATCATGCGCGGGCCCTCCTCGAGCTCCACCACCGCGATCGAGTACGGCGGCGTGAAGCCCGGCGCGGGCCGGTGGTGGATGACGTAGCTGTAGAGGAAGCCCCGGCCGCTCGCCTTGAAGACTTCCACCTTGCGCGAGCCGCACGCCGGGCAGAACGGCCGCGGCGGGAAGTAGGCTTTTTCGCAGGCGGTGCAGCGCTGCAGGCGCAACTCGCCCGCGCGCGTGCCCTCCCAGAAATGCTTCGTCTCGGGCGTGGGTACGGGTAATGGAAGGTCGGACATCTGCAATCCCTTTCCGGGCGTGCGCCGGTTGCTTGTTGCTGGCGGCATCGTACCGCAAACGCGGGCCCCTACAGGATCAGCGGAACGAGTCCGAGCGCTGCGTACCCGACGAGCAGCGCGAGGCCCTGCAGTCCGGCACCTTGGCGGGACAGCACGAGCGCATAAACGCCCTTGACGGCGTTATTGCTCGCGGCTGCGATCAGGATGCTGTTGGCCGCCACATCCAGGGGCGTGACCGAGCCCGCCGACTGGGTCAGTCCCATGATGTAGGGATCGACGTCGCTGACGCCCATGATCGCCGAAAGCGCATAGACTCCGCCGCTGCCCAGGTGCACGAGCGCGAACCGGGTCGCCACGAGCATGGCGAGAAATACCGCGGCGAACAGGAACGCGGTGCGCAGCTCCAGCGGATTCTTCGGCTCCGGCGCAGGTGCGGCCTCTGCGGCCGGGGGCGCCCCGCGCGACCAGGCCCAGCCGGCGCAGATCGCGACAGCGGCCAGCGCCAGGAAAGGAACGGCAAGCCGCACCACCAGTTCGCGGCTGAACAGCGCGAGCAGCGCCGCGAGGCGCAGGTACATCACGCCGCAGGCGACCAGCATCGCACCCGCGTACAGCCGCGGCCGCCCCACACGCGCGGATTCGCGGGCCAGCGCGACCGTCGTGACCGTCGATGAATAGGCCCCGCCCAGGATCGCGGCGAGCAACACCCCGCCCCGGCCCTTGGCGAACCGCTGCAGGACGTAGCTGCCGTACGAGACGCCGCTCACGGCGACCACCACCAGCCAGGTCTTGTACGGATTGACCAGGTATTCGGTGAACTCGCGGTCCGGCACGAGCGGGATGATGACCGCGGTGAGCAGCAGGAACTTGGTGAACGTCAGGATGTCGACCGCCGAGGTGCGCCTCGCCAGCCCCTCGAGCACCGTCTTCAGCTCGAGAAGCAGCAGGCTCGCCACCGTCAACGTGGTCGCGATCCAGTACTGGTCGTGATACACCAGCGCGCCGACGACGTAGGTCAGAAGACCGGACATCTCGGAGGTGACGCCGGCAGGACGCGCGGTCTCGAGCTTGTGGCGATAGGAAAGCCACAGGAAGCCCGCAACCGCCAGGAGGCCCAGGGACTCGGCCGTGGACTGCCCGCCCGACAGGAGTCCGGTGCCATAGCCGATCAGCCCGATCAGGGGGAAGGTGCGCACGCCCCCGAACGCGTATTGCTCCTCGGCCGCCTTGTGCTCCTCGCGCTCCAGGCCGAGCAGGAACGAAAGGAAGAGCACGAGGAGGATCTGTACGCTTTCCGGTGGCAGTGAGTCCAAGGCGTCCATCCGCGGGTGAGGCGAGAGTATGCGCTGCTCCCGGCCGACCCGCATTGCCCGCCCCGCCTCCGCATGTTCGGCGCCGAACACAAATGCACGGAATTCCCCCCTCGACTAGGTTGCAGGAGCCCGGCACCCGGCCGGGAAGATCGAGGAGGTAACGCAGTGCTGGAAAGGGACGACGAAACCGTACGGTGGCCGACGCACCTCGCGCACCGCGACATAGTCCTGCGGCTGGTCCAGTTCCGTGGCGCTGCGCTGTCGCACGAACTGCCGGACATTGCCGAGCGCTTCGCCGGCGTGGGGGCCATGTCGGCGATGCAGATCGCCAGCCGCGTCCTCGCCACGATCGCGTGGCTCGAGGACAAGCCGGGGTACCGGGACCTGACCCGGGACCTCGAAATGATTGCGATGAACCTCAAGAACCTCAAGAACCCCGACCCGCACGGGCCGGACTGACGGCGGGCGGCCGCGCACTACTTCTGCGCGATGTCCTGCAGGTCCTTGACGATCCGGTAGCAGGTGCACGCGGCCGCTTCGAGACCCTTGCGCTCGAGAATGGTGATCTTCCCGCGGCTGTAGGCGATCAGGCCCTTGCTCTGCAGCAGGCCTGCGGCCTGCGTGACGCCTACCCGGCGTATCCCGAGCATGTGCGCGAGGAATTCATGGGTCAGGAGGAATTCGTTCACGCGCATCCGGTCGCTGGTCATCAGCAGCCAGCGGGCGAGGCGCGCGCCGGATTCGTGAAAGCGGTTGCATGCGGCCGTCTGCGAGATCTGCGCCATCAGCAGGTGGTTGTAGCGGAACAGCGAGCGCTGCAGCGGCTCGTTGTTCCTGAATTCGGTGCGGAAGCTCGCCGCCGTCATGCGCATCGCGACCCCGCCGCCCTGCACGAGCGCGCGGACGGCCGAAATGCCGATTCCCAGCGCCATGGGCATGCCCACCATGCCTTCGTTGCCGACCATGCCGACCTCCAGCGTGCGCCTCTTGTCGACCGCAGTGAGCAGGGAAACCAGGCAGTCGATGGGGAAGTAGACGTGGTCGATGACGCCCTTGGGCTCGTAGAGCACCTGGCCGTAGGCGAGGTCGACGAGTTCCAGCTTGCCGAGCATGCCCAGGTAGGCCTTGCGCGGGACGGACGCGAGCAAGTGGTTCGCGGTGAACAGCTGCTCGGAGGTTGCCATTGGTTCCACTCTCGTAGGGCATTGCAGGGTGCGTGCGACGCCAGCATCGGAATCTCGAGCGAAGGGTGCCTCGGGAACCCTCCGGTGTATGTACGATGGCGCACGGATCGGCCCGGGCCCTAGAATGGCCCTTTGCGACCTACTGCGGGGCAGGCACCAATGGAGAAGCGGACATTCGGCCGGACCGGGATGCGGGTTTCGATCCTGGGCTTCGGCTGCGGCGCGGTGGGCGGGCTGATGGTGCGCGGCGATCCCGCCGACCAGGAGCGCGCGATCGGCCGGGCCCTAGATGCGGGCGTCAATTATTTCGACACCGCCGTGCAGTACGGCAACGGCGAGTCGGAAAAGAACCTCGGCCGCATCCTGGCGAAACTCAAGCCCCGGGACGCCATCGTCGGAACGAAGGTGAGGCTGCCGCCCGGCACCGCACCGGAGGCCGCGGCGATCGCGAAGTCCCTGGAGGGCAGTCTGCAGCGGCTCGGGATGGAGCGGGTGGACATCCTGCATTTCCACAACCCCATCACCGCCGCCGGCGGCGGGACCACGCTGAGCACGCGCCAGGTGCTGGACGAAATGGTGCCCGCGTTCGAAGCGCTTCGCCGGCAGGGCAAGGTGCGGTTCCTCGGCATCACCGCCACCGGGGACACGGCGTCCCTGCAGCAGGTGATCGATGCGCGCGTCTTCGACTCCGCGCAGGTGACCTACAACATGCTCAATCCGTCAGCCGCCGCCGCATTGCCGCCGGACTACCCCGCGCAAGACTACGGCAGGCTATTCGACCACGCGCAGGCTGCGGGCGTGGGCGTGATCGGCATCCGCGTGCTGGCGGGCGGCGCGCTTTCGGGCAGCGCGGAGCGCCACCCGATCGCCAGCCCGCCGCCGGCGCCGATCGGCTCGGCCAATACCTATGAGGGCGATCTCGCGCGGGCACAGCGCCTCGCGCCGCTGGTAAAGGAAGGGTATGCCGCGAGCCTCGCCGAGGCCGCGACGCGCTTCTGCATCACGCATCCCGCGATGGGCACGATCCTGGTGGGCGTGGCCACGCCGCAGGAGTTCGAGGACGCGCTCGCCGCGGTCCTGAAGGGCCCTCTGCCGCAGGCCGCGCTGCAGCGGCTGGCGGAACTGCAGCGGGGCTTCGCGGGAGAAGCGCGCTAGGCGCCCGCCGCCTGCGCCAGGGCGGCGCTCTGCTTCTTGAGCGCCGCGCGGCTGGGGAAGAAGAAAGAAGCCACCAGCGTGCAGGCCGCCAGCGCCGCCAGCAGCATGAACACGCTGCGAAAGCCGCTGGTCTTGTGATAGTGCACGATCATCGGGATGGCCATCGCCGCCACGCTGAACGTGACGAGATACCTCACCGCAAACACGCGCGAGCGGTACTCGTCCGGCGTGTAGCGCCCGACGATCGCGTCGTTGAGCGGGATCTGCCCGAACACCGACAGCATCATGAGCACCGCGACGACCAGCATCGGCCAGCCGTCCAGCTGGCTCGCGACGAACAGCAGCGCCACCTGGGCGACCGATATCGGCATGAGCAGCGTGCGCAGGTCGTGCTTGTCGATCATCGGCCCGATCACCACCTGCGAAAACGCGGCGATCGTGTAGACCATGCTGACGAGCAATCCGATGCCCAGGCTCGTGGAAGTCAGCGCGGCCAGCCGCTCGTCGAACACCTTGGGCATGGAGATCGTGGTGGCGTTGAAGATCAGCCCGCCGCAGGAGGTGGCGACCAGCAGCACGAGGATGATCCGGTACATGGTGCGATTGTCGACGTGCAGCGCGCCCTTCTTCCCGGTGCGCACGATGGCACCCGGGTCGGAGACCAGGGCCAGCCAGCCGATCCCGGCCGCGATGCAGATCGCGCCGGGCACGAAGAACGCAGTGCGCCAGCCGAAGTAGTCCATCAGGAAACCGGACACCACGGCTGCGAACGCGAGGCCGAGGTTCCCGTACAGCCCGTTCCAGCCGAGCACGCGGCCCATCACCTTGGGGTCCGCCACGATCATCGCGGTGGCCACCGGGTGGTAGATGGCGGCGAACATCCCCAGCACCGTGAGGCCGACGGCGATCTGCCAGGTCTCGGTGGCGAATCCCGTGAGCACCAGCGCGCCGCCGAGGCCGAAGAAGAACACCGTCATCATCTTGTAGCGGCTCCAGCGGTCGCCCAGCCAGCCCGCGGGCAGGCCGAGCACGCCGAAAGCGATGAACCCGCCCAGCGACAGCGGCAAGAGCTCCGCGTACGGCCGGTTGAGGTCGCGCGACAGCGCCAGCACCACCGTCGGGAAGATCAGCATCACCAGGTGGTCGAGGGCATGCCCGAGGTTGATGAACGGGAGCAGCCGGGGATTGCTTTTCATGGGTACGCCTCCTGCGGACAGGCTACGCGCAGCTATTGCGTCCGTCACGCGACTAACGGACAATTTCTATCGCATATGAGACAGACCTCCGCATCGACGGCCTCCCCCGCCCGCAGCACCCGCGGCGACGACTACCAGCGCGTGCCGCGCCCGGTGGCGGCCATGGCGCGCGACCTGCCGCCGGAATACGAGATTCCCTGGCACAAGCATCCGCGATTCCAACTCGTATACGGCGCCCAGGGCGTGATGACGGTGGAGACCCGCGGCAGGCCGGGCGAGACCTGGGTGGTGCCGCCGCAGCGCGCCGTGTGGCTGCCGCCGGGCGTCGAGCACCGGATCCTGACCTCCGGCCAGGTCAAGTTCCGCACGCTGTACGTCGCGCCCGAGGCCGCCGCGGCCATGCCGCAGGACTGCGTGGCGTTCGCGATCACGCCGCTGCTGCGCGAGCTCATCCTGCGCGCCACGGAACTGCCGGTGGAATACGACGAGGGCGGCTCCGCGGGGCGCGTGATGCAGCTGATCCTCGACGAACTGGCCTCGCTGGTGCGCTTGCCGTATAACCTGCCGATGCCCGACTCGAAGATCCTCGCCAGCATCTGCCGGACGCTGGTCGAGCGCCCCAACGACCGCATCACGATCGAGGAACTGGGAACGCGCCATGGCACCACCACGCGCACGCTCGCGCGGCGCTTCCGCAGCGAGACCGGCATGAGCTTCTCCGAATGGCGCCGCCGCGCGCGCCTCCTGCGCGCCCTTGCATGGATCGCCGAAGGCCGGCCCATCCTCGCGGTGGCGCTGGACCTGGGCTACGACAGTCCCAGCGCGTTCTCGGCGATGTTCAAGCGCGAGTTCGGCCTGCCGCCCTCGCAGTACCGCGCCAGCGCCGGGAGCGCGGCATGAAAGGGATCACCGGCATCGTGCTGGCGGGCGGCCAGGGCCGGCGCATGGGCGGCGTGGACAAGGGCCTGCAGCTGCTTTCCGGGAAGCCGATGATCGAGCACGTCATCGCCCGCCTTGCGCCGCAGGTGGAGGAGATCGTGATCAACGCCAACCAGAACCTGGAAGCCTATGCACGGTTCGGCCGGCGCGTGGTGCCCGACGAAGTGGGCGGGTACGCGGGCCCGCTGGCGGGGCTGCACGCCGGCCTGCAGGCGGCGCAGCAGCCGCTCGTGGTCACGGCGCCCTGCGATTCGCCTTTCCTGCCGGCGGACCTCGTCGCGCGCCTCGCGGCCGCGCTGGGCGACAACGACCTCGCGGTGGCCAGGACTGGCGCGCAGGCGCACCCGGTGTTCGCGCTGGTGCGCCGCGGCCTGCTCGACCACCTCACCGATTACCTCAAGGGCGGCGGGCGCAAGATCGACGCATGGTACGCATCCCTCAAGGTGGCGCAGGTGCCGTTCGACGACGAAGCCGAAGCCTTCAGCAACATCAACACGCGCGAGGAATTGCGCGAACACGAAATGAAACCATGACCACACCCTCGATCCGCCAGGTCGTCAGCTGCATGGACGGCTACGACCCCGACGCGCTGCGCGTGGACAAGGCCTGCGAGGCGATCCGCCAGTGCCTCGTGCCGATCTCGGGCATCGAGCGCGTAGCGACGCGCTCGGCGCTTGGCCGCGTGCTGGCCGAGGACATCGTCCCCGCGATCGACGTGCCCGCGCACGACAACTCGGCCATGGACGGCTACGCGGTGCGCGCGGCCGACCTTGATGCAGGCGCGGAGACGGCGCTGAAGGAAGCCGGCACCGCGCTGGCGGGCCGCAAGTTCGCCGGGGCCCTCGGCCCGGGCGAATGCGTGCGCGTGATGACCGGGGCGGTGATGCCCGCGGGCGCGGACACCGTGGTGATCCAGGAGGTCGTGCGCAGCGAAAACGGCCGGGTCGTCTTCCCCGCCGGCCAGAAGAAGGGCCAGAACGTGCGCTACGCGGGCGAGGACCTGAAGACCGGGGTGCCGGTGCTCAGGGCCGGCCACGCAGTGCGCCCGGCCGAACTCGGCCTCATCGCGTCGCTGGGGATCGCCGAGGTCATGGTGAAGCGGCGCCTGCGCGTCGCGTTCTTTTCCACCGGCGACGAACTCGCCTCGATCGGCACGCCGCTGCCCGAAGGCCACGTGTACGACTCCAATCGCTACACGCTCTACGGCATGCTGCAGCGCCTGGGCGTGGAGATGCTCGACATGGGCGTGGTGCGCGACGACCCCGCGCTGCTCGAGGCGGCGCTGCGCACCGCCGCGTCCAACGCCGACGTGATCATCACCTCCGGCGGGGTGTCGGTGGGCGAGGCCGACTTCATCAAGGGCATGATGGCCAAGCTCGGCGAAGTGCTGTTCTGGAAGATCGCCATGCGCCCGGGCCGCCCGATGGCGTTCGGCAGGATCGATACCGGCGAGGGTTCCGCCTACCTGTTCGGCCTGCCCGGTAATCCCGTCGCCGTGATGGTCACCTTCTACCAGTTCGTGCGCGGCGCCCTGCTCCACCTGTCGGGCCGCACCGACGACACCGCGCTGCCCCTGCTGCGCGTTCCCTGCGCTGCCGCGGTCCGCAAGGTGCGCGGGCGCACAGAGTACCAGCGCGCCCTCCTCTATGTTGAGGCAGGCGCCTGGAAGGTACGGCTCACGGGCCAGCAGGGCTCCGGCGTGCTGCGTTCGATGTCGGAAGCCAACTGTTTCATGGTGCTGGAACACGATCGCGGCGACGTGGCCGCGGGCGACCTGGTCAGCGTGCAATTGATGGAGGGCCTTGCGTGAACCCCCTGCTCAAACTCAACGAGTTCGGCCAGTCGGTCTGGCTGGACTACATCCGCCGGGACCTGGTGACCGGCGGCGGCCTCGCGAAGCTGATCGCCGAGGACGGGCTGGCGGGCCTGACCTCGAACCCCGCGATCTTCGAGAAGGCCATCGGCGGCGGCGGCGAATACGCGGCCGCGATCCGCGCCCTGAAGGACAAGGGGCTGGACGCGATGGGCACCTACGAGGCGCTCGCGATCGAGGACATCCGCAGCGCGGCCGACGGGCTGCGCCCGGTGTTCGATGCCAGCAAGGGCCACGACGGCTACGTCAGCCTCGAGGTGTCGCCGCGCCTCGCACACGACACCGCCGGCACGGTAGCCGAGGCGCGCCGGCTGTGGAAGGAGGTCGCGCGGCCGAACCTGATGATCAAGGTGCCCGCCACGCCCGCGGGGCTGCCCGCGATCGAGCTGCTGGTTTCGCAGGACATGAACGTCAACGTCACGCTGCTGTTCTCGCGCGGCATGTACGAGCAGGTGGCCGGGCGCTACCTGGCGGGCCTCGAGCGTCGCGCTGCCGAAGGCGGCGACCTCGGCCGCATCGCCAGCGTGGCGAGCTTCTTCGTGTCGCGCATCGACGCGGCCGTGGATCCGCTGCTGCCCGCCGGGCTGCAGGGCAAGACCGCGATTGCCAACGCCAAGCTCGCATATGCCAGCTACACGAGCATCTTCGCCGGGACGCGCTGGGAGGCCCTCGCGGCCAAGGGCGCGCGGCCGCAGCGCCTGCTGTGGGCCAGCACCAGCACCAAGAATCCCGCCTACCGCGACGTGCTCTACGTCGAGGAACTCATCGGCAGCAGCACCGTGAATACCCTTCCGCCGGCCACCCTCGACGCCTTCCGCGAGCACGGCAAGCCGCGCGCCAGCCTGGAGGAAGACCTGACCACCGCGCGCAGCACGCTGGAGGCGGTCGAGAAGCACGTCCGGCTTGAGGAGGTCACGGACAAATTGCTGGCCGAAGGCCTGAAGCAGTTTTCCGACGCCTTCGACAAGCTCCTCGCCACCGTGGAAGCGGCGAAGCAGGCCGCCTAGCTAGGCGTACGCGGGCGGGGGCGTGAAAGCGTAGTACTCGCGCTCGACCAGCTGCGCGAAGCGGATGGTCGTGAGGTCGCCGTACTGCGGGCCCACCACCTGCACCGAAAGCGGCAGTCCTTCGGGCGACAGGCCGATCGGCGCGGCGGTGCCCGGCAGGTAGCACATGCCTGCGATCCCGGCCCACCACATCTGGGTGGTCACCGGCTGGGGTTTTCCGTTCACGCTGATCATGCGTTCCCAGCGCTCGCCCGGCATCGAGTGCGGGAATGCGGCCGTGGCCGCGTTCGGGCACAGCAGCACGTCCCAGTCCTTGAAGAATTCCGCCCACGCGAGGCGCATCTGGTGGCGCCGGTTGGAGGCTACGAGCCAGTCCTTGTGCGGCTGCGTGTTGGCGCGGACCATCTGCGCGTAGTAGCCCATGTCCTTCGGGTCGAGCTTCGCCTTGGCGGCGACCATCCGGTCGAAGAACTCCTGCGTCTGCCGCCCGGAGGTCGCGCCGCGCAGGAGCTGGATGAAGACGCGGTGCGCCTCGCCGAGGTCGAAGTCCGGCAACGCCTGCTCGGAGACCTTCGCCCCCTTGCTGGCGAGGAACTGCGCCAGGCGCCGGATCGAATGGCGCACGGTGTCGTCGGTCTCCGCGGTCGGGTGCGATTCGAGGACCGCGACGCGCCAGCCACGCAGGGTCTTCTTCTCCGGTTTCGGCAGCGCGAGTTTCCAGCCCGCCCCGTCGATCGTATCCGGCCCGGCCATGATGCTGAAAGCGAGTTCCAGGTCCTCCGCGCTGCGCGCGAGCGGCCCGATCACGGAGATATCCGCCGGGTGCACCACGCCCGGCAGCGTATGGCCCGCCATGGAGCACACGCCGTAGGTGGACTTGTGGCCGTACACGCCGCAGAAGTGCGCCGGGTTGCGGATCGAGCCGCCGATGTCGCTGCCGGCTTCGAGCCCCGTAAGGCCCGCGGCCAGCGCCGCCCCCGCGCCGCCCGAGGAGCCACCCGGCGTGCGCTCGTGGTTCCATGGGTTCACGGTCTTGCCATAGACCGGGTTCACTGTCTCCCAGTCGGCCAGCAGCGTGGGCACGTTGGACTTGCCGAACACGTTTGCACCCGCGTCGAGGAACCGCTGCACGGCCGCCGCGTTGCCGGCGGCCGGCGTATTGCAGTACTCGGCCAGGCCCCAGGTCGTGGGATGGCCCGCGAGGTCGAAGGATTCCTTGACGGTCATGGGCAGGCCGGCGAGCGGCCCGCTCTTCGCGCCCTTGCGGTCGAACGCCTTTGCCCGCTTGCGCGCTGCCTCCAGGTCGAGCACGGGCAGCGCGTTGATGGCCTGGTCGTGCTTGGCGATGCGCTCGGCGTAGAGGTCGAGGAGCTCGACGGCGCCGAGCTTCTTCGCCTTGAGCGCACGGATGAGCTTGGTGGCCGACCAGAATGCAGTGTCCATTTCAGGGTTCCTCGGATTCGTCTGCGGTGTCGTTGGCCGATTCCAGTCCGACTCCCAACAAGCCTTGCGCCCGGGCCTCAGGCATTCCTTCCACATTCTTCAGCTTGCGCGAAATCTGGCGCGTCCGGACCTCCGCCTTGTCGATAGTGTCGGCCGCCCTCTGGATCTGCTCCTTGGTCTTGGCAAGCACATCCCCGAACTTGCCGAATTCGGTTTTGACGGCACCGAGCACCTGCCACACCTCGGAGGAGCGCTTTTCTATCGCCAGCGTCCGGAATCCCATCTGCAGGCTGTTCAGCAGCGCGGTCAGCGTGGTCGGTCCCGCAATCGTCACCCGGTAGTCGCGCTGCAGCAGGTCGGAGAGCCCCGGCCGCCTCAACGCCTCGGCATAGAGGCCTTCGGTCGGGAGGAACAGGAGCGCGAAGTCCGTGGTGTGCGGCGACTCGATGTACTTGTCGCGAATCGACTTCGCTTCGAGCTTGAGGCGGGCCTCGATTGCCTTTGAGGATGCCTCCATGCCGGCGATATCGCCTGCATCCTGCGCCGCGAGCAGCCGGTCGTAGTCCTCGACCGGAAACTTTGAATCGATCGGCAGCCACACCTGCCCTTCGCCCTGCCGCCCGGGCAGCCGGATCGCGATTTCCACGCGCTCCCCCGACCCCGGACGCGTCTCCACGTTCTTTCCGTACTGTTCCTTGGTCAGGATCTGGTCGAGCAGGTTTTCCAGTTGCACCTCGCCCCAGGTGCCACGCGTCTTCACGTTCGTCAGAACGCGCTTGAGGTCCCCGACGCCTGCCGCCAGCGATTGCATCTCGCCCAAGCCCACATGCACCTTGTCGAGCTGGTCCCTTACGGTCTTGAAGGCCTCGCCCAGCCGCTGCTCCAGCGTGGCGTGCAGTTTCTCGTCCACGGTCTGGCGCATCTTCTCCAGCTTTTCGCCGTTGTCCTTCTGGATCGCCTCGAGGCGCGCCTCAACCATCTGGCGCATCTCGGTGAGGCGCTTGTCGTTCGATTCCTGCACCACGGCCAGCTGCTGGTTGAGGCTCTCCGAGAACCGCTTCAGCGTGCCGGCGCTCTCGTCGCGGCCCAGGCGCGCATCCTCCTTGGCCTCGCCGAGCTTCTTGTCCACCGTCTCGCGCAGTTCCTGCAGGCGGCGCTCGTTGGCGGTGGTGAGCTCCACCAGCTGGCGGGAAAAGGCGTCGATCTGGTTGTTCTGCACCGTGGCGATCTGGGCCATCTGCCCGGCCACCTGCTGGCTCATGCGGGAAACGTTCTCGGAGAGCTCGGCGCGCAGTTCCCTGGAAGTGGCCTGCGACTCGGCGCGGCTGCGGTCGAACTCCTCGCGCAAGGCCGGTGCAGCATCGCCGCTTTCCTTCGTGCTGCGCAGGGCGAAGATCCCGAGGATGCTCGCGGCAAGCGCGACGAACAGGGCGAGGACGAGGACTGCGATCAGGACGGAGACGGGCATGCGCTATTGTAGCGTCCGGTCCCGGGGGAAACCGGTCAGGGCCGCAATCGGTCGTCGAAGATCGCCACCGCGCGCGTCCAGCCCGCCGAGGCGCCGCGGATCTTGTGCGGGAAGCAGGAAATGAAGTAGCCGTCGGCCGGCAGCGCCTCGAGGTTGTGGAGTTTCTCGAGGTGGCAGTAGCCGATGTCGCGCCCGGCCTTGTGGCCTTCCCAGATCAGGCTCGCGTCCTTGGTAGCAGCGTATTTCCCGGCCGTGTGCGAAAAGGGCGCGTCCCAGCTCCAGGCATCCGTGCCAGTGAGCCGCACGCCGCGCTCGAGCAGGTACATGGTGGCCGCGTAGCCCATGCCGCAACCGGCGTGCACGTAGTCGGCCTGCCCGTAGCGCGAGCCGGCGCGCGTGTTCACCACCACGATCTCCAGCGGCTCGAGCGTGTGCCCGATGCGCTTGAGCTCCGCCTCCACGTCGGCCGCGGTAACCACGTAGCCGTCCGCAAAATGGCGGAAGTCGAGCTTCACCGCCGGCTGGAAGCACCAGTCCAGCGGCACCTCGTGGATTGCGATCGCCCTCTCCCCCTTGTTCATGGTGGAGTGGAAATGCCAGGGCGCGTCGAGGTGGGTGCCGTTGTGCGTGGACAGCGACACGTGCTCCACGGCCCAACCCTCGCCGTCCGGCAGGTCCGACTTGGCGAGGCCCGGGAAGAACGACTCGATCTGCGCCGCCGTGTTCTGGTGCGTGAAGTACTCGATCTTCGGCGCGAACGCGGGCGGGTCCGACATCACGTCGTTCTCGAGGAAGATGGACAGGTCGACGAGTTTTCTTGCCATGGCGCTGCCTCCAAAAGGGGACTCTGACCCGGGTTTTCAGCCCGGCTGGTTGCGCATCCAGTCCGCGGTCTTCTGGAACGCGCCCATGAGCTGCAGGCGCAGCAGTTCCGGCACTTCGCACTCCTGCATCGCGCGGTTCATGCACGCAAGCCACTGGTCGCGCTCGGCTTCGGCGATCGGGAACGGCAGGTGCCGGGCCCGCAGCATGGGCGGGCCGACCTTCTGCACGTAGAGCTGCGGCCCGCCCATCCAGCCGGACAGGAACATGTAGAGCTTGTCGGTGGAACCCTCGAGCGTCGGCGGATGCAGTTTGCGGATGCCGCGGAACCCGGGCTCGCTGTCCATCAGCGCGTAAAAGCGTTCGACGAGCGCGCGCAGTTTGGCATCTCCGCCCAGCTGTTCGAAAGGCGTCGCCGTCACACCGCGGTCCCGAACAGCGCGCCGACCCCCGCGGTGATCGCCATGGCCAGCGCGCCCCAGAAGGTCACCCGCAGCGCAGCGGTCGCGACCGGCGCCCCGCCCACCTTCGCCGCGAGGCCGCCGAGCACCGCGAGGAACACGAGCGAGGTGGCCGACACCACGCCGATCAGCATGCGGTCGGGCACCGCGAATGCGGCCAGCAGAGGCATCGCGGCCCCGACGGCGAAGCTCGCCGCGGAGGTCAGCGCGGCCTGGATCGGGCGCGCGCCGAGCATTTCGGACAGCCCGAGCTCGTCGCGCGCGTGCGCGCCAAGGGCGTCGTGCAGCATGAGCTGCTCGGCCACCTGCCGCGCGAGGTCGGGATCGAGGCCGCGCTGCTCGTAGATCGCGGTGAGCTCGTTGTGCTCGCCCTCGCTGTCGGTCTCCAGCTCGCGCTTTTCGAGCGCGAGGGCCGCTTCCTCCGAATCGGCCTGCGAGCGTACCGAAACGTACTCTCCCGCGGCCATCGACATCGCGCCGGCCACCAGCCCGGCCACGCCCGCGACCATCACGTCGGCATGCGTGGCGTGCGCCGCCGCGACGCCGAGCACCAGGCTCGCGGTCGATACGATGCCGTCGTTGGCGCCCAGCACCGCGGCGCGCAGCCAGCCTATGCTGCCGGTGCGGTGCCTTTCCCTGTGGCTCAGATACATGGCCTATCCTTCCCTGAGAGTCATGGCCGGCGAAGCGGTCAATACCTTGCGCGCGGACAGCCACGCGTTGAGCGAAAGCAGCGCGATCCCGGCCAGCGGCCCGTAGACCCAGAGCCCGTAGTTCACCGGCAGCTCGAGCTGGAACACGCGCTGCGCGAGCAGCGTGCTGATCGCGGAGGCGGCCACAGTGGCGAGCAGCCCGGCCACCGCGCCCATGACCAGGAACTCGGCGCGCTGGCTGCCCGAGACCTGGGCGGCCGAGGCGCCGAAGGCGCGCATGATCGCCGATTCGCGCCGGCGCTCGTCCTCGGTGGCGATCAGCGCCGAATACAGCACCAGCAGGCCCGCGCCGAGCGCGAACAGGAACACGAACTGCACCGCGAGGATCACCTGGTCGATGATGCCCTGGGCCTGCTTGAGCGCCGCGCTGATGTCCACCACGGTGAGGTTGGGGAAGGCCGCCACCATGCGGTCGAGCACGGGCTCCGAGCCCGCCTCCAGCCGGAAGGCGGTGATGTAGCTGGTGGGCGCCTTCTCGAGCACCCAGGTCGGCGTGACGACGAAGAAATTGACCTTCATCGAATCCCACTTGAGCTTCCTGAGCGAGGTGATCCGCGCCGTGAACACCTCGCCGGCCGCGTTGTAGGTCAGCAGGTCGCCCAGCTTCAGGCCGAGGGTCTTCGCGATGCCCTCCTCTACCGATGCCTCGCCCTCGGCGCGGTTGCGCGGATCGAACCAGCGCCCCGCCGCAATCTGGTTGTGGGCGGGCAGCCGGTCCATGTACGAAAGGTTGAACTCCCGCTCCACGAGGCGCTTGGCGCGCTCGTCGGGATAGTCCTTCTCGCTCACCGGGCGGTCGTTCACCGCGGTGAGCCGGCCGCGCACCATGGGATAGACGTCGGGCAGGGCCATCCCCGCCGAGCGGAAGAACTCCTGCACGGGCTTCAGCTGCTCGGGCTGGATGCCGATCAGGAACCGGTTCGGCGCGTCCGGCGGCGCCGCCTGCCGCCACGCGTCGATCAGGTCCGAGCGCGTGATCGTCAGCAGCAGGATTGCGGTGAGGCCCAGCGCGAGGCTGGCTACCTGGATGGCATTCGACCGCGAATGGCGGCGCAGGTTGGCCAGGCCGTACCGGACCGCCGGGCTCGCCGCGCCGAAGAAGCGCATGGACGCGGGCGAGCTCGCGGCGCGCAGCGCCGCCCAGGCGATGCCGATGAAGAGCAGCACCGCCGCGCTGAACCCGCCCACCACGGTCATGCCGAGCTTGAGGTCGCCCGACTGCCACAGCAGCAGGAGCACGAGCGTCAGGAACCCCAGCACATAGGCGAGCAGTGCGCCGTCCCTGGGCGCGCCGGCCTCGCGGCGGATCACGCGCACCGCAGGCACGTTGCGCAGTTGCAGCAGCGGCGGCAGCGCGAATCCCAGCAGGAGGGTCAGGCCGACCAGCCCGCCCTGCAAGGCGGGAATCGCGGTGGGTTGCGGCAACTCGGCCTGGATGATGCTCGCCAGCCAGTTCGCGATCAGCCCCTGCGCCGCAAAGCCGGCCAGGCACCCGGCCGCGCAGGCCGTGACGCCGAGCATCAGGAATTCCATCGAATACAGCGCCATCAGCCGCGCCTGCGTGGCGCCCAGGCAGCGCATCACCGCGCAGCCGTCGAGGTGCCGCTCCACGAAGCGCCGCGTGGCCAGCGCAATCGCCACGCCCGCCAGGATCGCGGCAAGCAGCGCGGTGAGCCCGAGGAAACTCTGCGCGCGGTCGAGCGACGCGCGGATCTCGGGCCGCGCGTTGTCGAGGTTCTCGATGCGCTGGCCGCGTTCGAGCCGCGTGCGGGCCCAGGCTTCGAACCCGTCCACGTCCCTGCGCTCGCCGGCGACCAGCACCTGGTAGGTCACCCGGCTGCCGGTGCGGATCAGCCCCGTCGCCGGGACGTCGGCCGCGTTCATCATCAGCCGCGGCGCGATGTTGAAGAAGTTCGCGCCCCGGTCGGGCTCCAGCGTGAGCACGGCCGCCACGGTGAATTCGGCGTCGCCGAGCTTCACCTTGTCCCCGGGATTGGCCGAGAGCGCCGAGGTCAGCCGCTCGTCCAGCCAGACCGTGCCGGGCCTGGGGCCGGACCCGGCGATCGCGTCCGGCGCGTTCAGCCGCGGCGCGATGCGCAGCTTGCCGCGCAGGGGATACGAATCGGTGACCGCCTTGGCGCCGGTCAGCAGGCTCTTCGGCCCGGCGCCGTTGGCCGACTGCGCCATGCTGATGAAATTCGTGCTTTGCGCCACCGCCAGGCCGCGGCGCTTGATCTCCGCCATGACCGCGGGATCCCACGGCTGGTCGCCCGCGAGCAGCAGGTCCCCGCCCAGCAGCTGGTGCGCCTCGCGGTTGAGCCCCTGGCGCACGCGGTCGGCGAAGAACGACACGCTGGTGACGCTGGCCACCGCGATCAGCAGCGCCAGGGCGAGCACCCGCAGCTCCCCTGCGCGCCAGTCGCGCATGAGCATGCGCAGCGCCAGGCGCACGGACGTCAAGGAACGACCTTCCCGCCCGCCAGGCGCACGATGCGGCTGCAGCGTTTTGCGAGCAGCTCGTCGTGGGTCACCATCAGCAGCGTTGTGCCGGCCTGGGCATTGAGCTCGAACATCAGCTGGATCACGGCCTCGCCAGAGGCGGCGTCGAGGCTGCCGGTGGGTTCGTCGGCCATCAGCACGCGCGGCTGCACGACGAACGCGCGGGCGAGGGCCACGCGCTGCTGCTCGCCGCCGGAGAGGTGCTTGGGATAGTGGCCGAGCCGCTCGGCGAGCCCCACCCTTTCGAGCATGGCGCGGGCCTGCGCCTGCGCATCGGGCCGGCCGGCGAGCTCGAGCGGCAGCATGACGTTTTCCAGCGCCGAGAGCGCCGGCAGCAGCTGGAACGACTGGAACACGAACCCGACCGCCCGGCCGCGCAGTTCGGCGCGCGCGTCCTCATCGAGCGCGAAGATGTCGCTGCCGTCGAGGCGAACCGATCCGGTGGTCGGCGTGTCCAACCCGGCGAGGATGGCCAGCAGCGTGGACTTGCCGGAGCCCGAGGCCCCGACGATCGCCACCGCTTCGCCGGATATGACCTCGAGGTCGATATCCTGCAGAATGACGAGGTCGCTGATGCCGCTCCGGACTGTCTTGCCTATGCCCCGCGCCGAAAGAACCTCCGCCTGCGTTGCCATGTTTGGGTCCATTGCGCGACTGTTCATTGTTGTGTGCTTGTCCTGGGCGCCCGCGGCGGCGGCTGGAACGATCCTGGTCTACGGCGACAGCCTGTCTGCGGCCTACGGCATCGCCCAGGAACGCGGCTGGGTGGCGCTGCTCGAGGCGCGCCTCAAGCGCGAGAAGGCCAATTATAGCGTCGCCAACGCGAGCATCAGCGGCGAAACCACCAGCGGCGGCCTGTCGCGCATGAAGAAAGTCCTCGAGCGCCACAGGCCAGCCATCACGGTGATCGAACTGGGCGCCAACGACGGCCTGCGCGGACTGCCGGTGGCGGAGATGCGCAGGAACCTCGCGGCGATGATCCGGGAGGCGCGGGCCGCCCGGTCGCGCGTGCTGCTCGTGGGGGTGAAGATGCCGCCCAACTACGGTGCCGACTACACGCGCGCTTTCGAGGCCGCGTACACCGACCTCGCGAATGAATACAAGACCGGCCTGGTGCCCTTCCTGTTCGAGGGCGTTGCCGAGAAACGCGAGAACTTCCAGGCGGACAACCTGCATCCGACGGCGGAAGCCCAGCCTATCCTGCTCGAGAACGTCTGGAAGGCGCTGAAGCCGATGCTGAAGTAACCAGGCGGGCCAGCGTCCGGAGGCCCCGCGCCGCCTCCGCGGCGCCCGCATGGCTGAAATTCAGGCGCATGGTCCCGACCCCGTCTGCCGGGTCGGGGAAGAACGCCTCGCCCGGCATGAAGGCGACCCCCTGCCCGATGGCATCGGAAAGCAGTTCGCGGGTGTCGATCGCGGCACGCAACCGCAGCCAGAAGAACAGCCCGCCGGGCGGCACGGCCCAGTCCGCGATCCCGGAAAAGTGCCGGTGCAATTCAGCCGCAAATGCGTCGCGGCGGACCCGGTAGCCCGCGGCCAGCCGCTCGAGGCGCGCGGCGGAACCCGGATCCTGCAGTTCGCGCAGGATGAGCCACTGGCTCAAGCGGTTGCTGTGCAGGTCGGCCGCCTGCTTGAGGCGCACCAGCAGTGGCACGAATTCGGGCGACGCGGCGAGGTATCCCAGCCGCAGGCCGGGCGCAAAGCTCTTGGAAAAGGACCCCTGGTAGATCCAGGGCGCCCTTCGCAGCCGCGATGCGACGGGCGTGCGATCGCAGGCGTCATAGACCAGGTCGCGGTACGGGTCGTCCTCGAACAGCGGCATTCCCGATTCGTCGCACAGGCGCGCGAGGTCCTGCCGCTCGGCTGCGCTGTAGCAGTGCCCGGTCGGGTTCTGGAATGTCGGGATGACATAGGCGAACGCCGCATCCCGGGCCGGGCCGAGCGGGACGAAGTCCGCGCCGTAGTAGCGGAACACCTGCAGCGCGGCGAGATACGTCGGCGACTCTACCGCCACCCGGGTCCCCGCATCGATGAACAGCTTGCCCACCAGGTCGATGCCCTGCTGCGAGCCCGACAGCACGAGGACCTGGTCCGCAGTGCAATCCATCCCGATCGAGCGCAGGTTGGCCGCGATGCGATCGCGCAGCGCCGGCTCCCCTTCGGTGGGCCCGTACTGCAGGACGGCCGCCGGCGCGCCGCCCGGCTCGACGGCCGGGAACGAGTCCGGGGACGGCAGCCCGCCGGCGAACGACACCATTCCCGGGCGGTCGATGACCGCGAGGATCTCGCGGATCGGGGAGGCATGCAGGCGCGCGGTGCGGCTCGACAGGGCTGGCATGGGATATAGGTCAAGAGTATTGTCCTATCTACACTAGACCCGCCGGAAGGATAAGTCAATATGGTTGACCTAAACCGCGAAGCCGCCCTGCAGGAGGCGATCGAGCTGCTGTATTTCGGCTACCGCGCCTTCACCGACCGACCCGACCGCATGCTGGGTCAGCGCGGCCTGAACCGGGTGCACCACCGCATCCTCTACTTCGTGGGCCGCAACCCGGACCTGAGCGTCAATGCGCTGCTCGGGATCCTCGGCGTCAGCAAGCAGGCGCTCAACGGGCCGCTGCGCCAGCTCGTGGAAATGGACCTCGTCGCAATGCGCGTCGCGGCGCACGACCGGCGCGTGAAGGAAGTGCGCCTGACCTACGAAGGCGAGCGCCTCGAGGCCCGCCTGTCGGGCACGCAGAGAAAGCAGCTGGCGGAGGTGTTCGCCGCCGCGGGCGCCGGCGCGGAATCCGGCTGGCGCGAGGTCATGCGGCGCCTCGCGCAGGGCGTAAAATGACGCGGTGAAGCCCGCCCCGAAACCCCTGGTCCCGATGTCCGCCGAAGTGCTGGCGCGGTTCGACGCGGTCATCGACGTGCGCTCGCCCGCCGAGTTCGCCGAGGACCACGTGCCGGGCGCGATCTCGGCACCGGTACTCGACAACGAGGAGCGCGCCCGCGTCGGCACGATCTACAAGCAGGTGTCGCCGTTCGACGCAAAGAAGCTGGGCGCGGCGCTGGTGGCGAAGAACATCGCGCGGCACATCGAGGAGAAGTTCGCGGCCATGCCGCGCGACTGGAAGCCGCTGGTCTATTGCTGGCGCGGCGGCAAGCGCTCCGGCGCGATGGCGCACATCCTGCGCGAAATCGGCTGGGATGCCTGGAGCGTCGAGGGGGGCTACAAGGCGTACCGGCATTTCATCGTCGACGCGCTGTCCACGCTGCCCCTGCAGTTCGGCTTTCGCGTGATCCACGGCACCACGGGCAGCGGCAAGAGCCGGCTGCTGCGCGCGCTGGGGGACGCGGGCGCGCAGGTTCTCGACCTCGAGGACCTCGCGGCCCACCGCGGCTCGGTGCTCGGCAACCTGCCGGACCGCCCGCAGCCCTCGCAGAAGATGTTCGAGACGCTGCTGTGGGACGCGCTGCGCAAGTTCGATCCGGCGAAGCCCGTGTTCGTCGAGGGCGAGTCGAAGAAGATCGGCCAGCTGCAGGTGCCCGAGGCGCTGATGCACGCCATGCGGGCCAGCGACTGCGTGCTGCTCGAAGCCGGCCGCGAGACGCGCATCGCGCTGCTGTCCGACGAATACCGGCATTTCTTCGCCGACCCCGCCGTGCTGTACGCGCAGCTGGACTGCCTGCGGGGCCTCTACGGGGCGCAGGTGATCGAGGACTGGAAAGGGCTCGCCGCGCGCGGCGAGTGGCACGACCTCGTGGGAAGCCTCCTCGACGACCACTACGACCCCGCCTACCGCCGCTCGGCGCTGCGCAATTACGTGAAGCTGCCCGAGGCGGCGCAGGTCACGCTGGACTCCCCGGCCGACGAGGATTTCGCGCGGCTGGCGCGCCGGCTCATCGAAATTCCCCAGCTGGAGGCGGCCTGAAACCATGGACGCAAAAAAGGCAGTCCTCGTAGTAGGCGCAGGCGACGCGACCGGCGGCGCAATCGCGCGGCGCTTTGCGCGCGAAGGCTACATCGCCTGCGTTACCCGGCGCACTGCGGACAAGCTCGCGCCCCTGGTGGCGCAGATCGAGGCGGCGGGCGGCAAGGCCGTGCCCTTCGGCTCGGACGCGAGGAAGGAGGATGAAGTCATCAGCCTGATCGCGCACATCGAGCGCGAGGTGGCGCCGATCGAGGCGGCGGTGTTCAACGTCGGCGGCAACGTGCGCTTCGGCATCACCGAGACCACCACGCGCGTCTACACCAAGGTCTGGGAAATGGCGGCCCTCGCCGGATTCCTGATGGGACGCGAGGTCGCAAAGGCGATGCTGCCGCGCGGGCGGGGATCGATCTTCTTCACGGGCGCCACCGCGAGCCTGCGCGGCCGCGACGGGTTCGCGGCATTCGCCGGCGCCAAGCACGCGCTGCGCGCGCTGGCCCAGAGCATGGCGCGCGAGCTCGGCCCCAAGGGCATCCACGTGGCCCACCTCGTGATCGACGGCGCGATCGACACGGCATTCATCCGCGAGACCTTCCCGGAACGCTACAAGCTGAAGGAGCGGGACGGCATCGTGAACCCGGATGCGATTGCCGACGCCTACTGGCAGCTGCACACGCAGCAGCGAACCGCATGGACCCACGAGATGGACCTGCGCCCCTGGATGGAGCCGTTCTGATGGGCAGGACCGTGGAGTTCTGGTTCGACTTCGGCAGCCCCGCGAGCTATCTCGCCTGGTTCCAGCTGCGCAGGATTGCCGCCGCGCGCGGCGCCACGATCGACTGGCGGCCGATGCTGCTGGGCGGCGTGTTCCAGGCGGCCGGCAACCGCAGCCCGGTGGAGGTGGCCGCCAAGGGCCGCTGGATGCTCGAGGACCTGCCGCGCTGGGCCGAACGCTACGGCGCGCCGTATGCCCGCAACCCGCATTTCCCCATCAACACGCTGGCGCTGATGCGCGGCGCGGTGGGCGTGCAGATGCGCCAGCCGCAGGATTTTCAAAGATACGTGAAGGCGATGTTCGAGGCCATGTGGGAACAGGAGCGCAACATGGGGGACCCCGCAGTGATCGGCGCGGTGCTCGCCGGGGCAGGCTTCGACCCGGCCGCGTTCCAGGCGCTCGTCGCCGACCCGGCGGTCAAGGACAGGCTCAAGGCCGTCACCCAGGAAGCCGTGGAGCGCGGCGTGTTCGGCGCGCCCACCATGTTCGTGGACGGCACGCTGTACTTCGGCCAGGACCGGCTCGATTTCGTCGCGGACCGGCTGGTGGAAAAGCCCGACGCCGTGCACGCGGAATGCATGGCGGTCCTCGACCGCTTCATGGCGGGACTGAATGCGTACGACGCGGCGGCGATGGATGCCGCGATGCACTTCCCGCACGTCCGCTTCGCCGGCGGCACGCTCACGACGTACGACAAGCCCGGCAGCAATCCCATGGACCTGTTCGACCGGCTCCGCCGCGAGGACGACTGGAGCCGCAGCGCCTGGAACGAAAGGAAGATCGTCCAGCGCAACGACTCGAAAGTGCACATGGCCGTGACCTATACGCGCTACCGCGCCGACGGCAGCGTGCTGGGCGTGTACGAGTCGCTCTATATCCTTACGCTGAAGGACCGCCGCTGGGGCATCCAGGTCCGGTCAAGCTTCGGCCCGTGAGGCGGGCATGGCGAGCCTCCTGGTCCGGGCGCTGCTGACCGCCAGCCTTGCCCTGCTGGCCGCGTCGGCCTGGCTGCGCGACTCGCCGCCCGAACCCGCCGCCCTGCGCCCGCAGGTATTCGAAGAGCCGCGCCAGGTCGAAATCCGCAAGCCGGCCTTCGAAACCACAGTCGGCGGCGTCACCTACAAGGTCCAGCCGCTCTACACCTACGACCTCTACGGGGTCGTGGTCAGCCTGCACGCGGCCGACACCTGGTGGGACTACATCCATCGCGCCTGGAACGACAACCTCAACGTGACCGACCTGTGCGTGATCTGGGGCGACAACCTGCGCGGCGCGCAGCTCGGGGAGATCTCGTTTTCGAGCGGCCAGTTCCAGTGCTTCTGGGAATCCAGGTCCAAGGAAGCGTGGGACTCGTTCGACCAGTACCAGATCTCCAACAACCACCTGCTCAGCGACAATCCATCGATTGCCAAGCGCCTGCGCGCCGCCCGCATCGGCGACCAGGTGCATTTCCGCGGCTATCTTGCCGAGTACTCGCACAACCACGGCATCGACTTCAGGCGCGGCACGAGCATCGTGCGCACGGACACCGGCAACGGCGCCTGCGAGACGGTCTTCGTGGAGGAATTCGAGAACCTCAAGCCCGGCGGCGGGCCCTGGCGCACCCTCTACTGGGTGGCGCTGGGACTGCTCGCGCTGGGGATCGTGGCATGGCTCGCCCTGCCGCCCAATCTGGAAGACTGAACGAAAGGAAGGGAAGTGCCATGGCGAACGTGCAGGCGATCGGGATGCTGCTGCAGTACATCGGCGAGAACATCGCGCTGTTCTGCGGCGGCCTGTTTGCGGGGGCCACGCTCTACATCTGCCTCACGGAGCGCCCGCCGCGCACGGCGCTCAGCTTCGCGGACCTGCTGGCGCTGTCGCGCGCCAACTCCGGGCGCACCACGGCGTTCCTCGCCGTGCTGGCGGCCGTGACTTCGGTCACCGCGCTGGTCGCCGCCCTGACCGGGGCCGGCATCCTGTGGCTTGCGGGCGGGCTGATGCACGCCGCCTGCTTCATTGTCCTGCTCACGTACGTCAGGGCCATCGCCAGGCAACTGGCCGACCTGCATGGCGAGAAGGAGTTCGAGGCCGAAGGCCATGCGCTGCTGGGCCGGCAGAC
>JAFEDL010000119.1:0-4957 GCA_018241645.1 Pseudomonadota bacterium
CCGATCCCGTTGCCTTCGTATTCGGATTCGCCGTGCAGGCGCTGGAACGCCTTGAAGAGGTTCTCCGCGTACGCCGGGTCGAATCCGCAGCCGTTGTCGCGCACGTAATACTCGACCTCGCCGCTCCCCGGGCGCGCGCCGACCTCGATCCGCGGCCGCGCCACCTTGGAGGAATACTTGATCGCGTTCGACAGCAGGTTGACCCAGACCTGGCGCATCAACGAATGGTCGCCGTAGGCGCCGGGCAGGTCGTGGAGCACGATCTCCGGCCGCGGGGAGGCGTCGGCCGCCAGCTCTTCCATCACTGACGCGGCCAGCGCGGCCATGTCGACCGGCGCCCCGGACAGCTTCGCCCGGCCGGAGCGCGCGAAATTCAGCAGGTCGGTCAGCATGTCGTCCATGCGGGTCACGTTTTTCGCGATGCGCTCGAAGTAGCCCGCGTTGGCCGCATCCTCGGACAGGGACTTGCGCAGCACCTCGTTGAAGCGCGAGATCGATCGCAGCGGCGCGCGCAGGTCGTGGGCGATCGTGCGGCCGAAGCTGTCGAGCTCCCGGTTGGCGGCCTCGAGCTCTGCCGTGCGTTCCGCGACGCGTCTTTCGAGCGTGAGGTTCAGGTCGCGAAGCATGTCCTCGGCGCGCTTCCTTTCGGTCACGTCGACGTTGAGGAGCAGCATGCACGGCTCGTCCATGAACTCGATCTGGACGGCATTGGTGATGGTTTCGAGGATCCGCCCGCTGCCGGTGCGCACCCGGATCGGGAAGTCCCGCACCTGCTGGTCCGCCTGCAGCCGGTCGATGAACCGCGCGCGCTCGGCCGGGTCCACCCAGATTCCCAGTTCCAGGGCCGTGCGGCCGACGAGCCGGTCGCGGGGGTACTCGAAGCTTTCGCAATAGGCGGCGTTCACCGTGACCAGCTTCGCATCCGACATCCTGACCACGCAGGCGGCCAGCGGGGCGGCGTCGAAGATCTTCCAGAAACGTTCGGCCGCCAGGCGCTCCTGCCGGTGCGCCTCGGCCTGCGCAATGCCGCGGTCGTAATTCTCGAGCCCGAAGGACAGGTCGCCCGCCATTTCGAGCAGCAATGCCACCAACGGTTCGTTGAAGAAGTCCTTCTCCGCGACATGCAGGCTCAGGGCGCCGGCAATGCGCCCGTTGCGGCGGAACGGGAATGCCGCGGTAGCCCGCGTCCCGATCGGCGCCGCCCGTTCCCGCCAGGGGACGGTGCGGGGATCGGCGAGGAAGTCGTTGCAGATATAGGGCCGTTCCTCCCGGAATGCGGTGGCGATGGGCCCGGCGCCCAGCGGGTCCTGCGGGTCGAGCGAACCGTTGAGCCCGGTCAGGAATCCCGCATGGTCTCCGGCCCACGCCACGGGCTTTACCTGGTTGTCCTCGAACAGTGCAATGAAGGCCATGCGCGCATGGCCGTACTCGACGCAGATCCGGCAGATCTCGGAGTACAGCGTCTCCGGGTCGTGCATGCGCACGATCGCCTGGTTGGTCTGCGACAGGGCAGCGTAGAAGTCCGCCTGGCGCCTGGCCACCCGTTCCGCCGCGATGCGCGCGCTGATGTCGCGCGCAATCTTGGAGGCGCCGACGATCTTCCCGGCCGCGTCGCGGATCGGGGAAATGGTCAGCGACACGTCGATCAGCGTCCCGTCGCTGCGCAGGCGCCGCGACTCGAAGTTCTGCACGCGTTCCCCGCGCAGCAGGCGGTCCACGATCAGCGTTTCCTCCTCCTTGCGGTCTTCCGGGATCAGCATCCGCACGTTCCTGCCTATGGCTTCCCCCGCCGAATACCCGAACAGGCGCGCCGCGCCCGGGTTCCAGCTGGTGATGGTCCCGTCCAGCTTCTTGCCCACGATTGCGTCGTCGGCCGAATCCACGATCGCGCCCAGCGTGGAGCGGACCACCTCGGCGCGCTCGCGCGCTTCCAGCATGCGGTTGAACTCGCTCGCCACCATGGAGACCTCGGGCGGGCCCGCGGCCGGGGCACGCGCGGAATGGTCGCCGTCCGCGACCCGCGTGGCGGTCTGCGCGAGCTCGCGCACCGGCCTTGCTATAGCCGCGCTGATCCGCAGGGCGAGCGCCAGCGCGAAGAGGAGGGCGAAGCCGCCCAGCGCCGCGCCCTGCAGGAGCCGGGCGCGGTAAGGGGCGAGTACGGCCTCCTCCGGCAGCCCCGCCCCGACGATCCAGCCCGTGCCTGCAACGGGGTGGAATGCGTAGATGCGCACGACGCCGTCGGTGCCCTTGAGGCGGTCGAAGCCGGTGAATTTGGTCCGCGCCCTTTCCTTCATGGCTTCGAGGTTGCCGGCCTGTTTGCCGATCCACAGGTCCGGGTCGGGCCAGCGCATCAGGTATCGCGCCTCGCGGTCGAACACCGCCACGGCCGCGCCGTCCGCGGGCCTGCCGATCACGCGTTCCTGCAGCTCCCGCAGGTCGAGGCGCAGCAGGAACAGTCCGGCGACGTCATCGTTCGGGCCGGCGATCGGGTAGGTGGACATCGAGATCCAGCGGCGCGTCACCGGGCTGTAGATCGCGTCGCTCAGGTCGAACCGGCGGGCGCGGATCGCCGCCTGGAATGCGGGCGACTGCGCGACCGCGGCCGCAGGGGGCGCATTGGCGATGTTCGAGCAGACACTGTTGCCGGATGCGTCCCGGATCCCGACGTTGTTGAGGTCGGGGAACCGAAGGGCGGGAAATACCACGGGAATGTCCCGCAGGATGGGGTCGCAGTGGCGCGGATCGAGCGCCTGGATCTGCGGCCGCTGCGCGAGCGCCGCAAGCGATCGCCTCGTGTCGCGAACGAACGTCCCGAGGTCCGCGGCCGTGCCGGCCGCCAGCCGCATGGTGTCGCGATGGGCGCGTTCCTGCGCGGCGTTTGCCGTTTCGACGATGTCGTAAACGATCACCGCGGCCAGCGGCATTACCGCGGCGAGCGCGAGCGCGAGCAACTGCGTACGGATGGTCCAGCGATCCAGCACGTCCGTGTCCCCTCCAAGGAACATCGTTGTGCGTCCATTGTTCCATGCCTGTAGCGGGGAAAGACCCCCTTTTAAGTAGGGTGGTTCGGCCCTGGAGCGCGTGGCAGGGATTCAAATTCGGGCAGAGTGACAAATGTCACGCTGAGGGGACGCCTTCAGTCTTTCGCGCAGGTGCGAAATCCGGCAAAGATGTCGCCCCGGTCCGGCGTGTAGAAATTGCGCCAGGTATTGCGCAGAAGAGCGCGCGAAGACGCAAAGCTACCGCCGCGCAGCACCTTGTGCGTGCCGAACCAGGGCTGCGAATATTCTTTGTACGGATCGACCACGTAGCCCGGATAGGGCTCGAACGCGCTGGCAGTCCACTCCCACACGTTGCCGATCATCTGCCGGCAGCCGGAGGCGGTGTCGCCGTGCGGGTATGCGCCCACCGGGGCGGTCCCGTTGCCTTCCAGGTTGGCATGCGCCGCGGTGGGCGCAGCGTCGCCCCACGGGTACCTGCGCTTGCCCGCGCCGGGCGCGCCGAAGGATGCCGCGTACTCCCATTCGATTTCCGTCGGCAGGCGCCGTTGTGCAAACCGGCAATAAGCCTGGGCTTCGTGCCAGTTGACGTGCAGGACGGGGTGTTCCGCCGGGAGCGGCAGCACCTGGTCGAACCTGCGCAGGCGCCACGAACCGTCCTGCTTCACCCAGTGGCGCGGCGATTGCATCACGGCCGATTCGCGCCACGCCCAGCCTGCGTCGTCCCAGTACTCGCGCCGCCCGTAGCCGCCCGATTCGACGAACGCGAGGTATTGCGCATTGGTCACCGCGGACCGGGCGATGCTGAACGGGGCCACCTGCACCTCGTGCGCCCACTTTTCGTTGTCGAACACGAAACCGCCGCCCGGCGATGCGCCGAGCAGGAACCGGCCGCCTTCGAGTGCGGCGTCCCCGGATGCGCCCTCCGCCGGGGGCATGGAATCGGATTGCGGAAACGGGTCGGGATAGCCGACCGTCTGGCGCGTGTAATGGAAAGCCTCCGCGTGCATGTCCTCGTGGAACGTGGCCAGCTGCACGAAGTAGCGCAGGTCGGCGTCGCCCCCTTCACGTTCGAGCCTGCGCAGCACGAGCGCCAGCACCCCGGCCAGGTAGCTGCGTGTCGCATCGAGAGAGGGCAGGGGCAGCGTCCAGCGGGTGTCGTGGGCGACCCTGGCCGAATCGTAGAGCGCGTCCGCTCCCGGCAGGATCGAATCGCGCGGCGCGCCGTCGCCGCGGTGGCGCAGGCACCAGAATTCCTGGAACCATGCGACGTGGCCGACCTCCCACAGCGGCGGGTTCACGATGCGCAGCTTCGGTCCGAGCAGGCGCTCGCCGTCGAGGTCCGCGGTGATCCGGGCGGAACGCGCACGCGACGCAATGAGCCCCGCCGCGAGGATGCTAGGATCAATGTCCATGAAGATCGCGATCGTAATGCCGCGGGGCACGGCGGCGCGCACGGGCAACCAGCACACGGCGCTGCGCTGGGCGGGTTTCCTGCGCAAGTCCGGCCACCGGGTTCGCGTCATGCGGGAATGGGAAGGCGCGGACGCGGACCTGCTCATTGCGCTGCATGCGAGGAAAAGCGCTGCTTCGGTGGAGGGGTTTCATCAGGCGCATCCGGATCGTGCGCTGATTGTAGCGCTCACCGGGACCGACCTTTATCGCGACATCGATACCTCGCCCGAGGCGCAGCGCTCGCTCGAGCTTGCGTCGCGCCTGGTCGTCCTTCAGCCGGCCGGGCGCACCCGCCTCGCACGCCGCCTCAGGGCGAAGACGCGGGTGATCTTCCAGTCGGCCGACACCCGCCTGCCGCACCGGCCGCCCAAGGGAACGTTTCGCGTGATCGTGGTCGGCAACCTGCGCGAGGAGAAGGATCCGTTTCGCGCCGTCGCGGCGCTCGCGCGCCTGCCGCGCGAGGCGGGCATCGAAGTGGTGCAGGTCGGCGCCGCGCTTTCGGC
>JAFEDL010000119.1:4973-8936 GCA_018241645.1 Pseudomonadota bacterium
GAGCCGCGTTACCGCTGGGTCAGGAGCATGCCGCACGCGCGGGCGATGCGTGCAATGGCGCAAAGCCACCTGCTGGTGGTGAGCTCGGTGATGGAGGGCGGCGCGAACGTGATCTGCGAGGCATCGCGGATCGGAGTGCCGGTGCTGGCCTCGCGTGTCCCGGGAAACATCGGCATGCTCGGGGCGGACTATGGCGGCTACTTCGCCCTGTACGACGATCGCAGGCTTGCGCGCCTGATCCAACGTGCCGCGGCGGACAAGGTCTACTACCGGGCCCTCAAGCGCGCGGTGCAGGCGCGCCGCGCGCTGTTTGCGCCGGCGGCGGAGCGTTCGGGGCTGGCCAGGCTCGTCGCGGAGTGCGCGGCCTGATCCGCTGCTGACATGATTCTGTAACAATTGATCCGCACAGTCGTTGCCTGGGGCGGCCTGCACGGCAATTCGTGTATCGGTACCAGTACATCTTCGGAAGCGGGAAATGACCACACACGTACTCATCCTCTGCACCCACAACTCGGCGCGCAGCGTGCTGGGCGAGGGCATGCTCAACCACCTGGCCGCGAAGCTCGGCAAGGATGTGCGCGCCCACAGCGCCGGCAGCGCCCCAGCCGGCCGGATCAATCCCTTCGCGCTTGAGGTGCTCAAGAACGCGGGCGTCGACACCAGCGGTTTTCGCAGCAAGAGCTGGGATGAATTCACTACCGAGGGCGCGCCGCCGCTGTCCATCGTGATCACCGTGTGTGACAGCGCCGCCGCCGAAACCTGCCCCGTGTTTTTTGGCGGCACCGGCGGCCAGCCGGCCAAGGTGCATTGGGGCTACCCCGACCCCTCCAATGCGGAAGGCGGCGAGGCGGGTAAGCGCCGCGCCTTCGAACTGACGCGCCAGGCGCTCGGCTACCGCATGCTTCAATTGCTGGCCCTGCCCCTCGCCACGATGGACCGCGCGTCGCTCCAGGCGGCGCTTGACGCGATCGGCCGCAGCTGAAGTGAGCATATTCGAGCGCTACCTGACGGTCTGGGTGTTCCTGTGCATCGTGGCCGGCATCGCGCTGGGGCAGTTCCTGCCCGGCCCGTTCCAGGCGATCGGCCGCATGGAGGTCGCGCGGGTCAACCTGCCGGTCGGCCTGCTGATCTGGGTGATGATCATCCCGATGCTGCTGAAGGTCGATTTCGGCGCCCTCGGCCAGGTCAGGCGCCACTGGCGGGGCATAGGCGTCACGCTGTTCGTGAACTGGGCGGTCAAGCCTTTCTCGATGGCGCTGCTCGCCTGGTTCTTCATCAGGCACGTGTTCGCGACGTACCTTCCGGCAGACCAGGCCGACAGCTATGTGGCCGGGCTGATCCTGCTGGCCGCCGCCCCCTGCACGGCGATGGTGTTCGTCTGGAGCCGGCTGACCGGCGGGGACCCGCTGTTCACGCTCTCGCAGGTGGCCCTGAACGACACCATCATGGTGTTCGCCTTTGCGCCGCTGGTGGCGCTGCTGCTGGGCCTGTCGGCCATCAGCGTGCCGTGGGACACGCTGTTCACCTCGGTCGTGCTGTACATCGTGATCCCGGTGGCGCTGGCGCAGCTCTGGCGCCGCGCACTGCTTGCGCGCGGGCAGCCCGCGCTCGATGCGGCCCTGGCGCGCATCGGCCCCTGGTCCATTGCCGCACTGCTCGCCACTTTGGTGCTGCTGTTCGCGTTCCAGGGGGAGGCGATCCTCAGGCAGCCGCTGGTCATCGCGATGCTGGCGGTGCCGATCCTGGTCCAGGTCTTCTTCAACTCGGGCCTGGCGTACTGGCTGAACCGCAGGCTGGGCGAATCGCACACCGTCGCCTGCCCGTCCGCGCTGATCGGCGCGAGCAACTTCTTCGAACTCGCGGTAGCGGCGGCGATCAGCCTGTTCGGTTTCGAGTCGGGCGCGGCGCTGGCCACCGTCGTCGGCGTGCTGATCGAGGTGCCCGTGATGCTGCTCGTCGTCAAGGTGGTGAACCGGTCGAAGGGGTGGTACGAACGCGAGGCGTGAAAAAAATGGGAAAATTGTGCAATGAACAAACTTCCCGCCTCCCGCTTCCACCTCGTCTTCTCGCTCCTGATGGGCGTGATGATGGTGTTCCTCATGACGTTCGTTGTCACATTGGTCAACATCGGCTGGCGAGCCGACTTCCTGCAGGCCTGGGCCAAGGCATTCGCGATCGCCTACGTGGTCGCCGTGCCGGTGATCTATTTCCTCGCACCGCTGGCGCGCAAGCTCGCGGCAAGGTTCGCGCAGGTGCCCTAGGCGGCGCTTCGGGCGCGGATCGAAAAGCGCTACACTCCTGCACGGTGGGACCGGACCTGCGGCACAGCGGGCCGGCCCGTGAGTCAGTTTGTCCACACCCAGGGGAGAACCGGAATGTCACTGTCCTTGCGGCTCGCGATTGCGGGCCTGGTGCTACTCGCGGCCAGCGGCTGCGCGCAGATGGCGCCCAACTACAACCCGTCCGTCGAGAACATCCAGAAGCTGCGCGATACGGGCGCGGGCAAGGTCCGCGTCGCGGTGCTCGAGCCGAAACTGGTCGAAGGCCAGAAGAACGACACGATCCAGCTACGCGGCGGCGTGATGACCTCGCCCTACGGCGGCAAGTTCACCAGCTACGTCGAAGAGGCGCTCAAGTCCGAGCTGCAGGCGGCCAAGCTCCTCGACGACAAGGCGAGCGTGGAGATCGGCGGAACGGTCACCCGCAACGATGTCAGCGTGGGCAACATGACCACGGGTTACGGCGAGCTCGAGGCCAGGGTGGTCGTGCGGCGCGCGGGTGCGGTGCGGTACGACAAGGTCAAATCCGCCCGCACCACGTTCGAGACGGGCTTCCTGGGGGCAACGGCGATCGCCAACGGCATCGCGGCTTACCCGGAGCTCGTGCGCACGTTCCTCGGGGTCGTGTATGCCGATCCCGAATTCATCGCCGCGCTGAAGTGAGCCGGGCATGAGCCGGATCCTCATGCGGCTTGCGGCCGCGGGCCTCGCGCTGCTGCTGGGCGCCTGCGCGCACCCGATCTCGATCACGCCGGACACGGCGTCGCTGACCGACTCCAGGGTGCAGGTCAAAAAGAGCGTGGCCTACGTGATCTCCGACGCCGACCGGGCGCAGGAAGTCACCACCCCCGGGGGCGGCGGCGACTCGGTGCGCTACTACCCGTACCGGGAACTCGAGTCGGGCATCTTCCAGGCGCTGTCGGCCGTCTACTCGCGCGTGACGTTGTGGCGGTCCGGCTCCGAGCGGCAGGCGCCGGCCAGCAAGGATGTGGCGCTGGTGTTCGTGCCGAAGGTCACCACCGGATCGAGCTCCTCCAGCATCGTCACATGGCCGCCCACATCGTTCTTCGTGACGATCGCCTACGAGGTGCAGGATGCCGCGGGCAGGACGGTCTACACGAACCAGGTGCTCGGCCGGGGAGCCGCGGAGTACGAGGAGTTCAAGGGTGACTTCGGGCTGGCCGGCAAGCGCGCGACCGGCGACGTGCTGCGCAACTTCAAGGCCCAGGTGGAAGGCGCTGCGGAACTGAAGTGAGCCGCGCGCGGTGCGGCGGCGCGCACGCCGTCATTGGTTCGAAGACATCGACGGCCGCTGCGCCAGCGCCGTCCGCCAGCGCTGCAGGTTCGCGTGCTGCTCCCCGGGCCTGAGCTTTACCACGCGCGCAAAGTCCATCGCCACCACCGCGGTGATGTCCGCGACGCTGAACCGGTCCGTCGCAATGAACTCGCGGCCGGCCAGGCGCTCGTCCAGCGTGGCGAAGAACTGCCGCGCCCGCGCCAGGCCGCGCTCGGCCAGCGCGGGGATCTGCGGATAGTCCACCGGCCCGGGCAGCGCCCGGTTGGCCATGGCCGGCACGCTGTTGCGCAGCGCCTCGGCGACGGCAAGCAGGCCTTCGAACTCGGCGCGCCAGTTCCAGCTCGCGATCTCGGCCTTCTCCTGCGGCGTGGCGCCGAGCAGCGGCGG
>JAFEDL010000011.1:0-12035 GCA_018241645.1 Pseudomonadota bacterium
TCCAGAACGAGATCGACTCGGAAGTGGCCCGCGGACTGCCCGGCCTGAGCCTCGGCGTAGTCGACCAGGGCGTGAGGATGCCGCCCGTCCTCGTGGCGGTCGTCCCGCCGCCCCCGCCGCCGGTCGTTGTGGTCCCCGAAACGCCGGTCGCGGTTCCGCCCCCGGCGCCGCCGCAGGTCTACGTGCCGCCGGTGCACGTGCGCAAGCCGGACCGCAACTGAGGACAAGCGCCGTGACCACGCTCTTCGCGAACGTGGTCGCGGGCCTTTGCCTCTGCCTGCTGGCCGCCGGGCACGCCTCGCCCGCGGTGGCCAGCGACGCGGCCGCCCCGGCCGGGCGGGCGCCACACCGCGCGAACTTCGACCGGGAACAGGCGTCGCAGGAAGCGCGGCACGTGGCCGACTGGGTCGTCCATTCGGCCGACAATCTCGGCATGCCGTTCGCAATCGTCGACAAGGCGAACGCCAAGGTTTTCGTGTTCGATGCCTCCGGGCAGCTTCGCGGCGCAGCGCCCGCCCTGCTCGGCCTTGCCAAAGGCGATGACCCGGTCCCCGGGATCGGCAATCGCGCATTGTCGAGCATCCGGCCCGAGGAGCGCACCACGCCGGCCGGCCGCTTCGTGGCCTCGCTGGACCGCAACCTGGGCGGCAAGGAAATACTCTGGGTGGACTACGACACCGCGATTTCGATGCACCCGGTCGTGAAGGGCACGCCCGCGGAGCGTCGCGCGCAGCGCCTGGCCACGCCGACGCCGCTCGACAACCGGATTTCGTACGGCTGCATCAACGTCCCGGCCAGTTTCTTCGCGAATGTGGTCCACGCCGCATTCAGCGGCACAAACGGCATTGTCTACGTGCTCCCAGAGACGCGATCGCCCCGCGAAGTCTTCGCATCGTACGACGTCGCGGAATGAGGCCCTCGCCGGCCGTTTGACCTGCATCAAAGGCCCTCCCCCCGGCGTCGCTAAGGTTCAGGCAGGACATGCACCTGTCCGGAGGAGCCTTTGGATCAAACCGCGCACGAGCCCATCCGCGATATCGCCCACCTGGGCAGCGTGGAGTTGCTCACCCCCAGGTTCGACAAATCCCTATGGTATTTCCGCGACGTGCTCGGCATGGAGGTCGTGCACTCCGCCGGCGACTCCGCCTTTCTGCGCGGATACGGCGATTACGCCAGTACCACCCTCAAGCTCACCGCGGCTGCGAACGCGGGGCCCGGCTGCATCGCGTGGCGCGCAGCCAGCATGCCGGCGCTCGAGCGGCGCGCAGAAGCGATCGGGCGCGCGGGCCTCGGCATCGGCTGGAACGAAGGCGAGTTCGGGCGCGGGCGTTCGTACCGCTTCCACGACCCCGAAGGGCACCTCATGGAGGTGTACTACGACGAGTCGCGCTACCGCGCCCCCGACCACCTGCGCTCGACGCTGAAGAACCTGCCGATGCGCTACACCGCGCGCGGAGTCAACGTGCGCCGCACCGACCACCTTGCGCTGATGGCCCGCGACGTGGCCGCCAACCGCCGGTTCGCTCAGGAGCTGCTCGGGTTCCGCCTGAGCGAGACGGTGCGCTTCGAGAACGGCGCGAAGGAGATCGGCTCGTGGCTGAGCCCGTCCGCCGTCCACCATGAACTGGCGTACGTCGCCGACGCGAGCGGCGCCTCCGGCCGCCTGCACCATTTCTCGCTCTGGGTGGACAACCGCGAAGACGTGCTGCGCGCCGCCGACATCCTCGTTGAGAACGGCATCTTCATCGAGGCCGGGCCGTCGCGGCACAACAACTCGCAGGCGTTCTACCTGTACTCGTACGAGCCGGGCGGCAACCGCATCGAGGTGTATTCCGGCAGCTTCCTGATCCTTGCCCCGGACTGGGAGCCGGTGGTATGGAACGAGGAGGAGCGCGGCACAGGCGTCTACTGGGGCGGTGCGCTGCCCGACAGCTTCATCGAATACGCGACGCCGGATGTGGCAGTGACGGGGACTGCGCAAAAAGGCGTGCCCGTATTCGATCCGCGGTGACGGCCGCTTGAAACCGCTGGACGCCGTCCTCGTCGCCGCCGCGACGCTGGTCGCCCTCGCCTTCCGGCCGTGGAACGCGCTGCGCGCGCCGGGACTGCGCAACCCGTGGGTTGCGATGCTGGTGCTGCTGCCGTGCCTGTGGGGCGCGCAGCTCGCGCTGCCGCTGGCGCTGCCGCTGCAGCTCACGGGCGTGCCGCTGCTCGTCCTGATGTTCGGCTGGCCATTCGCCGTAGTCACCATCCTGCCGGTAGCAATCGCGAGTGCGCTGCTCGGCGGCAACATTGAACTCGCGGTGGGGCTCGCCGCCTGGGATGGCGTGGTCCCCGCCACCCTCGCCCTCGCCGTGGGCATGGCCACGCGGCGCTGGCTGCCCAAGCACGTATTCGTCTACATCCTGGCGCGGGGATTCTTCGGGACCGTGCTGGCCATGTTCTTCACGGGCCTGCTGCACGAATGGCTGACGCAGCGCACACCCGGAAGCAGCACGACCCTCCTGCTTACGGCCGGATGGCTCGTCGCGTGGGGCGAAGGCTTTGCCACCGGGGCGCTCACCGCGATCTTCGTCGCCTTCCGCCCGGATTGGCTGCTGACCTACTCGGACTCGCGCTACCTCAGGCGTCCGGCCTGAACGCCGCATCGACGTCGATGCGATAGCCGTTGGCAAGGCGGTTCGTCTCGTTCGCAAGGCCGACCACAGCCAGCAGTTCGCCCAGCATCGCGTCGGTCATGCCCTTCTTGCGCGCCGAGGCCGTGTGCGAATACGTGCAGTACTCGCAGTTGTTGGTGGCGCTGACCGCCACGTAGATCATTTCCTTCACCAGCGGGTCGAGCGCGCCGGGCGCCATCACCTGCTTCACGTTGTCCCACATGCGGCGCAGGTTGGCGGGGTCGTGCGCCAGCACCTTCCAGAAATTGTTGACCCAGTCGCTGCCGCGGGCCCGCATGATTTCGTCGTAGACCGCCTTCACTTCGGGCGGGGCGTCGGCGTATTCGACCATCGGGACCAGGGCCATGGGCGTTCTCCAAATGAAAACACCGGCATGGGCCGGTGTCTGTTTTACTGGTCGGGGCGAGAGGATTTGAACCTCCGACCACCTGCACCCCATGCAGGTACGCTACCAGGCTGCGCTACGCCCCGAGGGCGCGGATTATAGCAGAGGGGTGCCCCGCCCTGCGCTTTACTGCAGGGTGGCGGAATCGGGCCCGGCGGACAACGCGTCGATCACTTCGCGCAGTTCGCGGCGCAGCTCGGCCAGGTCCACCTTCGCGCTGCCGTTGCCGCCGTTGCTCCTCGCCTCTGCGCGCTCGGCCGCCTCGGCCCGCGCTGCCTCCCGGCCCTGCGAATAGACGTCGTCCAGCCGGTTGCGCGCGCCGCTGATGGTGAAGCCTTCCTCGTACAACAGCTCTCGGATGCGGCGGATCAGCAGGACTTCGTGGTGCTGGTAGTAGCGCCGGTTGCCGCGGCGCTTGACGGGCTTGAGCTGGGTGAACTCCTGCTCCCAATAGCGCAGCACATGCGGCTTCACCCCGCACAGCTCGCTGACCTCACCGATGGTGAAGTAGCGCTTCGCCGGGATCGGCGGGAGGTCAGCCTTCTTGCGGCTCGGATCCATTGCCATCCCGCGACTTTTCGACCATCGCCTTCAGTTTCTGGCTGGCGTGAAAAGTGACGACCCGGCGGGCGCTGATGGGGATCTCCTCGCCCGTCTTCGGGTTGCGGCCGGGGCGCTGCGGCTTGTCGCGCAGCTGGAAATTGCCGAAGCCCGACAGCTTGACGCTTTCCCCGCGCTCAAGCGCCCCCCGGATTTCCTCGAAAAAGGCTTCGACCATGTCCTTGGCCTCGCGCTTGTTCAGGCCGACCTTCTCGAACAGCAGGTCGGCGAGTTCCGCCTTGGTCAAAGTCATCACTGCTCCCTGAAATCTTCTTTAAGAACGGAGGGTTGCGCCGAAACGCCGGCCCAGCAACTCGACCATCTGGGCGATGGCCGAATCGGCTTCCGCATCTGTTAGTGTTTTCTCAGTATCTTGCATAACTATCCGGAACGCAAGGCTTTTTCGGCCGACGGGCAGGTTTTTGCCTTGGTAGAGGTCGAACAGCCCGACCGACCGGACGATGGCCGGTTTTTCGGCCAAAACCGCGTCCAGCAGGGCCTGTACCGGCAGCGCCGCATCGACCAGGACCGCTAGGTCCCGCACCACGGGCGGAAACCGCGAGGGGTGCTCCGGCCGGGGAACGGGCACCGACTTGAGGCTGGCGGCATCCAGCTCGAATGCCACCACCGGCTGCGGCAGCTCGAACATGGCCTGCCAGCGCGGGTGCAGCTCCCCGAGCCAGCCCAGGGGCAGGCCATCGACCAGGACGCGCGCTGAACGCCCCGGGTGCAGGGCGGGATGCGGCGCGGCTTCGAAGCGCGCCTGGCGCGGCCAGACCAGCGCCTCGACGTCTGCCTTGAGGTCGTAGAAGTCGACCGGACGCGCCGGGGTGCCCCATTGCTCCTCGTCGGCCGTCCCGTACGCGGCGGCGGCTACCCGCATCGGCTGGTGCAGCCCCGCAACGGTGAGCGGGCCGTCCTTGACCGAAGCATCGCGGAGGAACGCGCGTCCCACCTCGAAGATCCGGATCCGCGATTGCTTGCGCGCCGCGTTGTAGCGGATGTTCTCGACCAGGCCGCCAATCAGCGTGCTGCGCATGACCGACTGGTGGCTGGCGATCGGGTTCAGCAGCCGGATGGGATCCGCATTGCCGGCCAGGCCTGCTTCCCAGCCTGCGTCGACGAAACTGAAATTCACCACTTCCTGGTAGTCCCGGCCCGCAAGTTGCGCGCGCAGCGTATGCAGCGAGCGATGCGACTCGGGCTCGGCGTGCATGACGGCCGGCGCTGTCGGCGGGTTGGCCGGGATCCGCTCGAACCCGTAGATGCGCGCCACCTCTTCGATCAGGTCTTCCTCGATCTGGATGTCGAAGCGGTAGGAAGGCGGCGTGACGGTGAACCCGTCTGCGCTTCGCACGAACGGCAGCGACAGCCGGGTAAAGATATCGGCCATTTCGTCCGCGGTGACCGGCACGCCGATGACCTTCTGCGCGCGCGCGATGCGCATCGTCACCGCCTTGCGCTCGGGCAGTTTCCTCACGAGGTCCACGGTCGGCCCCGGCTCCCCGCCGCAAATTTCGATCACGAGCTGCGTCGCGCGCTCGATGCCGGCGACGTTGTTGTCGAAATCCACGCCGCGCTCGAAGCGGTGCGAAGCGTCCGATGCGAAGTTGTAGCGCCGCGCGCGGCCGGCAATCGCCTCCGGGAAGAAGAACGCCGATTCGAGGAAGATGTTCTTCGTCTCCAGGTCGGCCTTGGTCGAGTCACCGCCCATGATCCCGGCCAGTCCGATCGGCCCGGAACCGTCCGCGATGCAGAGCACCTCGCCGTCGACGTCGACGACCTGTTCGTTGAGGAGCTTCAGCTTCTCGCCCGGGCGGCCCCAGCGCACGTCGATCGCCCCGGACACCTTGTCCTGGTCGTACACGTGCAAGGGGCGGCCCAGTTCGAGCATCACATAGTTGGTGACGTCGACCAGCGCGGAAATCGAGCGCTGGCCGGCGCGCTCGAGGCGCTGGCGCATCCAGTCCGGCGTCGGCGCCTTGGCGTTCACGTCGCGGATCACGCGCCCCGTGAACCGGCCGCAACCCTCGGCATCCGTGATCCCGAACGCGAGCTTTGCCTCGCTCTTCGCGGCAACGGCCTTCACGTCCGGCGCAACCAGCTTCGCGCGGGTCAGCGCCGCGACCTCGCGCGCGACGCCGAGCACCGACAGGCAGTCGGCCTTGTTCGGGGTGAGCTTGATCTCGAACACCTGGTCGTCGAGCGCGAGCACTTCGCGCACATCGGCCCCCGCCTGCGCGCCCGCGGGCAACTCGAGCAGCCCGCTGTGATCTTCTGACATCCCAAGTTCACGGGCGGAACAGAGCATCCCCTGGCTTTCGACGCCGCGCATCTTCGCGGCCTTGATCTCGAGTCCGGGGAGCTTCGCGCCGACGATCGCAAGCGGCGCCTTCATGCCGGCGCGCACGTTGGGCGCGCCGCAGACGATCTGCAACGGCTCCCCCTTTCCGGTGCTCACGCTGCACAGGGAGAGCTTGTCCGCGTTGGGGTGCTTCGCAACGGTGAGCACTTCGCCCACCACGATGCCGGAGAACGGCGGCGCCACCGGCGTGCAGGATTCGACTTCAAGCCCGGACATGGTGAGGAGGTGCGCGAGTTCCTCCGTGTTCATCGCCGGATCGACGAGCGCGCGCAGCCAGCTTTCGGGGATCAGCATGTCAGAACTGCTTCAGGAAACGCAGGTCGCCGTCGAAAAACAGGCGCAGGTCGTCGATGCCATAGCGCAGCATCGTGAGGCGCTCCAGGCCCGAGCCGAAGGCGAAGCCGATGTAACGCTCGGGGTCGAGGCCGAAATTGCGCACTACCGTCGGGTGCACCTGCCCGGAACCGGAGATCTCCAGCCAGCGCCCCTTGAACGGGCCTTCGGCGAACTGCATGTCGATCTCGGCGGAAGGCTCGGTGAACGGGAAGTAGGACGGCCGGAAGCGCACCTGCAGCGCGTCCGTCTCGAAGAAGCGCCGCAGGAAATTCGTGTACACGCCCTTCAGGTCGGCGAAGCTGATGTGCTCGTCGATCCACAGGCCTTCGACCTGGTGGAACATCGGCGAGTGGGTCGCATCCGAGTCGACGCGATAGGTGCGGCCCGGTGCGATCACCTTGATAGGCGGCTTGTGCATGCGCGCATACCGCACCTGCATCGGGCTCGTGTGCGTGCGCAGCAGGAGCTGCAGGCCGGACGAATCCTTCCCGTCGACGTAGAACGTGTCCTGCATCGAGCGCGCCGGATGGTTCTCCGGGTTGTTCAGCGACGTGAAGTTGTGCCAGTCGGTCTCGATCTCGGGGCCGTCGGCCACGTCGAACCCGATCGAACGATAGATCGCCTCCACCCGCTCCCAGGTGCGGATCACGGGATGGATGCCGCCATGGCCCCGGCCGCGGCCGGGCAGCGAGACGTCGAGCGCCTCCTCGGCCAGGCGCGCCTGCATCTTCGCGTCGGCGAGGGCAGCGCGGCGCGCATCCAGGGCGGCCTCGAGTTTTTCCTTGGCGACGTTGATCGCGGCGCCGGCGGCCTTCCTGTCCTCGGGCGCGAGCTTGCCCAGCGTCTTCAGCAGGGCGGTCAGCTCGCCGGTCTTGCCTAGGTAGCCGGCCTTGGCGTTTTCGAGCGCCGAAGGCTCGGCCGCGGCGGAGAACTCCGCCAGGGCGCGCGCAACGATGTCTTCGATGTTCTGCATCAGCACAAACGAAAAGCGAGGGACTCGCCCTCGCTTTTCTCCGCGTCCCTTATATCAGCTCAGGCCGCGAGGGAGGCCTTGACCTGCCCGGCGATCTTCGCGAACGCGACCTTGTCCATCACCGCGATGTCCGCAAGCACCTTGCGGTCGATCTCGATGTTGGCTTTCTTCAGGCCGTTCATGAACTTGCTGTACGGGATCCCGTGCGAGCGGGCCGCCGCATTGATGCGGGCGATCCACAGCGCGCGGAACGTGCGCTTCTTGTTGCGGCGGTCGCGGTACGCGTACTGCCCCGCCTTCATCACCGCCTCTTTGGCGATGCGGAATACGTTCTTGCGGCGGCCGCGGAACCCCTTGGCGAGGTCGAGGACCTTCTTGTGGCGCGCGTGCGCCGTTACCCCACGTTTGACTCTTGGCATTTGTCCTCTCCTTTACGCGTACGGCATCATGGCCTTGACGGCGACCATGTTGCTCTCGTGGACGGCGGTGGAACCGCGCAGGTGGCGCTTCCGCTTCGTCGACTTCTTCGTAAGGATGTGGCGCAGGTTGGCGCTGCCCCGCTTGATGCTGCCGGACCCGCGCACCTTGAACCGCTTCGAGGCGCTTTTCTTCGTCTTCATCTTGGGCATGAATGCTCCCGTTCTTTTGACATGACGCCAGGTGGCCCGCTGCGCGAGCGCTTGATACCCGGTGGTCACTTCTTTCCGCCGGAGTTACCCGGCGGTTTGCTGCTACTTCAAACTCATGCCGCGGCCGGCTTCGGCTCCGCGGCCTTGTCGGGGGCGGCGCCTTCGGGCTTCGGCGGTTTCGGCGCCTTCGGCTTCTGCGGTGCCGCCACCTTGATGTCCTTCTTCTTCGGCCCCAGCACCATCACCATCTGGCGGCCTTCCATCCTGGGGAAATTCTCGACCACGCCGTACGGCTCCAGGTCGGCCTTGACCCGCTCGAGGAGCCTGACGCCGAATTCCTGGTGCGCCATCTCGCGACCGCGAAACCGCAGCGTGATCTTCGTCTTGTCGCCTTCCTCGAGGAAGCGGATCAGGTTGCGGAGCTTGATCTTGTAGTCGCCCTCGTCGGTGCCCGGGCGGAACTTGACCTCCTTCACCTGGATCTGCTTCTGCTTCAGCTTGGCTTCGTGCGCCTTTTTCTGCTCGCGGTACTTGAACTTGCCGAAGTCCATGAGCTTGCAGACGGGCGGAACCGCCAGCGGCGCGATTTCCACGAGGTCGATTTCCTTCTCCTCGGCCATCCGCATCGCATCCGCTATGGATACGATCCCGAGCTGCTCGCCTTCCTCGCCCACGAGGCGTACTTCGGGGGCGGTAATCTGGGCATTGAGACGCTGCGCCTTGCTGTCGAGTGCGATGAGTGCAAACTCCTCTGATGGCGGCACCTTGCCGGTCGCCGCGCTGACCGTGCGCAGCCCCTTGGCCGCGCTAAAAAATCAGGCCGTGCCTGGCGCTTTCGCCTCAGCCTTGAGGCGAGCGATGAAGGCCTCCAGCGGCATTGCCCCCAGATCTTCACCGCCGCGCGTACGCACGGCCACATTCCCAGCCTGCTTTTCCTTGTCTCCCACCACCACTTGGTAAGGGAGCTTTTGCAAGCTATGTTCTCGTATTTTATAGGAAATTTTTTCGTTTCGCAAATCGGCCGCCGCCCGCCACCCGGCGGCCCTCAAGGCCGCAGCGACCGCTTCGGCGTAGTCCGCCTGGTGCTCGGAAATGTTCATGACCACCACCTGCTCGGGGGCCAGCCACAGCGGGAAGGCCCCGGCGAAGTTTTCGATCAGGATCCCGAGGAACCGCTCCATGGATCCCACGATCGCCCGGTGCAGCATGACCGGGACGTGCTTGGCGTTGTCCTCGCCCACATATTCGGCCCCCAGGCGTTCCGGCATGAAGAAATCGACCTGGATGGTGCCGCACTGCCAGACCCGGCCGATCGCGTCCTTGAGGGAATATTCGATCTTCGGCCCGTAAAAGGCCCCTTCGCCGGGCGAAACCACGAATTCGATGCCCGAACGGCGCAGCGACTCCATCAGCGCCGCCTCGGCCTTGTCCCAGAGCTCGTCCGCGCCGATGCGCTTGGCCGGGCGGGTCGCGACCTTGTAGATGACCTCGTTGAAGCCGAAATCCCGGTACACCTTCTGCAGGAGGGCGGTAAACGCCTCGCATTCGCCGAGGATGTCGTCCTCGGTGCAGAAGATATGACCGTCGTCCTGCACGAAACCGCGGACACGCATCAGGCCGTGCAGCGCGCCGGAGGGCTCGTTTCGGTGGCAGGCGCCGAATTCGCCGAGGCGGAAGGGCAGGTCGCGATAGCTCTTCACGCCCTGGTTGAACACCTGGATGTGGCCGGGGCAGTTCATCGGCTTGACCGCGTAGTCGCGGTTCTCCGACGAAGTGGTGAACATGTTTTCCCGGTAGTTTTCCCAGTGGCCCGTGCGTTCCCACAGGCTGCGGTCGAGGATCTGCGGGCAGCGCACTTCCTGATACCCGTTTTCGCGGTAGACGCGGCGCATGTACTGCTCGACTTCCTGCCAGACCGCCCAGCCCTTGGGGTGCCAGAACACCAGCCCCGGAGCCTCGTCCTGCATGTGGAAGAGGTCGAGCTGCTTGCCGAGCCTGCGGTGGTCGCGCTTCTCGGCCTCCTCCAGCATCCTGAGGTAGGCCTCCTGGTCTTCCTTCTTCGCCCAGGCCGTGCCGTAGATGCGCTGGAGCATCTCGTTCTTGGAGTCGCCGCGCCAGTACGCCCCGGCCACGCGCATCAGCTTGAAAACCTTCAGCTTCCCGGTCGAGGGCACATGCGGCCCGCGGCACAGGTCGATGAAGTTCCCCTGCTCGTACAAGGAGATGGGCTCGTTCGACGGGATCGAGGCGATGATCTCGGCCTTGTAGGCCTCGCCCTGGCCGCGGAAGAACTCCACCGCCGCGTCGCGCGGCATCTCCTTGCGCGCCACGGGCAGGTCGCGCTTGGCGATCTCGCCCATGCGCTTCTCGATCGTCACCAGGTCCTCGGGGGTGAACGGGCGCTTGTAGGCGAAGTCGTAGTAAAAGCCGTTCTCGATGACCGGCCCGATGGTGACCTGCGCCTCCGGAAACAGCTCCTTCACTGCGTGCGCAAGCAGGTGGGCGGTCGAATGGCGCAGGACTTCGAGGCCCTCGGCATCCCGGTCGGTGATGATCGCGAGATCGGCGTCTGACTCGATGCGAAAGCTGGTGTCGACGACCTTGCCGCCGACCCGCCCGGCCAGCGCCGCCTTGGCCAGGCCCGGGCCGATCGACTGCGCGACCTCGGCTACCGTCACCGGGGCGGGGAAGCTCTTGACCGATCCGTCAGGCAGTCGAATGTCTGGCATCTTATGAGAAGAGGGGCTCCGCCCCTCCTCAAACCTCCCCAAATGAAAAACGCGGCTGCGCCGCGCTTTTTTCGAGTGTTGGTAGGCGCGATTGGACTCGAACCAACGACCCCCACCATGTCAAGGTGGTGCTCTAACCAGCTGAGCTACGCGCCTGGGGCTGCTATTTCCGGCCCTTAAGGCGACCGGGGGCGGAATTTTACCTCACTCCGCGGCGTTCCCTCAATTCCGTACACACAACTGTCATGCGGGAAGGCTAGCGTGCCAGAATCCGCCCAGCCCCAGCCTGAAGGAGTGACCGCAGTGGACCTGATCCTCTGGCGCCATGCCGAAGCCGAAGAATCCGTTCCCGACCTTGCGCGCAAACTCACCGCGCGGGGCCAGAAGCACGCGGCACGGGCGGCCGTATGGCTGCAGCAGCGCCTGCCATCGAAATTCGCCGTGCTGGCGAGCCCGGCCGAACGCACCCGGCAGACCGCGCTCGCCCTCGGGGTGCCGTTCAAGACCGTGCCCTCGCTCGCGCCCGGCGCGTCGGTGGCCGAAATCCTCAAGGCGGCCGAATGGCCCGACCGCAAGGGTGCGGTGATCATCGTAGGCCACCAGCCCGACCTGGGCCACGTCGCGGCATACCTGCTGTCTGGGTCGCCCGGGGACTGGACGATCAAGAAAGGCGGGATCTGGTGGCTCACGAACCGGGTGCGCAACGACGACGCCCAGGTCGTGCTGCGCGCGGCGATCGCGCCGGATTTGCTCTAGCCTCAGGCAATCTTCGCGATCTGTGCGGCGCGGCGGTCGGACACCGCGCTCACCAGCAGCTTCATCCCCACCGCCCTCCAGGCCTCGCTTTCGGATTCGAGCGCGGCGCCGGTCAGCGGGTTGTCGTCCAGCCAGGATTGCGGGACTTCGATCGTGAACCCGGCGGCGTCGCCCGCCACCCGCAGCGGCGGCAGCGGCGCATCGGACCGGCTGCGCATGAACAGCGCCGCGAGCCGCAGCGCGAACACGAGCAGCCAGTCGGTGCCCTCGAGGCCCGCGTCCTGTACCTTGCCGAGCTTGCCGCGATGGGCCAGTACCAGCCGCGCGAGGCGCTGCTGCTCCATGCGCGAGAACCCCGGCATGTCCGCGTTCGACAGCACGTAGGCCGAGTGCTTGTGGTACTGCGCGTGCGCGATCGACAGGCCCACTTCCGACAGCCGCGCCGCCCAGTCGAGCATCAGGCGGTCGGGGTCGCCCTCCTCGCCCGGCGCCACGAACGAGTCGTACAGCCACAGCGCAAACGACTTGACCCGTTCGGCCTGCTCCGGATCCACGTGATAGCGGCGCACGAACTGGCTGACCGT
>JAFEDL010000011.1:12083-31607 GCA_018241645.1 Pseudomonadota bacterium
CGCAGGGCGCCGTCGGAGAACCGCATGGATTCCACGCCGAGTTCGTCGAACACGGCGATCATGATCGCGAGCCCCCCGGGCAGCACCGGCGCCCGGTCGGCGCGCAGGCCCGGCAGGCGCTCGAGGTCGGCCTGCTCCAGCTTGATCAGCAGGCTGCGCAACCGGTCCAGCCCGTCGCGGGTGAGGGTGCCGTCCGAGAACCCGTTCTGGGCCAGCAGGTCGGCCAGCGCCTTCGCAGTCCCGGAAGAGCCCACCGCCTCCTGCCATCCGGCCGAGCGGTACTGCTTCACGATGCCCGAGAGCTCCTGGCGCGCCGCGAGCTCGGCCGCCTTCATGCGCGCCTTGTCCACCCGGCCGTCCGGGAAGTATTTCAGGCTGAAGCTCACGCAGCCCATGTACAGGCTTTCGGTGAGCAGCGGTTCGAGCCCCGTGCCGATGATGAATTCCGTGGAGCCGCCGCCGATGTCCACCGCGAGGCGCCGCTGGTTGCCGGCCGGCAGCGAATGCGCGACGCCCAGGTAAATGAGGCGCGCTTCCTCGCGGCCGGCAATCACCTCGATCGGGAAACCCAGCACCTCGCGTGCTTCGCGCAGGAACTGCGGCGCGTTCTTGGCCACGCGCAGCGTGTTCGTGCCCACCGCCCGCACCGCCTGCTTGGGAAATCCGCGCAGGCGTTCGCCGAACTTGGCGAGCGCCTCGAGCGCCCGGGCCTGGGTGGCACGGTCGATCCGCTTCTCGGCGGTCAGCCCGCCGCCGAGGCGGACGACTTCACGCAGCGAGTCGAGCGGGTAGATCTGCCCGTCCACCACCCGCCCGATGGCGAGGTGGAAGCTGTTGGATCCGAGGTCGATGGCGGCTAGCAGGTCGTGGCGCGGCATGGCAGCGAAGTTAACACCGCGAATGTAGCGAGGCAACGAGCCGCGCCCGGTCCACGCCCGGGCGGTCAGCGCGGCGGATCCGCGGCGTGGCGCACGTCCCGGCCCTCGACCGCGTAGATCACCTGCTCGGCGATGTTCTTGGCGTGGTCGCCGATGCGCTCGAGCGACTTCGCGATGAACAGGATGTCGAGCGCGGCCGTGATCGTGCGCGGATCCTCGATCATGTAGGTGATGAGCTGGCGCAGTACCGCCCGGAAGGCGTCGTCCACCGCCAGGTCGCGGTCCGCCACGCCGCCGGCGCCGCCCACCTCCATGCTTTCGAGCGCCGCGAGCGACGTCCGCAGCATGGCGAGGACCATCTGCGAGATGCGCCGGATCTCCACGTAGCGCGGCAGCATCGGCCGGCCCTCGGCGAAGAGGCGCTGCGCCTGCAGCGCGATCTTCTTGGCCTCGTCCCCGGCCCGCTCCAGGTGGGTCGTGATCTTGATGACCGCCATCAGCATGCGCAGGTCGCGGGCCGTGGGCTGGCGGCGGGCGATGATCTGCCCGACCAGAGCGTCGACCTCGATTTCCAGCGCGTTGACCATGGCCTCGTGCCGCAGGATCTGGCCGATCAGGGCCTGCGAGCCGCTGGCGAGCGAGTCTATGGCGTCGGCCACCTGGCGCTCGACCCGCGCCCCCATCTGCAGGACCCGGTCATGGGCCAGGGCGAGCTGCTGCTCGAATTCGGTGGAGGTATGGGGGGTGTCGGCCAAGCTGGTTTCCGGGCATCCGTTTGACGAATCTCAAACTTAGCGCCCGAATGTGACAGTAGGATTGCACGAGGAGGTGGTCACAAATTCTTCACAGACCTGCATTAGACTTGCCGATTCAGGGAATTTCGCCTGGAACCCCGGAACCCGGACACACGGACATGAAGCGCTCGGCGCCCCACGCGCATTTCCTGAACCGTGAACTCGGCTTCCTGGCGTTCAACCGGCGCGTCCTTGCGCAGGCGGCCGATGATTCGGTGCCGCTGCTCGAACGGCTGCGGTTCCTGTGCATCGTCTCGTCCAACCTCGATGAATTCGTCGAGATCCGCGTGGCGGGGCTGAAGGAGCAGATCAAGCTCAACGTGCACGAGACGGGCCCGGACGGCAAGGACCCGGCGGAGGTCTACGCCCTGGTCTGCACCGAGGTGCGGTCGCTGGTCGCGGACCAGTACCGCCTGCTGAACGAGGTGCTGCTGCCGGGACTCGCAGAGGAAGGCATCCGGTTTCGCCGCCGGGCCGACTGGACCGCGCCGCAGAAGCAGTGGATCCGGGACTACTTCTTCCGCGAGATGCTCCCGGTGCTGACCCCCATCGGGCTGGACCCGGCCCACCCCTTCCCGAAGGTCCTCAACAAGAGCCTCAATTTCGCCGTCGACCTGGACGGGCGCGACGCGTTCGGCCGCAGTTCGGGCGCGGCCATCGTGCAGGCGCCCCGCGCCCTGCCACGCCTGATCCGGCTGCCCGCCGGCGTGGCCGGCGACGGCTACGATTTCGTCTTCCTGTCCTCGATCCTGCACGCCCATGTGGGCGAGCTTTTCTCGGGCATGAACGTGCTGGGGTGCCACCAGTTCCGCGTGACCCGCAACTCCGACCTCTTCGTGGACGAGGAAGAAGTCACCAACATGCGCATCGCGCTGCAGGGCGAGCTGCTGCACCGCCACTTCGGCGACGCCGTGCGGCTGGAAGTCGCCGACAGCTGCTCCGAGCGCATGGTCGAATTCCTGCTGCAGCAGTTCGGCCTCGATGCCAGCGACCTCTACCGCGTGGAGGGCCCGGTGAACCTGTACCGGCTGCGCGAGGTGCCCGACCAGGTGGATCGGCCCGACCTGAAGTACCCGCCGTTCCAGCCCGGGCTGCCGGCCGCGCTCGAGGACAAGACCGACCTGTTCGAGGTGCTGGCCAGGCAGGACGTTCTGCTGCACCACCCGTACCAGTCGTTCACGCCGGTGATCAACTTCATCCGCACGGCGGCCACCGACCCGCAGGTCATCGCGATCAAGCAGACCGTGTACCGCACCGGCACCGACAGCGAGCTGATGGAAATCCTGATCGACGCCGCGCGCCGGGGCAAGGAGGTCACCGTGGTGGTCGAGCTCATGGCGCGCTTCGACGAGGAGGCCAACCTGAACTGGGCGGCGCGCCTCGAGGAAGTGGGCGCGCACGTGGTCTACGGCGTGGTCGGCCACAAGACGCACGCCAAGATGGCGCTCATCGTGCGCCGCGAGGAGAACGCCGAGGGCGTGCGCAGCCTCAAGCGCTACGTGCACCTCGCCACGGGCAACTACCATCCCCGCACGGCGCGGCTCTACACGGACTTCGGGCTGATGACGGCGAACGAGGAGATGTGCGCGGACGCAAACGACATCTTCCAGCAGCTCACAGGCCTGGGCCGCGCCGGCAAGCTGCGCCACGCCTGGCAGTCGCCCTTCAGCCTGCACAAGAAGGTGGTGGCCGCGATCCGCAACGAGGCGCGCCTTGCCGCCGACGGCAAGCCCGCGCGCATCGTCGCGAAGATGAACTCGCTGCTCGAGCCAGTCATCATCGAGGAGCTCTACGCCGCATCGCAGGCCGGCGTGAAGATCGAGCTGATCGTGCGCGGGGTCTGCGGGCTGAAGCCCGGCATTCCCGGCCTTTCGGAGAACATCCGGGTGCGCTCGATCGTCGGGCGGTTCCTCGAGCATTCGCGCATCTTCCATTTCCTCAACGACGGCGCGGAGGACACCTACCTCGCCAGCGCCGACTGGATGGACCGGAATTTCTTCCGCCGCATCGAGCTGTGCTTCCCGGTCCTCGACCCCGCGCTGAAGCGCCGCGTGATCCGCGAGGGCCTGCTGCCCTACCTCGCGGACAACTGCCAGGCCTGGGAGATGGACGCCGACGGCGGCTACACGCGCGTTAAGCCGCGCCGCGGGCGCCGCCGCTCTGCGCAGGAAGAGCTCCTTTACACGCTCGCGACGCCAAGTTGACGCCCGGCTGGCGTGCTACATTCGCCCGCCATGGAAAGCCCGCACAAAGGCAAGACCGGACTCCAGCGCCTCGTAAACGCCACGCGCTATTCGCTGGCGGGCCTCGCGGCAGCGGCCAAGCACGAGGACGCCTTCCGCCAGGAGCTCATGCTGGCGATCGTACTGGTGCCGCTCGGCCTGTGGTTCGGCCCTTCTGGCACGGGCAAGGCGCTGCTGGTCGGCAGCGTGCTGCTGGTGCTCGTCGTCGAGCTGCTCAACTCCGCGATCGAGGCCACCGTGGACCGGATCTCGCTCGAGGACCACAGCCTCGCCAAGCGCGCGAAGGACATCGGCAGCGCCGCGGTGATGCTCTCGCTGGTGAACGTTGCAGCGGTCTGGCTGCTCGTGCTCGCTTACTGATTCACGCAAGCTTCACGGATCCGTAACACGCGCTTCACGTGCGGCGCGCAGCCTTCGCGGCATGCAGCCAGCGAACACCCTCCGCATAGCGATGGTAACGGAGACCTACCCTCCGGAAGTGAACGGCGTTGCGCGCACAGTTCACATGATGGTGGAGGGCCTGCGCGAGCGCGGGCACGCGGTGCAGCTCATCCGCCCACGCCAGGGGGAGGCGGACCGGTGCGCCAACGCGGGCAGCTACGAGGAACTCCTGTGCCCGGGCATCCCTATCCCGCGCTACTCGCAGCTGCGCATGGGCATGCCGTCCGGACAGGCGTTGCTGCGCGCCTGGAGCCTCAAGCGACCGGACATCGTCCACATCGCCACCGAAGGCCCGCTGGGCTGGTCCGCGCTCGCCGCCGCCCGCAAGCTTCGGCTGCCGACGGCAACCGACTTCCACACCAACTTCCACGCCTACAGCAGGCACTACGGATTCGCGTGGTTGTCCCGCCCGGTGGCCGCCTACCTGCGGCGCTTCCACAACGGCGCGGATGCCACGCTGGTGCCCACCGACGAGATGGCGACCGGCCTCGGCCAGCTGGGCTTCGAGCGTTTGCGGATCGTCGGCCGCGGCGTGAACCCGCAGGTGTTCACACCGGCGCGCCGCCGCGAGGACCTGCGCGCCAGCTGGGGCGCGGGTCCCGGGACGATGGTGGCGATGTGCGTAAGCCGCTTCGCGCCCGAGAAGAACTTCCCCCTGCTCATCGAAGCCTACGAGCGCATGCGCGAGGTACGCCCGGACAGCAGACTCGTGCTGGTGGGCGACGGCCCGCTGGTCGATGAGCTGCGCAGGAAGAACGTTGGCTATGTTATCGCCGGCCGCAAGGTGAACGGCGAGTTGTCCGCCCACTATGCTTCGGCCGACATGTTCCTCTTCCCGAGCATGACCGAGACCTTCGGCAACGTGACGCTCGAGGCGATGGCGAGCGGCCTCGCGATCGTGGCGTACGACTACGCGGCCGCCCGCCAGTACCTGCGCCACGGCGAGTCCGCGCGGCTCGTGCCATTCGGCGACCGGGATGCCTACATCGCCGAGGCCGCGGGCCTGGCGCGAAACTTCGGCGAGGTCCGCAGGCTGGGGGCAAAGGCCCGCAGGCTCGCGGAAGGGCTGTCTTGGGACGCAATCGTCGTGGACTTCGAATCCGCGCTATTTGCGGTGCTCGCGGATTCGCTCCTCCGCCGCGCGGAGGCGGCATGACGCGCCTCTCGGACACGCTGGCCCAGATCCAGCGCTGGGACGTCCGGGTCTGCATGTCTTTCAACCGCATGATCCACGTCCGCCTGCTGCTGCAACTCTTTCGCGCCGTGAGCTGGCTCGGCAACGGGATCTTCTGGTACGCGCTGATGCTGGCCCTGCTGCTCGCCGACCCTGCAGGAGCATTCGCGCCGGTCCTGCACATGGCCTGCGCGGGCCTCGCGTGCACCCTGACCTACAAGCTCCTGAAGCGGGGCACCCTCCGGCCGCGGCCCTTCCAGGTGCACCGGCGCATCGCCGCGGGAGCGCAGCCGCTCGACCAGTTCAGCTTCCCGTCCGGCCACACGCTGCACGCGGTGGCGTTCACGCTGGTCGCGTGCTCCTACTACCCGCAGCTCGCGATCCTCACCGTGCCGTTCACGCTGCTCACGGCCGCTTCGCGCATGGTGCTGGGCCTGCATTACCCCAGCGACGTGCTGGCGGGGGGCGCCCTGGGCGCACTCGTGGCGCTGGCCTCGTTCTCGCTCTAGGAAGAGTCCTAATCTTCAAGATTCAATATTAAAAGTCGGCTCCAGGAGCCGCTCTCCTGCCAAATGATGTATCGGTACCGGTACATCTATCCCCGAAGCCTCCGCCCCAAAAGCACACGGGCCGCGTGTGCGGCCCGTGCGTCGGAACAGGATGGAACGAGGATCTAGTCCTTGTAGCCTTCCACCTCGATGTACAGCTTGATCTCGTCGCCGACGTTGGGCACGGCGTACTTCATGCCGAAATCGGAGCGCTTGAACACGCCCGAGGCATTGCCGCCGCACATGGGTTTCTTGCTCGACGGGTTATCCTTGCAGATCCAGCGCTCGACCTTGAGCACGAGCGGCTTGGTGACGCCCAGCAACGTGAGCTGGCCGTCGATCTCGGCGGGGTTGTCGCCCGCGAACTTCACGCTGGTCGACTTGTAGGTCATGTGCGGGAATTCCTGCACGTTGAAGAAGTCCGCCGTGCGCAGGTGCTCGTCGCGCGCGCGCGGGCGGCTGCCGCGCACGTTGTCGCCGGTGTCGATCGAGGCCGTCTCCACCTGCAGCTCGATGCTCGCCTTCTTCGCCGCATGGTCGATCATGAACTTGCCGGTGGTCTTCCCGAACCGTCCCCACATGGTCGACACGCCGAGGTGGTCGACGGCGAAATGCGGATAGGTGTGATACGGGTCGAGGGTGTAGTTCTCGGGTGCGGCGGTGGCGGCAACTGGCACTGCGAGCGCAAGCGCGCAGAGGAGGGATTTCTTCATGCTTGTATTCCTTATTCTGGACGTGGAAGGGTCAACAACGAACGGTTCAGCCGGCACTGCCCCGGCTGGACTGCCATACCAGGAAACACGCCGCAGCCGCGGGTATTCCACCCAGGATCGAGGCAAGGATCGCCTCGCCCCAGACGGGCAAGCCGGAGGGCAGCGGAATGCGGGCGGCCAAGGGTACCAGCGCGAGAACCGGCAGGGCAATCCAGGGCAGCTCGGCCAGCATGAACGCGCCGCCCGCGACCAGCCCGAGCGTGGCGCCAACGGCTACCGTGAGCGTCGCGCCCGCCGCCGCGGTCCGGCCGCGGATCATCTGCACGAGCAGCAGCCCCCCGCAGGCCGCGCCCACGGCCATGCCGTACTGGCCGAACGACGCGGAGGCCGCGAGGATCGAGGCGATCCCCACGCCCAGGCCCAGGGTCAGGCCCGTCGCGCCGGCGCGCACCGGCGCGTCGCGCAGCATGTGGCAGGCGGCCACGAGCCAGGCGACCAGCACGCAAACACCGCCCCCCATCAAGAGCGCATCCTGCATGGACTTTTGCGAGAGCACCGTCCAGAAGACCCAGGCCGCGCCCGCGCCGAACAGGACGCCCAGCACCGCCCCCGATGCGCGCGTAGGCTTGAACGCGAGGTCGGCGCATACCCCGGTCCCCGCAGCGACCAGGCTCACGAGGATGATCTTGCGCGTCGCGGTGAGCGGGGTGAAGCTGAACCCGCCCACCAGCCAGACCGTGACCGCGAAGCCCGCGATCGCCGCCAATCCCGCGAGCCGGGCCGGCGCAAAGGCCAGGGCGACGATGAGGCCGACGACGAACGGGGCGATCCCGCCCTGCACCGCCGGATGGTTCAGCAGATCCTGCATCCTGTACTCCCGGTTTTCCTCAGCCCCTGGAAACGCGCAGCACGCCCCCGACGTCTTTTACCACAGCAATCGCGCGGCGCAGCTGGTCGAGGTCGGCAACGTCGCAGGTGAAGCGCATGTAGGCCAGGTCCTGCTTGGACTGGGTGTTCACCGCGGTGACGTTGATCTTCTCGCGCGCGAGGGCCTCGCCGACGTCGCGCAGCAGCCCCTGGCGGTCGGCAGCGACCACCACCATGTCCACGGAGAAGGCGCCGATGTTCTTCGCGCCCCAGTCGGCGTCGATCACGCGTTCGGGATGCTTGTCGGCGAGGTTGTGGAAGCTCGGGCAGTCCTCGCGATGGATGGACACGCCGCGACCGCGCGTGACGAACCCGCGGATCGGGTCCGGCGGCACGGGCTTGCAGCAGCGCGCGAGCTGCGTGAGCAGGTGGTCGATGCCGACCACCAGGATGCCGCTGTCGCCGCCGCCGGATTTCGTCTTGCGCATTGCGGGTCCGGCCGGCTCGGCCGGTGCCGGCGCGGGTTCGCCCTTGACCAGCGTACGCAGCGCCACCTGGATCTGGCGCAGGTTGACTTCGTCGCGCGCCACCGCGGCGAACAGGTCGTCGGGCTTGGCGAACCCCAGCGTCGAGGCCAGCGTGTCGAGCTTGGCGCGCCCCTCGCCCTCGCGATTCATCTCGCGTTCCACGATCGCGCGCCCCGCGGCGACGGTGTCGGCGAGCGCCTGGTTGTTGAACCACTGGCGCACCTTCTGCCGCGCGCGGTGGCTCCTGAGGTAACCGAGCTCGGCATTCAGCCAGTCGCGCGAGGGGCCGCCCACCTTGGCCGAGACGATCTCGACGCGCTGGCCGTTCTTGAGCGGCGTGTCGAGCGGCACCATGTGGCCGTCCACCTTGGCGCCGCGGCAGCGGTGACCCAGGTCCGTGTGCAGCGCGTAGGCGAAGTCCACCGGCGTGGAGCCCGCGGGCAGGTCCACCACCTTGCCCTGCGGCGTCATGACATACACCGTGTCGTCCAGGGCGGCGTGCTTGAAGCGCTCCACCCACTCGGCGGAGTCGGCGACCTCGTCGCGCCACGCGAGCAGCTGGCGCAGCCAGGCGATCTTTTCCTCGAAGGCGCCCTCGGCGCGCGCGCCGGCACCCGCCTCCTTGTAGCGCCAGTGCGCCGCGACGCCGAATTCGGCGTGCTGGTGCATCTCCTGCGTGCGGATCTGCACCTCCAGCGCGCGGCCGTCCGGGCCGGTCACCGCGGTGTGCAGGCTGCGGTACAGGTTGGCCTTCGGCCGCGAGATGTAGTCGTCGAACTCCTGCGGGATCGGCGCCCAGAGGTTGTGCACGATACCGAGCACCGCGTAGCAGTCCTTGATCGAATCGACGATCACGCGCACCGCGCGCACGTCGAAGATCTCCGAGAAGGCGAGTTCCTTGGCGCGCATCTTGTTGTAGATCGAGAAGATGTGCTTGGGCCGGCCCTGGATCTCGGCGCGGATCCCGGCCGCATCGAGCTCGCGCGCGAGCTGCGCGGTCACGCTGCGGATGAACGCCTCGCGCTCGGCGCGCTTCTCGTCGAGCATCTGCGCCACGCGCTTGTAGCCCTCCGGGTCGATGAAGCGCAGGGACAGGTCCTCGATCTCCCACTTGAGCTGCCACATGCCCAGGCGGTTGGCGAGCGGCGCATAGATGTCGAGCGATTCCTGCGCGTAGCCCTCCCGTTCGGCCGTCGGGTTCTTCGCGAAGAAGCGCAGGGTCTGCGTGCGGCTGGCGAGCCGGATCAGCACCACGCGGATGTCCTCGACCATCGCGAGCACCATCTTGCGCAGGACCTCGGACTGCTTTTCCTGCTCCTCGTCCGAGGGCTTGCCGCCGGCCCGCCCCGGGCGGGTCGAGACGCGCAGCTGGTAGAGCTTCTCCACCCCGGCCGCGAGGCTCGCGATCTCGGCCCCGAACTTCTCGCGCAGCTCCTCGGGCTTGGCGAGGTACTTGGGCGCGGCGAACAGGATGCCCGAAGCCCGCGACTGCGCGTCCATGCCGATTGCGGCAAGGCTCCCGGCCAGGCCCAGCGCATGGGGCCACACCGGTTCGCCCGTGGACAGGGCATGCCCCGCGTACAGCGGCTCGGCGAAGTCGAGCGCGCGCGCCAGCACCTCGCGGTCGGCAAGCGCGAGGTCCTGGCCGAGCGAATCGAGGAGCGCTTCGCGCTCGCCCGGGGGATGCAGTTGTACGACTGAAACCATGCCGGGATTTTATCGCGTAGCGCATAATGCGCCCTACTTCCCCGTCACCTTGTGTACCGGCGTTGCAACCTCGCTTCACATCCTCGGCCCGCGTCGCCAGTTCCGCGCCGTTCCTGCTGGTCCTGACCGCCCTGTTTTGGGGCGGGCATTGGGTCGTGGCGCGGGCGGTAATCACCGAATCCTCCCCGTTCGCGCTGTCCTTCTGGCGCTGGGCGACCGCCGCGCTGTTCTTCGCGCCGTTTGCGTGGAAATACCTCGCTCGCGACGCCGCCGCGCTGCGCGCGCAGTGGAAGTCGATCGCGCTGCTCAGCCTGACCGGTACCGGCCTCTACAACGGCCTCGGCTACATCGGCGTGCAGCACACCACGGCCACCAACGCGCTGCTGATCCAGTCGGTGACGCCGGCGCTGATCCCGCTGTTCGGCTTCCTCCTCGTGCGCGACCGCATCGGGCCGGCCGCGATCGCCGGCGTGGCGGTCTCCTGTGCGGGCGTGCTTGCGATCGCATCCAAGCTCGACCTGCAGGCGCTGCTCGCCCTGGAACTCAACCGCGGCGACCTGTGGCTGCTCGTGAACGTCGCGATGTGGGCGCTGTACACGGTGTGCCTGCGCTGGAAGCCGGTGGGCCTGCACCCGTTCAGTTTCCTGTTCGCGATCATGTGCGCGGGCGTGCTGCAGCTCGTGCCGTTCTACGCGTTCGAGCTGGCGACCGGTGGCGGCGTGCGCGCCGGCACGGGCGCCGTGCTGGGAATCCTGTACCTGGGAATCTTCCCGGCCCTGATCAACTACCTGATGTGGAACCGGGCGGTGGGCGAGATCGGCGCCGCGCGGGCGGGCCCCTATCTCTACCTGGTGCCGGTGTTCGGCACGGCCATGGCGCACTTCTTCCTCGGGGAACGCCTGTTCCTCTACCACTTCGTCGGGATCGCGTTGATCTTCGGGGGGATCTGGCTCGCCTCGAAGGACAAGCGCGGGAGCCCCTGAAATGGGCTGGCTGCGCGACTGGAAGCGCCGGCGCCTGCTCGCCAGGCACGCGATCGATGCAGGCCTCTGGCGCCGGACGGCCGCAGCACTGCCCTTCCTCTCGGGCCTCACCGCAGCCGAGGTCCAGCGCCTGAAGGACATGGCGATCGTGTTCCTGGCCGAAAAGGAGCTTTCGCCGCTGAAGGGCGTGGAGCTCTCCGACGCGGACCGCCTGTCGATTGCGATCCAGGCCTGCCTGCCGGTGCTGGAGCTCGGCCTCGGCTGGTACGAGGGCTGGGTGGGGATCCTGGTCTATCCGGGCGACTTCCGCGTCAAGCACGAGGAGATGGACGAGGACGGCGTGCTGCACGAATGGGAAGACGAGCTCGCGGGGGAGTCGTGGGAGGGCGGCCCCGTGATCCTCTCGTGGGAAGCAGTGGGCGATGCCGGCAGCGTTGCCGAAGGCGGGGCCAACGTCGTGATCCACGAGTTCGCCCACAAGCTCGACATGCGGAACGGCGCGGCCGACGGCATGCCGCCGCTGCATGCGGGCATGGACCCCGCGCACTGGCGCGCCGTGCTGGAGGACGCCTACACCGGGTTTTGCGACGCGGTGGACCGCGCACGGGACACCTGGCTCGACCCGTACGCGGCCGAGGCGCCGGCGGAGTTCTTCGCGGTGGCGAGCGAAGCCTTCTTCGAGGCGCCGAACGAACTGAAGCGCCGCTACCCCGACCTGTATGCGCAGTTCGCGCTGTTCTACCGGCAGGACCCGGCGCTGAGGCTCGCGCAATGAAGACACTGCTGATCGTCTGGCACACCCGCGGCGTGAAGACGACGCAACTCGCCGACGCCGTGGCGCGCGGTGCCACCTCCGAAGCCGGTGTGACCGTGCGTATGCTGCGCTGCGCCGAAGCCGGACCAAAGGACGTGCTGGAAGCCGATGCCCTCGTACTCGGTACACCAGAAAATTTCGGCTACATGTCCGGGATGATGAAAGACTTCCTCGAACGCATCTTCTATGAGTGCGAGGGGAAGGTGGCCGGGCGACCGTGGGCACTGCTGGTCTCGGCCGGGCAGGATGGCGCGGGTGCGATCTCGTCCGTGGAGCGCATCGTGACCGGATTGCGATTGAAGAAGGTGCAGGAGCCGATCCTGGCACTTAAAGAGGTCACGCCGGAAGTGCTTAAGCAGTGCGAGGAACTCGGCGCGGCGCTGGCTGCAGGGCTGGCGCTTGGCGTCTATTGATACGCCGTAAAAGTAAAACTTCTATTTCGTACTTTCCGCACCAGGAGCCGGTCTCAGGCCATCTACCTATCTTAATTTGGCAAATACATCCTCCGCCACAGAGTCAATATGTACCGAATACGGCTGCGCTATCTCCGGGGCCGCACGATGGCGCGAACCAGCCCCAATACCGGAACGCCCACGAAAGCGACGGACACTGCCCAGTGAGCGCCTAACCCCGCGGATACTGCCGCCGCAATGATCGCTGCGAGAGAGATGGCCGCGCCCAGGTACTGACCGCGCTTGGCTTCTTCGGCGGTGGCTAGAACCCCCGCCTTCTCGTATTCGATCCGGTGCGCCTGCTCGGACTCCGCCATCTTCAGGATGCGGTCCGCACCATTCGGGATAATTTGATTGAACTTCTCAAGCGCGGCGGGAGGTGGCAGCGGCCCGGTCCATTGCTGATGGACCTGCTGCGTCACCTGCGGTTGTTGCGCTTGAGGTTGACTACCGCGCTGATGATGGGGTGGCTTTGACATCTATTTTCTTCATTGCACCGCGGATATGATCGCCAACGCGAATCCAGTCGCTTCGCATTGCTTCCTGCTCGGATGCATGAGGATAGGCATAGATGTTAATGGCGAACGTATCCGCGGGGGATTCGATCCCCCGGAACATGCCGCCAATAAAGGCCCTAGCTTTTCGAACTGCTTTTCCCATGGGGCGCAGTATAACGCCGTCGGCCGGCCCGGCGGAAGTGCGGCTGGTTCGCTTTCCCGAAGGGTCAACCGGTAGATCAGGCCATCGCTCATGGGGGAAGTCTAGTCCCGACCCAGGCTCATGGGATGAGCCTGTAGAAGCACGTGGGAATTTGGGGAGCCGGGTTCGGGTTCGCACCGAACTTGGCCGTACTTCTCGCACTGCGTCCACAAGTAGTTGGATCCGGCCCTTGGAACGAAAGTCTAGCAAAAGACGGCGTGCCGGTGATGCCCGGTACAATGCCAGCCCTATGGACTCTGCCTTGGGATACTCACTCCACCCCGCATTGCGGATGGCCGCATGCCCCAACTGAACTGGCTCGGCGATGGAGAGGCCAAGCGTGCCGGCCGGCGCGTGCCGTATCGGCTGCTGGAGCCCATGGAGAGCGTGGGCGATGCCGCCTCCGGGAACTGGCTCATTCAGGGCGACAACCTCGATGCCCTGAAGGCCCTGCTGCCGTTCTATGCGGGACGGGTGAAGTGCATCTTCATCGATCCGCCGTACAACACCAAGAGCGCGTTCGAGCATTACGACGACAATCTAGAGCATTCGCAGTGGCTGTCGATGATGTATCCGAGGCTGGAGTTATTACGGGATCTGCTGGCGGAGGATGGGTCGATCTGGGTGACGATTGACGATAACGAGGGGCACTACCTCAAGGTTTTGATGGATGAGGTGTTTGGACGCAGGAATTTCATTGCGACGGCAATTTGGCAAAAGCTTCATGCAAGGAATAACTCGGCGCAGCATTTGTCAGCCGACCATGATTTTGTGCTTTCTTACGCCAAGACCCTTGAGAAGTGGTCGAGAAATAAGGTCGATCGAACCGAGGCAAGCAATGCGGATTTTTGGAACCCTGACGATGATGCGAGGGGAATGTGGCGACGCTCTGACCTCACTGCCGCAAAACCATATGCAGATGGCCACTACGAAGTAGTCGGACCACATGGCGATGCGTTTTCGCCTAGATCCAATCGTTATTGGAGTATTTCCCGAGAAACCTTCCAAGATCTACTCGCCGACAACCGCATTTGGTGGGGAAAGACGGGGCGGACATTTCCGTTCCGAAAGAGATTCCAAAGTGAACTCGGAGAACTTGTACCGACAACGATATGGCTCCACGAAGAGGCCGGCAACAACCGCGAGGCGAAACAGGAAACAACGAGAATATTTGGTCGTGACGATATTTTTGCAACACCGAAGCCTGAACGCCTAGTCCAGCGCATTCTTCATATCGCGACAAACCCAGGCGATCTCATCCTCGACTCCTTCCTCGGCTGTGGCACCGCTGCCGCGGTCGCACACAAAATGAATCGGAGTTGGATCGGCATCGAAATGGGCGAACACGCCCGCACGCATTGCCTCCCACGCTTAACGAAGGTAGTCGAAGGCGAGCAAGGCGGCATCTCCCAATCCGTGAACTGGCAGGGCGGCGGGGGATTCAAATTCATGAAGCTCGGCGAACCCGTCTTCAACGCCGACGGCCGCATCAACCCGAGCGTGCGCTTCGCCGCGCTGGCCGCTTACCTCTGGTTCCTCGAAACCGGACAACCGCATCCGACCGGGAAATTCGACTCCCCGCTCCTCGGCACGCACGGCGGCACAGCGCTGATCCTGCTCTACAACGGCATCCTCGGCGACCGCCGCCCCGAAAGCGGCAACGTGCTGACGCAGGCTGTGTGGCAGGCGATCGAAGACACGCTGCCCCCGCACGACGGCCCACGCATCATCTATGGCGAGGCCAGCCGCCTGACCGCGCCGAGACTGAAGCGGCTGAACGCGGTGTTCCGCCAGATTCCCTACGACATCCGGATGCGGTGACGGCATGACCTTCGCCCTAAAGGACTACCAGAAGAAATCCCTCGCCGCGCTGGAGGCGTTCTTCGCCGCCACCCGAGGCGCCACGACCCAGGCCGCCGTCGAAGCCGCCTTCGCCCAAGCCCGCCGCGAAGCGCTGGGCGAAGCCGCCCCCGCCCTCCCCTACCGCCCGCTGTCACGCGAGCAACCGGCGATCCCGCAGGTCTGCATCCGCATCCCCACGGGCGGCGGCAAGACGCTGCTGGCGGCGCATGCAATCGAGATCGCCGCGCGAGAGTACGTAGGCACGCGCGCACCGCTCGCGCTGTGGCTGGTCCCCTCGAATACGATCCGGACCCAGACTCTGGACGCCCTGAAGACACCCGGCCACCCGTACCGCGAAGCGCTGCTCGAACATTACCCCGCGGACCGGCTCACGGTGCTCGATATCTCCGAATGCGAGCAACTGCGCGCGCAGGACTTCGGCAACCGCGCGATTGTCGCCGTCGGCACGATCCAGACGCTGCGCGTGGACAACACGGCCAGCCGCGACGTGTACGCCTACAAGGAAGCCTTCGAGCCGCACTTCGCCGCCATCGGCGACGGCGACTGGCTCGAGCACATCGCCGAGAACGATCTCGCGGCGCAGCCCTATCTCACGAAAGCGGACCTCGGCAAGATCAAGCGATCCTTTGCCAACCTGCTCGCGCACTACCGGCCCATCGTCATCATCGACGAGGCGCACAACGCGCGCTCCGACCTCTCGTTCGAGGTCTTTAAGCGCATTCGCCCGGCCTGCATGATCGAGTGGACCGCCACGCCGGCGAAAGAACAGAACATCCTGTACCACGTCTCGGCGCAGGAACTGAAGGCCGAGCACATGGTGAAACTGCCGATCGTGCTGTCGCCGCATCCCAATTGGCAGGAAGCCGTGCGCGACGCGGTGCTCGCGCGCGAACGCCTGGGCACCGACGCGCAGAACGAAGCCGAGTACGTGCGCCCCATCGTGCTATTCCAGGCCGACGCCAAGGACGGCGAAGTCCCGGTCGAGAAGCTGAAGACTCATCTGATCGAAACTCTGCACATCGACAAGAGCCGCATCGCCGTGGCAACCGGCAGCCAGCGCGAACTGGAAAACGTGAACCTGTTCGATCCCGCCTGTCCGATCGACTTCGTCATCACGGTGGAAGCACTCAAGGAAGGCTGGGACTGCTCCTTCGCCTACGTGTTCTGCACCGTGCAAAGCATCCGCTCGGCCAAGGACATGGAGCAGTTGCTCGGCCGGGTGCTGCGCCTGCCGTACGCGCACAGGCGCGCGAGCGAAACGCTGAACCGCGCCTATGCCTTCGTCTGCTCGCCCAACACCGCCCTCGTCGCCAACCAACTCGCGGACCGGCTGGTGAGTATGGGCTTCGAGGAAATGGAAGCCGCGCAGTTCGTGCAGCCGCAACTCGGCGATGACCTGTTCGGAGAGCGCCCCGCGATCCCGCCCGAAGCCGTGTCGCAGGTGGCGCTACCGCAAGCCGCCGCCGACGCGCTGCTGGCCGCCGCGCCCGCCGCGATTCAGGTCGCCCAGGGACAGACCACGATGCGCGGCGTGCTGCCGCAGGCGGCCGTCGAGGCCGCATTGGCGGCGGTGCCCAAGCGCGAGCGCGAGGCTGTGCAGCGCGAGATCGACCGCCACCAGGCGCGCGCGCACGCCGCCGCGGCACCCGCACAGCGGGGCGAACGCTTCGCGCCCGTCCCGCAACTATGCGCATCGGTGAACGGCGAGCTGATGCTCGTCGAGCCCGACCTACTGGCCGAACTGACGCACTTCTCGCTGGCCGGCCTCCCCGCCGACCTCCCCGGCTTCAGCAAGGAACAGGCGGAACGGCCGTATCTGATCGATGTGGATCGCGGCCACCTGAAAGTGCGGCAGGACGAAGCGCAGAGCGGCCTGGACCTCGATGCTTCCGGCGAAGGCATCCGCCGCGAAGACGTGATCCGCGAACTGGACCGGCGCGTGCGGCGCGACGACATTCTCCAGGCGGACATGATCGCATGGCTCGGGCGCGCGATTGACGACCTGGTTAGACGCGGAATCGAACTCACCTACATGGCACGCCACGCGAACCAGCTGGCCGACGCAATTGCCCGCACGCTGAAGGCGCTCGAACAAACGCGCCGTACCGCCGCCTTCCAGGCCGCACTGTTCGGCGATGCCAAGCCGAAGCTGTCCGAGTTCCACGCGTTCGCCTTCGACCCCAATACCTACCCCGCCCGCTGGCTGTTTGCCGGACGCTGGCAGTTCGCGAAGCATTTCTATCCGCTGCCGGGCGAACTCAAGCCCGAGACTGATCGCGAGGAAACCGCCTGCGCGATCGAAATCGACGGCATGCAGGAAGTGAAGCACTGGATCCGCAACCTCGAACGCCAGCCCGAAACCTCGTTCTGGCTGCCGACATCCACCGACCGCTTCTACCCCGACTTCGTCGCCGAGCTGAAGGACGGCCGTCTGCTGGTGGTGGAGTACAAGGGCGGACACCTGCTCACCGGCGACGACGCGCGCGAGAAGCAAGATATCGGCAAGGTCTGGGCCGCGGCGAGTGCTGGGCGGTGCCTGTTCAAAATGGTCACGGACGCGGGAAACGCTGGAAAGTCAGTCGCTGCACAGCTCAGAGAAGCGCTGGAAAGTTAAACATTTATTTTGTAGATCGGCTACAGGAGCCGATTACATGGCAGTTTGCGTGCCACTTTTGTAAATCTACATCTCCGCCGCCACGGCCTCGTCGCCGGCGCCCTTGTGCGCGGGCTTTGCAATCCACACCATCGCCGCCATCGCGATGAACAGCATGCCCGACAGCCAGAACAGGTCGATCGTGCCCATCATGCGCGCCTGGGCATCGATCAACCGTTCCAGCTGGCTGAGCGCCTGGTCGGCCGTGAGCCCGGCGGCCCGCAGCGCGTCCATCGAGGCCACCGCCTGCGGATCGTACGGCGTCACGTGCTCGACCAGCTGCGCGCGGTGCAGGCTGGTGCGGTCGTCCCACAGCGTGACGCCGGCCGAGGCGCCGAAGGCGCCGAAGGTAAAGCGCATGAAATTGTTCAGGCCGGTGGCCGCCGGGATGCGCTCCTTCGGCAGCCCGGAGAGCGCAAGCGCCGTGAGCGGCAGGAAGAACATGACGTTCGCCGCACCCTGGAGGAAAGTCGGCAGCGCGATCGTCCAAACGTCGGCGTCGAGCGCGAAGCCCATGCGCATCCACGACACGACGCCGAAGATGATGAACCCGCCGCAGGCGATCAGGCGCATGTCGACCCCGGCCTGGATGCTGCGGCCGATCAGCGGCGCCAGCACCATGGCGAGCAGCCCGAACGGGATCATCATCAGCCCGGCCCAGGTTTGCGTGTAGCCCATCAGGGTCTGCAGCCACAGGGGCAGGATCACCGAGGTCCCGAAGAACACGGCGTATCCCACCGACAGCGTCAGCGTCGCGGTCCAGTAATTGCGCACGGCGAACAGGCGCACGTCGACGATCGGGTGCGGGTTGTCGAGCAGCTCCCAGGCGAGGAACGTGACGAAGCCCATCGCCGCCACGCAGGCCAGCCCCACGATTTCGCTGGAGTTGAACCAGTCCAGTTCCTTGCCCTTGTCGAGCATGATCTGCAGCGAGGCGACCCAGACCACCAGCAGCACCAGGCCGGTGACGTCGACCGGCACCCTGCGGGTGGGCGTTTCGCGCGAGCGGTAGATCTGCCAGGTGAACGCGGCCGCGAGCAGGCCCACCGGGATGTTGATGTAGAAGATCCACGGCCACGACGCCTCCTCGGAGATCCATCCCCCGATCAGGGGTCCCGTGATCGGCGCGACCAGCGCGGTCATCGACCAGAGCGCGAGCGCGAACCCGGCGCGCTCGCGCGGGAAGGTGGCCAGCAGCAGGGCCTGCGAGAGCGGCACCATGGGCCCGGCCACGAGGCCCTGCAGGACCCGGCAGGCGATCAGCGTCTCGATGTTCGGCGCGAGGGCGCACAGCCAGGAGGCGATCGTGAACAGCAGGATCGAGGTCACGATCAGCCGGACCTGCCCGAACCGCGTGGTGAGCCATCCGGTGAGCGGCATGGCGATGGCGTTGGCCACCGCGTACGAGGTGATGATCCAGGTGCCCTGGGTGGGGCTCACGCCGAGGTCGCCCGCGATGGTGGGAATCGAAACGTTGGCGACCGTGACGTCGAGGACGGTCATGAAGGTCGCGCCCGACAGCACGATGGCGCCGAGCATGCGCTCCACGCCCTCCAGGGGCGGCAGCGGCGGCGCCCCCGGTGCCGTTGCCTCGCCGGGCGCCGCGCTCATTTCACGAGGTTCGCAGCGATGATCGCCTGCACGCGCGCCTCCGCGTCTTCGGCCGGTTTTGCCACTGCGGCCGGCACCCAGGCGGGGTTGGCGCGCGGCGCGGTGGCCAGCTGCGCGCCGCCCGTGTCGCGGATCTCGACATCGACGTGCATCGACAGCCCCACCAGCAGCGGGTGCGCGGCCAGCTGGGCCGGATCGAGCTCGATGCGCACCGGCAGGCGCTGCACCACCTTGATCCAGTTGCCGGTGGCGTTCTGCGGCGGGAGCAGCGCGAAGGCGCCGCCCGTGCCCGCCGCGAGCCCGGCAACGCGGCCGTCGTACACGGCCCGGCTGCCGTAGAGGTCGGCACTCAGTTTTACGGGCTGCCCTATACGCATGTCGCGCAGTTGTACCTCCTTGAAGTTTGCGTCTACCCAGACCCGATCGAGCGGCACCACGGCCATCAGCAACGCACCCGGGGCCACGCGCTGGCCGGCCTGCACCGTCCGCCGCGCCACGTACCCGGACACCGGCGCCACGATCTCGGTGCGCTGCAGGGCGAGGAACGCGTCGCGCAC
>JAFEDL010000011.1:31671-32938 GCA_018241645.1 Pseudomonadota bacterium
CAGGTCCTCGCGCGCGGCCGACAAGGCGGCGCGCGCGGCCTCCACCGCATTGCGCGCGTGTTCGACGTCCTCCTTCGACACCGCGCCGGTCGACGCAAGCGGGCTGCGACGCGCGAGGTCCTCCTCCGCCTTCGCCAGTTCGCTCATGCGCTGCGCCTGCAAGGCTTCGAGCGCCGCGTTGCGGGCATAGTACGTGCGAACCTCGCGAACCGCTTGCGCGAGCTGCGCCTCGGCCTGGCCGAGCGCTACCTGCGCGTCCGACGGGTCGAGCTTCACCAGCACCTGTCCGGCCTGGACCCGGTCCGTGTCGTCCGCGCCGATGGCCACCACCGTGCCGGCCACCTGCGGCGTCACCTGCACGACATGGCCCGCGACATACGCGTTGTCGGTGCTCTCGTGCCAGCGCCCGGCCAGGTACCACCACAGCGCCCACGCGGTGCCGGCCGCCAGGAACAGCAGCACCAGGACGATCAGTACCCCGCGCCGGCGGCTGCCGGCTGCTCTACCTGCCACCATCTGCATATCCCCCGCCCAGCGCGCGGTACAGGCCGACTTCGGCCAGCAGCGCGCGTGCGCCCAAATCGGTATCGGCCCGCTGCAAGGCGAACAGCGGGGCTTCGGCATCGAGGACCTCCAGGTAGCTGGCGATCCCCGCCCGGTAACGCTCGAGCGCGAACCGGCGCGCCTGTTCCGTCGCCGCATAGGCGAGGCGGCGCTCGCTGCGCTCCGCATCGAGCACGCGGCGGGTCTGCACCTGGTCGGCCACCTCGCGCACCGCATCCAGCAGCAGTTCGTTGTAGCGCTCCACGGCCAGGTCGTAGTCGGCCTCGCGGCCGCGCAGCCCGGCCTGCAACCCGCCTGCGGAGAACAGCGGCACGCGCACGGCCGGGCCCACGCCGCCGATGCCGCTGCCGGCGGCCAGCAGCCGGTCCAGCCCCAGCGACGCGACGCCGGCGAACGCAAGCAGGTTGACGTTCGGCAGGAAGCGCTTCTTCGCTACCTCAACTTCGCCGGCCGCGGACTCAACGCGCCAGCGTGCGGCCGCGAGGTCCGGGCGGCGCCCGAGCAGGTCGAGGGGCAGGTCCGGCGGCAGTCCGTGCGCGTGTGCCGCTGGCCCAACGCCGCCGGGCACGGGTCCGATGGAGAGCCCGCGGTCCGGCCCCTTTCCGGCCAGCGCCGCGAGCTGGTTGCGCGCAAGCGCAATCGCGACATCGAATTGCGCCAGCGTCGCCCGCAGGCCCGGCGGGACGGCGTCGGCGCGGCTCGC
>JAFEDL010000011.1:32984-41308 GCA_018241645.1 Pseudomonadota bacterium
CGCTCGGCCTGCTCGAGCTCGCGGCCCGTGATCGCGCGCAGCGCAAACGAGGTCTGCAGCTGGAAATAGGTGCGCGCGACCGCGGACGACAGCGCGAGCCGCGCAGCCTGCGCATCCGCACCCGCTGCGGCCTCGAATGCGCGCGCGGCCGCAATGGCGGCGTCGTTGCGGCGCGCAAAGTCGAGCTCGTAGCCCAGGTCGACCGCGAGGCGCGTCGTGGTCCGCGTGGTCCCGGCCACGGGCGGCGGCACCGTCCCGCTGACGCTGAACCGCTGGCGCGTCAGGTCGAATCCCCCGGTGATGCCCGGCGAGGCGCTCGCGACTGCGGCATCCACCAGGGCTCCGGCTTGCGCGAGCCTCGCCTGCGCCACCCGCAGGGAGGGGTGGCCGGACAGGGCCTCCTCGACGAGCGCATCGAGTTGCGGGTCGGCGAACGCGCCCCACCACTTCGCCTGCGGCCACAGGCCGGGCGCTTCGCCCTCCAGGACCCGCGCCGACTTGATGGTTCCCGCGGCAAGGACTTGCGCGGGCGGCGCGGCGCGTTCGACCGGTGTGACGCAACCGGCGAGCGCGGCCGCGCAGCCGAGCACCGCACCCAGCCGCGGCACGCGGTCAGTCCACATTGGCGAGCATGCGGTCGAGGTAGCCCTTGAGCTGGTCGAGCTCGGGCCGGCTGAAGCCGCGCAACAGCCTGTTGAGCGCGCGGGCGGCCACCGCCGGCAGCCGGCCGGCGAGCTTGTCGCCCTTGGAAGTGAGTTCGAGCCGCACGGAGCGGCGATCGGCCGCGTCGCGCACGCGGCGCATCAGGCCTTTCTTCACCAGCCGGTCGATCATCCGGGTCATCGAGCCGGTGTCGTAGCTGTAGTCGCGCGCGATGTCGGCCGCGCGGTTGCCGCGGCCGTGGGCGATGTAGATCAGGATCGCGGCCTGCGCGGACGAGACGCCCCAGGGCGCGACTTCGCGGTCCACCGCCGCGAAGACGGCCGAGCGCAGGCGCGTGATCTGGAACCCCACGCTGTCCTCGACGCGGTAGGTTTCCGCGCGGTAGAGCCCCATGCCTGCCCCGTCCAGTTTGCTGCCGAGGCAGTAAATTGCCTGCCGAGGCAGGCAATGTCAAGCTAGCGGGGCGCTTGCGGCGGCAGCACGTACCCCGGCGGCGGGGGCGGCGGATTGCCCGGCGGAGGCGGCGGGATGGCCCCCGGCTGCTGCGGGGCGGGCTGCGGCACGGGCAGCGGGCGCGGCGCAACCTCGAAGCGCCCGGAAACGGGGACCCTGTTGCCGCGCGCGTACATGCACTGCAGGTAGGCATGGTCGTAGCGCTGCTGCAGGGCGCGCCCGGAATACTCGCCGGTACCCGAACCGGCGGCGGCGCCCACCACCAGCCCGGTGCCTGCGCCTACACCGGCCCCCTGGCGCCCGCCGATCGCGGCCCCGGCGAGCGCACCCACGGCGGTGCCTACAGCGGCATTCCTGACCGCGTTGTCAGCGGCCACATCGTTGGGCGAGGTTCCGCCGATCTGCGCACTGGCGTATTGCCGGCATTCGTACTCGTTCGCCCTGAACTCGTCGAAGCTCTTGCCCGTGCCCGGCAACACCAGCACGCCGGGGCCGCTCGGGATCGTCGTACAGGCGCCGAGTGCGACAAGCGCGAGCAGCAAAGGGGAAATGCGAATCAGTCGATGCATGGCGTATCAGCCCGGTGGTTGCGGGGAGACCTGCTGCCAGCCTCCCGGACACTGCTTGACGTAAGGGTAGTACCCCTGCGGATCGGAACAGTAATACCACCATCCCGCGGCGGGAGCCTGCTGCGGCGCCTGTTGCGCCTCCTGCTCGATGTACACCGGCGGCGCGGCCGGGGCGACGACCACGGGCGGATAATAAGCGGGCGGATAGTAATAAGGCGCGTAGTAGTAGGGGCGATAGTACGGATAAGCCACGAACGGCGCGCCTACGTAAAACCCCAGGCTCACGCGCGGCCCGCCGCGATGGTGCCGCTGGGCCAGAGCCGTCCCGCTTGCCACTGCGCCCGCGAGGAGCACACACGCAAGCAGCACGCCCTTCCTCCGCCCCGGCAATTGCGCGTCCATGCTTCAGCGTAGCAAGGATCGGCGCCCGCGGATGCGGGTTTTGGTAACAAAGTGTTTCAAGGAGGGTTACCCCTCCAGCAGGTAATTCCTGACGATCCCGATCTGGTCCGCATGCATGAGCGTGGGCGCGTGCCCTACGCCCGGGATTTCGACCACCCTGGCCCTTGGGCCGCGATGGGCCATCGCATCGCAGGTTTCGCGCGTAAGCAGGTCGGACAACTCGCCGTGCAGCACCAGCATCGGGCTGCGGATCGCATCGTAGAGCGGCCACAGTTCGATGTTGCCCTCGGGCATCTGGTGCTTGAACGGTTCGGCGACGCCCGGGTCGTAATGCATCTTGTAGCGGCCGTCGGGTTGCTTCCTGACCACCACCTCGGTCAGGAAACGCCACTCGTCTTCGGTGTGCGGCCCGAACGAGGCGCTCACGGCCCGGACGTATTGCTGTGCGGTGCCGAAATCGGGGAACAAAGGCACGGCACCCACGTAGGCGGCAATGCGCTCGAGCGACACCTTGGTGAGCACCGGGCCGGCATCGTTCACCACGAGCTTGCGTACCGGCGTGTTGGGCTGCGCCGCGAGGCCCATGCCGATGATGCCGCCCATCGAGGTGCCCACCCAGTCGACCTGCCCGACGTCGAGCCGCGCGATCAGGGTCACCATGTCGGCGACATACTGCGGGATCCCGTAGAGCATGGGATCCGGGAGCCAGTCGGAATGGCCGCGGCCGGCCACGTCGGGGCAGATCACGCGGTACCGGTCCGCCATGGCCGCGGCAAATGTGTCGAAATCCCGCGCGCAGCGCGTCAGCCCGTGCACGCAAACCAGGACGTTGCCGTTCGCGGGGTCGCCCCATTCGCGATACGCGATCCTGTGCAGGCCTTTCGGCGACATGCACTGCACGGTGCTTTGCCTGGGTTCCATGGCGCCCATTATAGGCGGGCGGCCTGCCAGTAGCGGGGCCGCCCGGCCCGCTCCCCCAAGGCCTGCACGCCATCCCGTGCCAGCCGCACGGTCACGGCTCCGTCGAGGTCGGTACGCAGAACGCGCGTGCCGGCCACCGCATAGCGTGCGAGCACGTCCGCGCGCGGGTGGCCGAAGCGGTTGCGGTACCCCGCCGGCACGACCAGGAGCGCGGGCCGCACTGCGTCGATGAACTCCGCGGTGGACGAGGTCCGGCTGCCGTGGTGCGGTGCGAGAAGCGCATCGGCCCGCAGCCCCGCGCCTTCGCGCTGCACGAGGAGGGCTTCCGCGACCTTCTCGATATCCCCCGTCAGCAGCATAGAGCCGTGCGCAGTGGCGACGCGCAACACGCAACTGAGGTTGTTGATTCGCAGGCTGCCGTCCGCGTAATCGTCCCGTGCCGGATGCATCACCTCAAATTCGACGCCGTCCCACTGCCAGCGGTCGCCGCGAACGCAGGGCCGCGGGCCCGGCGCGGCAAGCGCAATCGGGTTGTCCGGTTCGAGCGAAGACATGAAGTCGAGGACCTGCGCATTCTGCAGGACCGAGATCGCGCCGCCGCTGTGGTCGCTGTCGTTGTGCGTGACGACCATGGTATCCAGCCGCAGCGCGCCAATGGCGCGCAGGTACGGCGCGATGATGCGTTCCCCGCTGTCGGATTCGGTGCCGTAGGCAGGCCCGGCGTCGTACAACAGGTTGTGTTCCGCAGTGCGCACGAGGACCGCCAGCCCCTGCCCGACGTCGAGCGTCGTGACCCAGGCCTCACCCGGCGCGGGACGCGGCGGCGTAGCGGTGAGAACGGGCAGGAAGAAAGCGAGGCCGATCCAGCGCGAAGGCATGCCGCGCGGGGCGAGCAGCCACAGGACGCCGGCCAGTGCGGCCGCCACCGCCCACGCGGGCGGAACCGCTTGCTGCCACACCGCCACCGGCAAGGCATCGCACCACGCGAGGAACACCATCAGCCAGCCGGCGAGGACGTCGGCGAACCGCAGCAGCGCATCTGCCGGCAGCAGGGCGCTTGCCAGCGCCAGGGGCGTGATGACCGCGCTCACGACCGGGATGGCCACGGCGTTGGCCAGCGGCCCGACCAGCGACACCTGCGAGAACAGCAGCAGCGCCATCGGCGCCAGGCCCACGGTGATCGCCCATTGCACGCGCGCCCACTGCGCCAGCCAGGACGCCCGCCCCGTCCAGCCGTGCGACACATAGAAGATCAGCGCCACCGCGCCGAACGAAAGCCAGAACCCGGCGGCGAGCACCGCCCACGGGTCCACCAGCACAACGGCAAGCAAGGCGAGCGCGAGCACGCGGGACGGCGAGGAGATGCGCCCGGACCACAGCGCAGCGGCCACCGCGCCGACCATGAAGAACGTGCGCTGCGCGGGCACGCCGAATCCGGCCAGCAGCGTGTAGGCAAGCGCCGCAAAGGTAGCCGCAAGCGCGGCAGCCTTACGCGCCGGCAACACCAATGCGAGGGATCCGCTGCGCCGCCAGCCGAACGCGACAAGCGCAGCCACCATCCCCGAGATCAGCGTGACGTGCAGCCCGGAGATCGACATGAGGTGCGTGACCCCGGTGCGGCTGAAGAGGCGCCAGTCCCCGGCATCGATGGCGCGCTGGTCGCCCACCACCAGCGCAACGAGGATGCCGGCCGTGTCGGAATCTCCCAGGACGTCGAGGAAGCGTGCGCGCACCCTTTCACGGGCCTGCTCGATCCGGTCGACAACGGAATTGCGTTCACCGATCTTCCTCTGCCCGCCGCGCTGCCGTACGTAGCCGCTCGCGCCGATGCCGCGCTCCAGCAGCCAGCCCTCGTAATCGAAGCCGTGGGGATTGACGCTCCCGTGGGGACGCTTGAGCCGGACCGTGAACAGCCAGCGCTCTCCCGGATGCACCGCGTACGGATCGTCCAGCGCAGCCGGCGCATCCTCCGGGCCGGCTGCGATCCCGCTCCGGTACCAGGACAGCAGGATCCTGCCGGGCACACCCGGACCCGGAGCGGCTTCGACGTCGAACTCGAAACGCACGCTGCGCTCGCCGACTGCCGGCAGGCTCGCCACCACGCCGGAAAGAACGAGGTCGCGTCCTTCGAGCTCCGCGGCGAGACGGTCGTGCATGCGCAGGTGCGCGCAACCTGCGGCCCAGGCGAAACCCAGCGCGAAAGCGGCCGGCAGGACCAGCCAGCGCCGCAAGGGTCGGACCAGGGAGAGGCCCGCGCAAGCGCAAGCCGCCCACAGCCACGCCGGATCCGGCGGGAACGTCGGCAGGGTGGCCCGCTGTTGCAGCCACCAAACTCCGACAGCAAAGGCGACAATCGCTGCGGTCACGCCGGGGCCGCGTAGAATCGGTAGACCTTGCTAAACGCACCCGAACGCATCCGGCTGACCTGACCATACGGCTGACCGCAGGACGGCCCATGCCGCGCAAATACTTCCGCAAATACCTCCCGAGCCACGCCTCGATCCGCGACCACCGCTGGCTGGGGCGCTTCGGCGGGTACCTGCATCACCCGAACCTGTGGCACCTGAACCGCCATTCGGTGGCGGGCGGGGTCGCCCTGGGCCTCTTCGCGGGTCTGGTGCCGGGCCCGCTGCAGATGCTCACGGCGCTCCTGCTGGCGGTCGCGCTGCATGTCAACCTGCCGGTGGCCCTGCTCACCACGCTGTACACCAACCCCTTCACGATCGTGCCCCTGTACCTGCTGGCCTATGCGTACGGGAGCCTGCTGCTGGGCGGAAACGGCCCGCCCGCCGCGGTCAAGGCCTTCGAGATGGACTGGCTCCACCTGGGCGACTCGCTGCTGGCCCTGATGCACTGGACGCTGGCGCTGGGCCCGCCGCTCGGGGTCGGCCTCGTCGCGCTTGCAATCACGCTCGCCGGGATCGGATACTTTGCCGTGCAAGCCGCGTGGCGCGCGCACGTCATGCTCGCCTGGCGCGCCCGCAGCAAACGCCGCCGCAGAGAAACGCAAAAATGATCAGCCTGCAACCCACCAGCCTCCCGGTGCGCTTCTACATGGCGTTCCGCAACCCGTTCCTGATGTTCATGGCCGTGCTGGTGATCGGGTCGACGGGGTTCTGGATCGTCTCGGACTACAAGGCCTCGCCGCTGGACTGCGTCTACATGACCTTCATCACGGTCGCGACCATCGGTTTCGGCGAGACCATCGACCTGACGCACAGCCCCGGCGGCCGGGTATTCCTCATGGTGATCGCAAGCGTCGGGATCGCCAACGTCACCTATGCCACATCCAAACTCACCGCCTTCATCCTCGAAGGCGACCTCAACGAAGCCCTCAGGAGGCGACGCATGCAGGACCGCATCGACAAGCTGAAGCAGCACTACATCATCTGCGGCGTGGGCCGGGTCGGCACCAACGTGGCCCACGAGCTGCACGTCACCGACCGGCCTTTCGTCGCCGTCGAGGACGCGCAGCCCGCGATCGAGGTCTTCCACGACAAGTACCCCAAGACGCTGGTGCTCCACGGCGACAGCTCCGACGACGACGTGCTGCGGCGGGCCGGCATCGAGCGCGCCGCGGGCCTCTTCGCCGTGACCGGCGACGACGGCAAGAACCTGCTCATCACGCTGTCGGCCAAGCAGCTCAACCCGGCCCTGCGCGTGGTCGCGCGCTGCCACGAGGTGCGCAACATAGACAAATTGAAGCGCGTCGGCGCGGATGCCATCGTGTCGCCCGACTTCACCGGCGGCATGCGCATCGCGTCGAGCATGGTGCGCCCGGCCGTGGTGAGCTTCCTCGACGAGATGCTGCGCTCGGACAACCGGCTGCGCGTGGAGGAAATCCACGTGCCCGAAGGCTTCGGGCGGCGCGTGCTCGGCGACTTCATCAAGCGCTCGCCGGACTACATCCTGCTGGCAGTGCGCGCCGGTGAGGAATGGCAGTTCAATCCCCCGGCCGATCACGTGGTCGGCCCGGGCTCCACGCTGGTGGTCATGGTCAACCCCGAGGGGCGCGGAGCGCTGGAGAAGCTTGTAGCAGGTTAACTATTCGGGCGGGATCGGGCGCGCCGAAGTGGTGAACGCGATCGAACGCCCCGCCGGCAGGTTCGCGTGGAACCCTTCCACGATCGGGGGACTGGCCGGCGCATCCGACTTCCACACGATGACGAAATTGGCGCCGGACCCGCCGGTGTCGTCGCTGCGCGGGATGAACAGCTCGAAGGTGGCCATGGGCTGGACGGTCCGCGGCGAAGCGAGGTACTCGCGCAGGCGCTTGCCGTCCGTGTCGAAATACTGCGCGGAGGTCACCCGGATGGCCCGGACGGGATCGGTATTGCGGATGCTCACCGACACCGAGACCAGCGCCTTGGCCGGCTCGCCGCGGCTGTCGAGGTCGCCGTGCCAGACGTGGGAGTAGATCGGCAGGTACAGCGTCTGGCCGGTCGAGCGCGCGACCGGGGTCTGCGCGATGGCGGGGCCCGCGAGCAACAACGCGGCAAGCAGTGCAACCCTGGCGAGCTTCATAGGCGGGACTCCTGGTAGTCGAGCTCTTCCTCGAGCTCGTGCATGACGTCATCGCTGATGAGGTTTTCCTGCCAGACGCGGATGAGCTCGGCGCGCTCGGCCCGGATGGCGGCAAATCGGAGGCGCCGGGCCTGGCCGGCCGCCTGTGCATCCGCGCCCTCCCCGGCGATGGCCACGCGCTCCGCGAATTCCGCCCGCACGCGCCCGACCACGTCGGGCGCTGCGCGCACCTCCTGCGCGGCGCGCTCAAGCGCGGCGAGCGCGGCCCTTCCCATGTCGGCGCGCGCGCGGCGCTCCTCTTCGATGATGCTCGAGTCAGAGGTGAGCTTCAGCCGGCGGATCAGCGGCGCGAGGGTCAGGCCCTGCCCGACCAGCGTCGCGAAGATCACCGCGAACGTGAGGAACACGATCAGGTCGCGGTGCGGGAAAGGCGCGCCGCTCTCCACCGTCACCGGCAGGGCCAGCGCCGCGGCGAGCGACACGATGCCGCGCATGCCGCACCAGCTCTCGATGAACAGTTCGCGGTTGGGCGGCGCCGGCTCGCGCTCGCGCAGGCTGCGCGAGAACCAGCGCGGCAACCACGTCGCCGGGTAGACCCACAGGATGCGCACCAGCACCGCCACCGCGCTGACCGCGACCGACCACACGGCGAGTTCCAGGGTCGTATATCCGGCCAGGCGCGGGACGATCTGCGACAGCTGCATGCCGATCAGCATGAAGATCAGGCTGTTCAGCATGAACACGAGGATGTTCCACACCGAGCGGGCGAGGATGCGCATCTCGGCCGACACC
>JAFEDL010000120.1 GCA_018241645.1 Pseudomonadota bacterium
TAGGCCACCACCGCGGGAATCGCCGCGAACAGGCCGATCGCGGTCGCCACCAGCGCCTCCGCGATGCCGGGCGCCACCTGCGCGAGCGTGGCCTGCTGCACGTTGGCGAGGCCGCGGAACGCATGCATGATCCCCCACACCGTCCCGAACAGGCCCACGTACGGGCTCACCGACCCGGCCGAGGCGAGGAACGAGAGGTGGCTCTCGAGCACGTCCATCTCGCGCTGGTAGGTGGCTCGCATGGCGCGGCGCGCCCCGTCCACCATGGTGCTCGGGTCGGTGCCGCGCTGGCCACGCAGCTTGGAAAACTCGCGAAACCCCGCCTCGAAGATCCGCTCCTGGCTGCCGATCGAATGGCGGTTGTTGACCGCGCCCTGGTAGAGCAGGTTCAGGTCGTTGCCGCTCCAGAACTCGCGCTCGAAGGCGTCGGTCTCCGCGCGCGCGCGGCGGATCGCGAACATCTTGCGGAAGATGAACAGCCAGCTCATGAAGGACACGCCGAGGAGCAGCGCCATCACGAACTTCACCACCAGGCTCGCGTTCGCGATCAGCGTCCAGATTTCAAGGTCCTGGGTCACATTCATGGGTTCGGGTTCATGGTTGGGTGTGCATGTTCATCCGGCCGCTTCCAGCAGCCGCCTGAGTTCGCCGGGCACGCGCACGGGGCGCTGCCGGTCCCGGTCGACCAGCGCGAGTTTGACCTCGCCTTCGACCAGCAGTTCGCCGCCGCGTTCAACGCGCTGCGCGAACACGACGCTCGCGCGGCCGGACGGGCCCGGCGCGGCGGTCACCTCGAGCATGTCGTTCAGCATGGCAGGGCGATGGTAGCGCACCGCGATCTCGTGCACCATGAACAGTATACGGCGCTCCTCCGCGATGCGCGCCAGGTCGAACCCGCGCGCGTTCAGCAGCTCGGTCCGCGCCCGCTCCATGAACGCGAGGTATTGCGCGTGGAATACGACGCCTCCTGCATCCGTGTCCTGGTAGTAGACCCTCACCGGGATCCGGAACGGCGCACCCATCGGCTACTTTGCCCGCTCGCGCATGGCCTTCATCATGGCCTGCGCCTCGCCCGAGAGCTCCTCGGCGCGGCGCATGCGCGCCGCGTCCCCGGTCCTGAGCCCGTCCGCGTAGGCGGCAAACATGTCGCGGCGCACGCGCACGAACTCGGTGAGCTCCGCCACTTTCGCCGCGGCCGGCGCGCCGGGCTCGAGCCGGATCGCGGCGAACCGCGCATGGGCGGCCGTCCAGCCGGGCAGCAATTGCTTCTCGATGGCCTCGCCCAGCTGCCGGTCGGTGATGCGTCCTGCCCTGCGGTCCTCGACCAGTGCCTGCGCGGTCCCCGCAAGCGAAGCCTCCTCGCCCGCGAATGACTGGATCGCCTCGGTGGCGGCCTTTTGCGCCGCGTAGGAATATCTCGGCGGCGGCAGCAGGGCAAAGAGCGCCGCGACCGAAATCCCGGCAACCGCCGCGGCTGCGGCCGCGCGGCCCGCGCCCAGCGGAGCGCGCGGCGCCAGCGGCCGCGCGAGGACCCAGGCGAGCGCGAATCCGCCTGCGAGGCCGCCCGCGTGCGCGGCGTTGTCGATGGCCGAGACCATGACGCCGAGGAAGATCGAGTAGCCGATGAAGGCGATCGTGCTGTTGGTCAGGCTCTTCAGCACGCTCTTGGGCACCGACCCGGGTTCGCGCAGCACGTAGGCGGCCAGCGCGCCGTACACGCCGAAAATCGCGCCCGAGGCGCCGACGCTGACCACCTTGTCCGCGTTCCAGTACAGGCTCGCGAAGCTCCCCGTGAGACCCGCGAATAGGTAGATCGCGAGAAAAGCGAGGTTGCCGTACAGCCGCTCGACCAGCCCGCCCGCGCCCCACAGCGCCCACATGTTCATGGCCAGGTGCACGAGGCCGAAATGCAGGAACGTGCAGGCAAGGAGCCGCCACCACTCGCCGTCCTTCGTGATGGGCCCGAAGTTGGCCCCCCAGCGAAGGTGGACCGCCGAATTCGCTTCGAACAGCCCGGCCCCGTCGGCCAGCATGGCGGCAAAGATGACCACGTTGGCAACGACGACAAGCTGCGTGACCCACGCCCGCGGCGTGGCGGCGAACAGCCTTTGGGCGAAGAGGCCCTGGTCTGCGGCAAGCGCATGCGCGGCCGCCGCGTCCTGCCCCTCGTTGCCGAACACCCTCAGACGGGTTCCCCTTCTTCGCTCGCGCTGTCTGGCGGCGCCGCGCTCCACAGGTCCCCGCTCGCGCCGGCCCGGGCCGGCGGCGCGACGATGCCGAAATGGCGGTAGGCCTGCAGGGTGGCCATGCGGCCGCGCGGTGTGCGCTGCAGGTAGCCCTGCTGGATCAGGTAGGGCTCCAGCACGTCCTCGATGGTGTCGCGCTCCTCGCCGATCGCCGCGGCGAGGTTGTCCACGCCGACGGGGCCGCCGGCGAAGCGCTCGATCACCGCGAGGAGGAGCTTCCTGTCCATCACGTCGAAGCCGAGCGCGTCCACGTCGAGCATGCGCAGCGCGGCGTCGGCGACGGGCTTGGTCACCACGCCGTCTGCCTTGACCTGCGCGTAGTCGCGCACGCGGCGCAGCAGGCGGTTCGCGATGCGCGGCGTGCCGCGCGAGCGGCGCGCGATCTCCTGCGCGCCGCTCGCGTCTATCCCCACCTCGAGCAGTTGCGCCGACCGGTTGACGATCGAAGTCAGCTCGGCCTCGTTGTAGAACTCCAGCCGCGCGACGATGCCGAACCGGTCGCGCAGCGGGTTGGTCAGCATGCCCGCGCGGGTGGTTGCGCCGACCAGCGTGAACGGCGGCAGGTCGAGCTTGATCGAGCGGGCCGCGGGGCCCTCGCCGATCATGATGTCGATCTGGTAGTCCTCCAGCGCCGGATAGAGGATCTCCTCGACCACCGGCGAAAGGCGGTGGATCTCGTCGATGAAGAGGACGTCATTGGGTTCGAGGTTGGTGAGGAGCGCCGCGAGGTCGCCGGGGCGCTCGAGCACCGGGCCCGAGGTCTGGCGCAGGCCCACGCCCATCTCGCGCGAGATGATGTGCGCGAGGGTGGTCTTGCCCAGGCCCGGCGGGCCGAACAGCAGGACGTGGTCGAGCGCCTCCTTCCTGCCGCGCGCCGCCGCGATGAAGATCTCGAGCTGCTCGCGGATCTTCTGCTGGCCCACGTACTCGGCAAGCTTCTGCGGGCGCAGGGCGCGCTCGATCTGCTCCTCCTGCACGGACACGGGAGCCGCGGAAATCAACCGGTCGGTTTCGATCGCCACGTCAGGATTTTGCCAGAGCTTTGAGCGCGGCCCGGATGCCCTCGGACACCGGGATGTCGGCCGGCAGCTGCTTGGTGGCGAGCAGCGCTTCCTTCTCGCTGTAGCCGAGCGAAATCAACGCGTTCAGCACGTCGGACGCGGGGCTGGCCTGCGCCCCGCCCGAGCCGGCGCCGGGCAGCACGTCGGCGAGCTTGCCCTTCAGCTCGAGCAGCAGGCGTTCGGCGGTCTTCTTGCCTATCCCCGGCACCTTCGTGAGGCGCGCCGCATCCTGCGTGGCCACCGCATGCGCGAGGTCGTTGACCGACAGGCCCGAGAGCACGGACAGCGCGGTGCGCGCGCCCACGCCGGAGATGCGGATCAGCTTCCTGAACGCTGAACGCTCTTCCTCGGTGGCGAAGCCGAAGAGGATGTGCGCGTCCTCGCGCACTACCAGGTGCGTGAGCAGGACGACCTTCTCGCCGGTGGCCGGCAGGTTGTAGAAGGTGCTCATCGGGACATCGATCTCGTAGCCGACGCCGCCTGCGTCCACCATGACCTGCGGCGGGTTCTTGGCAGCTAGGACTCCCGACAGCCTCCCGATCAAACCAGCCTCCCGTTCTTCATGCGCCGCCCCGCGGTGGAGAACGCGCCCATGCCCTGCCCCGCATGCGCATGGCAGATGGCGCAGGCAAGCGCGTCGGCCGCGTCGGGGCTCGGGTCTCCGGGCAGCGCGAGCAACCGCTTCACCATCATCTGCACCTGTTCCTTGCCCGCCTTGCCGGCGCCCACGACCGCCTGCTTCACCTGCAGCGCAGTGTACTCGGCGACCGGCAACCCGGCGAGCACCGCGGCGCAGATGGCGGCGCCGCGCGCCTGCCCGAGCAGCAGCGTCGACTGCGGGTTCACGTTGACGAACACTTTCTCGATGGCGGACTGGTCGGGATGGTTCGCGGCGATGACTTCCTGCAGGCCGTCGAGGATCACCCGGATGCGCTCCGGCAGCTCGCCCGCGCCGCTCTTCACGCACCCGCTGGTCACGTACGTGAGGCGCGCGCCGGCCTTGTCGATGATCCCGAAGCCGGTCACCCTGAGGCCGGGGTCGATGCCCAGGATGCGGACCGGATCGCCCATCTAGGCGAGAAGAGGGGCTGCGCCCCTCCTCATACCTCCCGCCCCGCCCTGTCAGGCCTCATCGAGCACCGCGGTGGTGTAGACCTCCTGCACGTCGTCGAGGCCCTCCAGCGCGTCGAGGAGCTTCCTCATCTTCACCGCATCGTCGCCGGCCAGCGCGTTTTCCAGCGTGGGCTTCATCGTGATCTCGGCGATCTCCGGCTTCAGGCCGGCCTTCTTCAGGCCGGCATCGACCTGCGCAAAATCCGAAGGCGCGCAGATCACCTCGATCGAGCCGTCCTCGTTTGCGATCACGTCTTCCGCGCCCGCGTCGAGGGCGGCTTCCATGACCTTGTCCTCGGACAGGCCGGGCGCGAACAGGAACTGGCCGCAGTGCTTGAAGAGGAACGCCACCGAGCCGTCGGTACCGAGGTTGCCCCCGTTCTTGGCGAACGCGTGGCGCACCTCCGCCACGGTGCGCGTGCGGTTGTCGGTCATGCAGTCCACGATGATCGCCGCGCCGCCGATGCCGTAGCCCTCGTAGCGGATCTCCTCGTAATTCACGCCTTCCAGCGTGCCGGTGCCGCGGGCGATCGCGTTCTGCGTCGTGTCCTTGGGCATGTTGGACTCGCGGGCCTTGTCCAGCGCCAGCCGCAGGCGCGGGTTGGCGCCGGGATCGCCGCCGCCCAGCCGCGCGGCCACGGTGATTTCCTTGATGAGGCGCGTGAAGACCTTGCCCCGCTTGGCGTCCTGGCGCCCTTTGCGGTGCTGGATGTTCGCCCATTTGCTGTGTCCGGCCATCTTTCTTTCCAGGAATTAGTTAAAAGGAGCAGAGCAGGAAAACGTATAATTTTACCTCTATGGCCCAACCCCTGCTCATCGCCAAGAACGCCGCAACGGAGCTTGTGCTGCTGCCCGGCCTCGCCAACCGCCACGGCCTGATCACCGGGGCCACCGGCACGGGCAAGACGGTCACGCTGCAGTCCCTTGCGCACGCCTTCTCGTCGATCGGCGTGCCGGTGTTCATGGCCGACGTCAAGGGCGACCTGTCCGGCATCGCCAAGGCCGGCGGCGCGAACCCCAAGGTCGCCGAGCGCATCCGGAGCCTCAAGCTGGACGTGAAGTTCGAGGCCTGCCCGGCGGTGTTCTGGGACGTGTTCGGCGAGAACGGCCACCCGGTGCGCGCCACGATCTCGGACATGGGGCCGCTGCTGCTGTCGTCCATGCTCGCGCTCAACGACACCCAGGAGGGCGTGCTCAACCTGGTGTTCAAGATCGCCGACGACAACGGCCTGCTGCTGCTCGACGCGAAGGACCTGCGCGCGATGCTGCAGCATGTGGGCGACAACGCGGCGCAGTTCCAGACCCAGTACGGCAATATCTCGGCAGCCTCGATCGGCGCGATCCAGCGCGGCCTGCTGTCGCTCGAGAACCAGGGCGCGGACCGGTTCTTCGGCGAGCCGATGCTCGACATCGCCGACCTCCTGCAGACCGAGGGCGGCAAGGGTGTGGTGAACATCCTCGCCGCGGACAAGCTGATGAACTCGCCCAAGCTCTACGCGACGTTCCTGCTCTGGATGCTGGCCGAACTCTTCGAGCACCTGCCCGAGGTCGGTGACCCGGACAAGCCCAAGCTGGTGTTCTTCTTCGACGAGGCGCACCTGCTCTTCAACGACGCCCCCAAGGCGCTGCTCACCAAGATCGAGCAGGTGGTGCGCCTGATCCGCTCCAAGGGCGTAGGCGTGTACTTCGTCACCCAGAACCCGCTCGACATCCCGGAGTCGGTCCTCGGCCAGTTGTCCAACCGCGTGCAGCATGCGCTGCGCGCGTTCACGCCCAAGGACCAGAAGGCGGTGAAGTCCGCGGCGGACACGCTGCGGCCGAACCCGAAGCTGAAGACCGACCAGGTGATCATGGAGCTCGGCGTCGGCGAAGCCCTCGTCAGCTTCCTCGACGAGAAGGGCCGGCCCTGCATGGTGGAACGCGCGTTCATCGTGCCGCCCGGCAGCCAGCTCGGGCCGCTCGAGCCGGCCGAGCGCAGGAAGGCGATCGAGTCCGCGGCGATCTACGGGCACTACGAGAAACCCGTGGACCGCGAGTCGGCCTATGAAAAACTCAAGGGCCGGACTGCCGACCGCCACAGTCCGGCCGTGCCAGCAGGGCAACCCGGACAGGGCGACGCCCCCGCAGCGCAGGAAGGCGGAGCGGGGAGCGGCGTCGGCAGCATGATTTCCGACGTGCTGTTCGGCCGCACCGGCCCGCGCGGCGGGAAACAGACGCGGGGATTGGTGGAGGCAGTCGCCACCAGCGCCGCGCGCACGATCGGATCCGAATTGGGACGACAGGTGCTGCGCGGGGTGCTGGGTTCGATCCTCGGCGGCTCCAAGCGCCGGTAAGTGGCGGGCGTTTCCTACCGGGCGTGGGGGCTGCTGCTGGCCCTCGGCGGGGTCGTCGGCTTCGGCTTTCGCCCGGTATTCGTGAAGCTCTGCTACGCGGTCGAACCCGTGAGTCCCGTCACCCTGCTGTTCCTGCGCATGCTGCTGTCGCTGCCGTTTTTTGCCGCCGTCGCATGGTGGCTCGGTTACAAGGATGCAAGGAGCACCACAAAGCGCGCGCCGCTGACGCCCAGGGAATGGGCCGCGGTCGCCGGCCTTGCGTTCGTCGGCTACTACCTCGCCAGCTTCCTCGACTTCATCGGCCTGCAGTACGTGGGCGCGGGCGTCGGACGCCTGATCCTGTTCATGTACCCGACCATGGTCGTGCTGCTGTCGCTGGTCTTCCTGAAGAAACGCCCCACCCGCAGGGAGCTCGCGGCGCTCGCCATCAGCTACGCGGGCATCGCCCTGGTCGTCTCGGGGCAGATCGGCGCCCGCGGTGAGGATCGCCTGTTCCTGTTCGGCGTGCTGATGTGCCTGTCCAGCGCCCTCTCCTACGCAATCTACCTCGTGGCCGGGAGCGAGCTCACCCGCCGCATCGGGTCGATGCGCTTCACGGCCTACACGATGATCGTCGCGACCCTGCCCGCAGCCCTCCAGTTCTTCGCGCTCGAGCCCGTGAGCGCGCTCGACCTGTCGGCAAGGCTCTGGTGGACCCTGATGGCGATGGTGGTGTTCGCCACCGTAATCCCCGTTTTCATGGTGGCCGAGGCGCTCAGGCGCATCGGCGCCAACCAGTTCGCGCTGATCGGCGCCGTGGGTCCCGTCGTCACCGTCTATGCGGGGGCGATCGGGCTCGAGGAGCCGGTCACCGCCATCCAGGTCGCAGGCAGCGTGCTGGTCATCTCCGGCGTGCTCCTCGTCTCCCTAAAAGCGAAGGCAACATGATCACCACATCCGGCATCACCATGCAGTACGGGGCCAAGCCCCTGTTCGAGAACGTGTCCGTCAAGTTCGGCGGCGGCAACCGCTACGGCCTGATCGGCGCGAACGGCAGCGGCAAGTCGACCTTCATGAAGATCCTCGGCGGCGAGCTCGAGCCGTCCTCGGGCAACGTGTCGATCGACGCGAACGAGCGCATCGGGCGCCTGCGCCAGGACCAGTTCGCCTACGAGGACCAGCGCGTGCTCGACGTGGTGCTGATGGGCCACGAGCAGATGTGGGCCGCCATGGCCGAGCGCGACGCGATCTACGCCAACGCCGACTCGACCGAGGACGACTACATGCGGGCCGCCGACCTCGAGGCGAAGTTCGCCGAGTACGGCGGCTACGACTCGGAGGCGCGCGCGGGCTCCCTGCTGTTCGGCCTCGGCATCCCCGAGGAGCAGCACCGCGGCCCGATGAGCGCGGTGGCGCCCGGCTGGAAGCTGCGCGTGCTGCTGGCGCAGGCACTGTTTGCCGACCCCGACATCCTGCTGCTCGACGAGCCGACCAACAACCTCGACATCAACTCGATCCGCTGGCTGGAAGGGATGCTCGATGCGCGCCAGAGCACGATCATCATCATCTCGCACGACCGGCATTTCCTGAACGCCGTCTGCACGCACATGGCCGACCTCGACTACGGCGGCATCCGCGTCTACCCGGGCAGCTACGACGACTACATGCTCGCCTCCACCCAGGCGCGCCAGCAGGTGCTGAACGCCAACACCAAGGCGAAGGAGCGCATCGCCGAGCTGCAGGATTTCGTGTCGCGCTTCTCGGCCAACAAGTCCAAGGCGCGCCAGGCCACCTCACGCCAGAAGCATATCGAAAAGCTCAAAGTGGAGGACGTGAAGCCCTCCTCGCGCCAGTACCCGTTCATCCGCTTCGACTTCGACGAGAAGGAAAAGCTCCACCGCCACGCCGTGGAGGTCGAGAACCTCGCCAAGGGCTACGGCAAGCCGCTGTTCCACGCCTTCAACCTGATCATCGAGGCGGGCGAGAAGGTGGCGATCCTGGGGCCGAACGGCATCGGCAAGACCACGCTGCTGCGCTGCCTGTGGGGCGACCTGAAGCCCGACGCCGGCAAGATCCGCTGGACCGACAAGGCGCGGCCCGGTTACTGCGCGCAGGAGCACACCGCGGATTTCGCCGAGGACGAGAGCCTCACCGACTGGATGGGGCGCTGGAAGGCCGCCTCGGACGAGGACCAGGTCGTGCGCAGCACCCTGGGACGGCTGCTGTTTTCGGGCGACGAGGTGGGCAAGTCGATCAAGGTCGTGTCCGGGGGCGAGGAGCAGCGCCTGATATTCGGCAAGCTTATGCTGCAAAAGCACAATGTGCTGCTGATGGACGAGCCCACCAACCACCTCGACATGGAATCGATCGAATCGCTGAATACGGCGCTGGACAAGTTCAAGGGAACGCTGATCTTTGTTTCGCACGACCGGGAGTTCGTTTCGACGCTGGCCACGCGGATTATCGACATGAGGGTTGACGGGATCGTGGATTTTCGCGGAACCTACGACGAATACCTGCAAAGTCAGGGTTTAGGCTAAAACGGAGCAACGACATGGATCTCGGAATACGCGGCAGGACGGCGCTGGTGACGGCGGGCAGCAAGGGACTGGGCAAGGGATGCGCGCTGTCGCTCGCGCGCGAGGGCGTGAACGTCGTCATCACCGCGCGCGGCAAGGAAGCCCTCGAGGCCACGGCGGACGAACTGCGCGCGCTGGGCGTCAAGGTCGGCGCGGTCGCGGGGGACATCACCACGCCCGAGGGGCGCGCGGCGGCACTGGCCGTCTGTCCCGCTCCGGACATCCTCGTCAACAACGCCGGCGGCCCGCCGCCGGGCGACTTCCGCGACTGGGACCGGGAGACCTGGATCAAGGCCCTGGACGCCAACATGATCACGCCGATCCTCCTCATCCGCGCGGTGGTGGACAAGATGATCGAGCGCAAGTTCGGGCGCATCATCAACATCACCTCCGGCGCGGTGAAGTTCCCGATTCCCGAGCTGGGCCTGTCCAACGGCGCGCGCACGGGCCTCACCGGATTCGTGGCCGGGCTGTCGAGGAAGACCGTGCGCCACAACGTCACGATCAACGCCGTGCTGCCCGGGCCGTTCGAGACCGACCGGCTGCGCGCCAACTTCAAGTTCAACGCGCAGAAGACCGGCAAGAGCGAGGAGGAGCTGCGCCGCGCGCGCGCCGA
>JAFEDL010000121.1 GCA_018241645.1 Pseudomonadota bacterium
CAGCGTCGAAGTGTTGGAAGCGAATACCCCGCCGGCGGCGAGCTTGGGCTCGGACTCCTTCGTCACCTGCGCCTTGAGGTCGCGCTTCTCGAACACCGCCTCGATGATGAGGTCGCAGCCGGACAGGTCGTCCAGGCTGGCGGTCGCCTTGATCAGCCCGAGCGGGTCGAGGGGGCGCTTACGCTTGCTGAGGATGGTCTCGGTGTAGGACTTGCCCTTTTCGGCCGCCTCTATAGAAACATCTTTGAGTACGCAGGGAATGCCGCGCGTCGCGGTAGCGTAGGCGATGCCGCCGCCCATCATGCCTGCGCCGAGGATGCCGACTTTCGCCGGCTTCCACTTCGGGACGTCTTTCGGGCGCGACGCGCCGCTCTTGATCGCGTTCAGGTTGAAGAAGAACGCGGTGATCATGTTCTTCGCCACCTGTCCCACGGCGATCTTCGCGAGGTAGCGCGACTCGACGCGCATCGCGGTGTCGAAGTCTACGTACGCGCCTTCCACCATCGCCGAGAGGATGGCCTCGGGCGCCGGATACAGGCCGCGGGTCTTTTCCGTGAGCATGGCCGGGGCCACCGCCAGCATCTGCGAGACCGCCGGGGAGTTCGGGTTGCCGCCGGGCATGCGGTAGTCCTTGGCGTCCCATGGCTGCACCGGTGCGGGATTGGCCTTGATCCACTCGCGCGCCATCGACATCGCGCCGGCCGCGTCCTTGGCGAGACCCTGCAGCAGCCCGAGCTTGGCCGCTTCGGCCGGCTTCATGAGCTTGCCTTCGATGAGGTACGGGAAGGCCGCCTGCAGGCCGAGCAGCCGCGTGAGCTTGGTCACGCCTCCCGCGCCGGGGAGCAGGCCCAGCGTCACCTCGGGAAACCCGAGCTGGATCTTCGGGTCGTCCACGCAGATGCGGCAGTGGCAGGCCAGCGCGATCTCGAACCCGCCGCCCAGTGCCGTGCCCGCGAGGGCAGCGACCACCGGCTTGCCGAGTTTTTCGAGCTTGCGGAAGTCGGCCTTGATCGCCTCGATCTCGTGGAACATGCGCGGCGCGTCGGCCGCGCCGAGCTTGACGATGTCCTTCAGCTCCGCGCCCGCGAAGAAGGTCTTCTTGGCCGAGGCGAGGATCACGCCGTCGTAGGAATCCTTCTCCTTCTCGAGCCGCGCGACCGTTTCGGTGAACGCGTTCTTCCAGGCCTCGGACATGGTGTTGACCGAGCCCTCGGGCGCATCGAACGTGACCGTGACTACGCGGTCCGCGCCCAGTTCATAGCGTATGGGTGACATCAGACTCTTTCGATGATGGTTGCAATGCCCATGCCGCCGCCGACGCACAGCGTGGCGAGGCCGTAGCGCAGGTTCCTGCGCTCCAGTTCGTCGATCAGGGTGCCGATGATCATTGCGCCGGTGGCGCCCAGCGGGTGGCCCATCGCGATCGAGCCGCCGTTCACGTTGACCTTCTCCTCCGGCACGCCCATCTCCTTCATGAATTTCATGGGCACGACGGCGAACGCCTCGTTGATCTCGAACAGGTCGATCTGGTCGATCGTCAGCCCGGCCTTGGCCAGCGCCTTCCTGGCTGCGGGCATCGGACCCGTCAGCATGATGGTCGGGTCGGCGCCCGAGAGCGCCGTGGCCACCACGCGCGCGCGCGGCGTGAGGCCGAGCTGGCGCCCCTTGGCCTCGGACCCGATGAGCACGGCGGCCGCGCCGTCGACGATGCCCGAGCTGTTGCCGGCAGTGTGCACGTGCTTGATCCGCTCCACCTGCGGGTAGCGGCGCAGCGCCACCGAGTCGTAGCCCATGGCGCCCATCTGCTCGAACGACACCTTGAGCGAAGCGAGCCCTTCCATGGTGGTGTGCGGCTTGATGAACTCGTCCTCGCCGAGGATCACGTCGCCGATGCCGTCGGTCACCGGCACCACGGAATCCTTGAACAGGCCCGCTTCGCGCGCCTTGGCCGCTTTTTGCTGCGAGCCGAGCGCAAAGCGGTCGATGTCCTCGCGCGAGAATTCCTCGAGCGTGGCGATCAGGTCGGCGCTGATGCCCTGCGGGATGAACGCGGTGTCGAGCGCCGTCTCCGGGTCGCAGGCCCAGGCGCCGCGGTCGGTGCCCAGCGGCACGCGCGACATGGACTCGACCCCGCCGGCCACCACGAGGTCTTCCCAGTCGGAGCGCACTTTCTGCGCGGCCATGTTCACGGCCTCCAGGCCCGAGGCGCAGAAGCGGTTCAGCTGCACGCCCGAGGCGTGGAAGTCCCAGCCTGCGGCCAGCGCCGCGGTCTTGGCGATGCACGAGCCCTGCTCGCCCACCGGCGTGACGCAGCCCATTACCACGTCGTCCACCTGCGAGGTGTCGAGGTCGTGGCGCGACTGGAGCTCCTTCAGGATCCCGGTCAGCAGCGTGATCGGCTTCACCTCGTGCAGCGACCCGTCCCGCTTGCCCTTGCCGCGCGGCGTGCGCAGCGCCGAATAGATGAATGCCTCAGCCATGGCCGTCTCCTTTTCCTGTGCCTATTTGATCTCGCCCAGGCCGATGGACCTGGAGATGACTTCCTTCATGATCTCGTTCGTGCCGCCGTAGATGCGCTGCACCCGCGCGTCCACGTAGGCGCGGGAGATCGGGAATTCCCACATGAAGCCGTAGCCGCCGTGCAGCTGCAGGCATTCGTCGATGACCTTGCACTCGAGGTCGCTGACCCAGTACTTGGCCATCGCGGCCGTGGCGGCGTCGAGCTTGCCCTCGAGCAGCAGCTCGATGCACTTGTCGACGAACACGCGCGCCACCTGGACCTCGGTGGTGCACTCGGCCAGCTTGAACCGGGTGTTCTGGAAGCTCGCCACGCTCTTGCCGAAGGCCTTCCGTTCGCGCACGTAGTCCTTGGTCCACTCGATCGCGGCCTCGGACTTGGCGACCGCGCCGATCGCGATCTGCATGCGCTCCCAGGGCAGCTCCTGCATCAGGTAGATGAAGCCGTTGCCTTCCTGGCCGAGCAGGTTCTCGGCGGGGACCTCGACGTTGTCGAAGAAGAGCTCCGCGGTGTCCTGGCCCTTGAGGCCCATCTTCTTCAGCCTGCGCCCCTTGGAGAAGCCCTTCATCGAGGTGTCCACGACCACCAGGCTGGTGCCCTTGGCGCCCTTGGAGGGATCGGTCTTCGCCACCACGATCACCAGGTCGGCGTTCCAGCCGTTGGTGATGAAGGTCTTCGAGCCGTTGAGGATGTACTTGTCGCCCTTGCGGATCGCGTTGGTCTTGACCGATTGCAGGTCGGAGCCCGCGCCGGGCTCGCTCATCGCGATCGCGCCGATCCACTCGCCCGCGGCCATCTTCGGCAGGTACTTCCTCTTGAGGGATTCGCTGCCGTAGCGGTTCAGGTAGGGCGCGACGATCTCCGAGTGCAGGCCGAAGCCCAGCGTGGAGTTGTTGGCGCGCGCCTGCTCCTCGATGAGGATGATGCTGTAGAGCTTGTCGGCGCCCGAGCCGCCGTATTCCTCCGGCATGCTCGCGCACAGGAAGCCGTTGGCGCCGGCCTTCTTCCACACGTCGCGGTCGGCGAAGCCCTGCTCCTGCCAGCGCTCGTCGTTGGGTTTGACTTCCTCGTCCATGAACCGGCGGACGCTGTCGCGGAAGGTTTCGTGCTCGGAGCTGAACAGGGTGCGCGGGATCATGGCGGGATCGTCGGGTGGGCAAGGCGGGGGTTTGACGAATGATAGTGCATTGGGGGAGACTCACCAAGCATCTGCTTTGTGGCGCAACCGCAAATGAAAACTCCCCCGCCCCACCCGTTTCAAACGGTATTCCGGCCCGGCCTGTTCGCCGGCCGGACGGCCATCGTCACCGGCGGCGGCTCGGGCATCGGCCGCTGCATCGCCCACGAACTGGCGGCCCTGGGCGCCAAGGTGGCGCTGGTGGGCCGGAAAATGGAAAAGCTCGAGGCGGTGGCGCGCGAAATCGCCGGGACGGGCGGGACGGCTACCTGCCACACCTGCGATATCCGCGAGGAGGACCGCGTCCGGGCGACGGTAACAGCCATCGCGAAGGACTTTGGCCGGATCGATTTCCTGGTGAACAACGCCGGCGGCCAGTTTGCCGCCCCCCTCGAGTCCATCTCCGCCAAGGGGTGGGACGCGGTAGTGCGCAACAACCTGACCGGCGGGTTCCTGATGGCGCGCGAGTGCTACACGCAATCGATGAAGGCCGCGGCCGAGGCCGGGCACCCTGGCGCGATCGTGAACATCATCGCCGACATGTGGGCGGGCATGCCCAGCATGGGCCACTCGGGCGCGGCGCGCGCGGGCATGCTCAACTTCACCGAAACGGCGTCGCTGGAATGGGCCCCGGTGCGCGTGAACGCCGTTGCGCCGGGCTGGATCGCCTCGAGCGGCATGGACCATTACCCGGCGGAAATGGCCGGGCACCTGCGCGGGCTGAAGAAGAAGGTCCCGCTTGGGCGCCTGGGCACCGAATCCGAGGTGTCGGCCGCAGTCGTATTCCTGCTTTCGCCCGCGGCGGCGTTCATTTCGGGCTCGTGCCTGCGCGTGGACGGCGCCGTCCCGAACGCCAAGCGCGTGTGGGATCACCCGATATCGAAGGGCAAGACCGAAGCCTACGACGGGTTTCACCTCGCGGCGCATCCCAAGGTCCTGCGCGACTGATGCCCGCCATCCAATCCCGGCTCGACGTCTCGGGCGAGGCCTTCCGGCAGAACCGTGCGTGCATGCTTGCGCTGGTGGCGCAGCTGCGCGCGCTCGAGGCGCGCGCGACCGGCGCCTCCGCGAAGGCCAAGCCCCTGTTCGACAAGCGCGGGCAGTTGCTGCCGCGCGAGCGCCTCGCGCGCCTGCTGGATCCCGGCGCGCCCTGGCTGGAACTGTCCTCGATCGCGGGCTACTGCCGCGACAACCCCGACCCGGACAAGTCGATCCCGGGCGGCGGCATGCTGACCGGCATCGGCTACGTGGGGGGCGTGCGTTCGGTGGTGGTGGCGAGCGACTCCGGCATCGACGCCGGCGCGATCCAGGCCATGGGCCGCGAGAAGCTGCTGCGCGCGCAGGACCTGGCGCTGCAGAACAAGCTGCCCTTCGTGCACCTGGTCGAATCGGCGGGCGCGAACCTGCTGAAGTACAAGGTGGAGGGCTTCATCCACGGCGGCACGATCTTTCGCAACCTCGCGCGCCTGTCGGCCGCGGGCATCCCGGTGGTGACCGTGGTGCACGGATCTTCAACCGCGGGCGGGGCGTACATGCCGGGACTGTCGGACTACGTGATCATGGTGCGCGGCCGGGCCAAGGCCTTCCTCGCCGGACCGCCGCTACTCAAGGCGGCCACCGGCGAGATCGCCACCGACGAGGAACTCGGCGGCGCGGTCATGCACACCCACGTCTCGGGCCTGGGCGAGTACCTGGCCGAGGACGACGCCGACGGGGTGCGCTACGCCCGCGAGATCCTGTCGCGCCTCGGCTGGAAGCCCGCTTCGCTGCCCGGCGGCAAGCCGCCGCGTTATGCGGCCGAAGAACTGCTCGGCGTGATGCCCGCCGACTACCGGAAACCCGTGGACATGCGCGAAGCCATCGCACGCTTCGCGGACGATTCCGACTTCCTCGACTTCAAGCCCGACTACGGGATGGCCACCGTCTGCGGCCACGCCTCGATACAGGGCATGCCGGTGGGGATCGTCACCAACAACGGGCCGCTCGACCCGGCCGGCGCAAACAAGGCCACCCACTTCATCCAGTCCTGCTGCCAGGCGGGCCTGCCGATCCTGTATCTGCAGAACACCACCGGATACATCGTCGGCAAGGCATCCGAGGAGGCCGGCATGATCAAGCACGGCTCCAAGATGATCCAGGCGGTGTCGAACGCGAACGTGCCGCAGATCACCCTGATGTGCGGCGCCTCCTTCGGCGCCGGCAACTACGGCATGTGCGGGCGCGGGTACGAACCGCGGTTCCTGTTCTCCTGGCCGAACACGCAGACCGCCGTCATGGGCGCCGAGCAGGCCGCGCTCACCATGGCCATCGTGATGGAAGCCGGCGCCAAACGGAAAGGCCAGGAACCCGACCACACTGCCATCGACGCGCTGCAGAAGAAGATCATCGAAAACTTCGAATCCCAGTCGAGCGCGTTCATCACCTCGAGCCTGATGCTCGACGACGGCATCATCGACCCGCGCGACACGCGCAACGTGCTCGGGCTGGCCCTTTCGATCTGCAGGGACGGCGATGCAAGGACGCTCAGGCCGGTGCAGTTCGGGGTGGCGCGGCCGTGACGGGTCCGGTGCAGTTGCAGGCGGCACGCCGGTAATGGAGAGCCCCCTCTCTCACGATTTCGAGCATGTAAGTGCGCGCCTTCGGCGCGTGCATCACATGCTCGAAATCGTGAGATTCATGAAAGGCAGAAGCGGCGGCGCCGTTTGCGCGCGCTGAGCCGGAATTGCCCAGGAGACAGAGATGCAATTCACCCAGGAACACGAAGAGATCCGCCGCACGCTGAAGCGCGTCATCGACAACGAGATCAACCCGCACGTCGACGAATGGGAGAAGGCGGAGCAGTTCCCCGCCCACGAGGTGTTCAAGAAGCTGGGCGACCTCGGGATGCTGGGCCTCACGAAACCCGAGGCCTACGGCGGCGCGGGCCTCGACTACAGCTACGCGATGGTGATGGCCGAGACGCTGGGCCACATCAAGTGCGGCGGGGTGCCGATGGCGATCGGCGTGCAGACCGACATGGCGACGCCGGCGCTGGCGCGGTTCGGCTCGGACGAGCTGAGGAAGGAATTCCTCGCCCCCTCGATTGCGGGCGACTACGTGGCGTGCATCGGGGTGTCGGAGCCGGGCGCGGGGTCGGACGTGGCCGGCATCAAGACGTTCGCGAAGAAGGACGGCGGCGACTACGTGATCAACGGCTCGAAGATGTGGATCACCAACAGCCTGCAGGCCGACTGGATGTGCCTGCTGGCGAACACGTCGGAAGGCGCGCCGCACAAGACCAAGACGCTGATCTGCCTGCCGATGGATGCCAAGGGCATCGCGAAGACCAAGATCGACAAGATCGGCATGATGTCCTCGGACACCGGCCTCATCCACTTCGACAACGTGCGCGTGCCGCAGCGGAACCGCATCGGCGAGGAGGGCATGGGGTTCACCTACCAGATGATGCAGTTCCAGGAGGAGCGCCTCTGGGCGGCGGCGAGCACGGTGCAGGGGCTCACGCGCAACATCGGCGAGACGATCGACTACATCCGGGAACGCAAGATCTTCGGCCAATCCGTGCTCGACTTCCAGTACGTGCACTACCGGCTTGCCGAGCTCAAGACCGAGGTCGAGGCCCTGCGCGCCCTTACCTACCGCGCCTGCGAGCTGTACGTTTCCGGGCAGGACGTGACGGAACTCGCCTCGATGGCGAAACTCAAGGCCGGGCGCCTGCGCCGCGAGGTCTCGGATGCCTGCCTGCAGTACTGGGGCGGCATGGGTTTCACCTGGGACAACCCGGTGTCGCGCTCGTACCGTGACGGCCGCCTGGGTTCGATCGGCGGCGGCGCGGACGAGGTCATGCTCGGCATCATCTGCAAGTACATGGGCACCCTGCCGAGGAAGTAGCTCCCGAACCCGTGGCAAAAGCTATGTTCCGTTCCCTCCTGGTGGCCAACCGTGGCGAGATCGCGCTGCGCATCTTCCGCTCCGCGCGCCGCATGGGCCTCGAGTGCATCGCGGTGTACTCGGAAGCCGACCGGGGCGCGCGGCACATGCGCGAGGCCGATGCCGCGGTCTGCATAGGCCCGGCCGCGCCGCGCGGGTCGTACCTCAACATCCCGGCGATCATCGCGGCGGCGCAAGCCACCGGCGCCGATGCCATCCATCCGGGCTATGGCTTCCTGGCCGAAAACGCGGACTTCGCCCAGGCCGTGCTCGACGCGGGGCTCGTCTGGGTGGGCCCCTCGCCCGCCGCAATCCGCGCAATGGGCGACAAGGCGAATGCCAAGGCCCTCGCCCGGGGCGCCGATGTGCCGACGCTGGA
>JAFEDL010000122.1:0-9832 GCA_018241645.1 Pseudomonadota bacterium
GAAGACCACGCGTGCTCGGATTCGCAGGGGGACCTGCACTTCTTCCGCTGGGATGCGCACGGACGGCTGATAACGGGCGCCGCACTGGCCGTGCCGCTGGGCTGGCGCGAGCGCGCGCCGGCGCGGGCGGCCGAGCGCGTCGAAAAAGTGTTCCCGCAACTCGGCCGGCCGAAATTCGATTTCGTCTGGCACGGCTATGTCGGAATCACCTGGGACAAGCTGCCGCACTGCCACGAGCTCGCCCCGGGCGTGCTGGCGTTCGTCGGCTGCAACGGGCGCGGCGTGGCGCTGGCGACCTCGATCGGAACCCAGTTGGCGAGGGCGATGCTCGGCGCGAAGGTGTCCGACCTGCCCATGCCGTTCACCCCGCTCGACCCGTTTCCCGCGCACTCGATCGCCCGCAAATTCACGTCGTTCCCGATCATCCTTTACCGCCGCCGCGACGCGAGGGAAATTGCATGAGCCTGAGGAAGAACCGCCTGTCCGACAGTTCCCTCGAAGTCACCGATTTCTGCCTCGGCACGATGACCTGGGGCCAGCAGAACACGGAAGGCGAGGGCCATGCGCAGATCGACTGGGCGCTCGCCAACGGCATCAACTTCATCGATACGGCGGAGATGTACCCCGTGCCGCCGCAGAAGGAGACCCAGGGCCGCACCGAGGCCATCGTCGGCAGCTGGCTGGGAAAGAACCGGGGGAAGCGCGACAAGATCGTGCTCGCATCGAAGATCGCCGGCCCCGGCCGGCGCGAGTGGATCCGCAACGGGGAGACGCACGTCAACCGGAAGACCATTCCCTGGGCGATCGACGACAGCCTGAAGCGCCTGCAGACCGACTACATCGACCTCTACCAGATCCATTGGCCCGAGCGGTACGTGCCGGGGTTTGGCTCCTGGCAGTACGACCCGTCGAAGGAACGGGAGGCCGTCCCTATCCTGGAGCAGGTGGAGGGCATGGCGGCCGCGATCAAGTCGGGCAGGATCCGCGCGTACGGCCTGTCGAACGAATCCGCGTACGGGTTGTGCGAGTTCGTGCGCGTGGCGCGCGAGAACAACCTGCCCGCGCCGGTCTCGGTGCAGAACGGCTACAGCCTGGTTGCACGCATGTTCGACGGGGACCAGGCCGAGGCGAGCCGGCGCCTGAACGTGCCGCTGCTTGCCTACAGCCCGCTTGGCATGGGGCAGCTCACCGGCAAGTACCGGGGCGGGGCGCTGCCGCCCGAAGCGCGCATGGTCAAGCTGAAGCCGTTCGGCGAGCGGTACATGCGGCCGCGCACCTTCGCCGCTGTGGAGGAGTACGCGCGGGTGGCGGACAAGCATGGCATACCGATGGCCGGGATGGCGCTCGCGTTCGTACGGAGCCGGTTCTTCACCGCCTCGACGATCGTCGGGGCCACCAGCGTTGCGCAGCTGGAGGAGTCGCTCGCCAACTTCGACCTGGCCCTCTCGCCCGAAGCGCTGGCCGACCTCGAGGCCGTGAACCAGGCCTGGCCAAGCCCCTCCGGGCAGTAGGGGCCGTTTCCCAGAGGGGGGCGGCTATAATTCCCCCCTGATGTGGGAAGCCTTCGCACTCCTCTTGCTCGCTGCCGGAACCTTCCTGTGGATCGACACGCTGCGCGCGCGCGAGGCGGCGCTTGCGGCGGGGCGGGCCGCCTGCGACCGATACGGACTGATGCTGCTCGACGACACCGTTGCCGTGATGAAGACGCGCTTTGCACGCAATGCCGAAGGGCACCTGCGGATCGCGCGCACCTACCACTTCGAATTCAGCGACACCGGCAACAACCGCCGCCGCGGCACGATCCTGCTGCTGGGCGCCCGGACGCAGGACATCGCCTTTGAACCTTACGAAACGACGTCTGCCGGGCGGCTGCCGGATGCGCCCCACCTGACCCGCGTCAAATGACGGCGTGGATCGAGGGAACCGTGGTGGGCCAGACACGCTGGACCGAGAGGCTCCTGAGCCTGAAGGTCGATGCGCCCATGGGCTCGTTCGAGGCGGGGCAGTTTGCCAAGCTTGCGCTCGACGTGGACGGGGAGCGTATCGCGCGGCCGTATTCGTTCGTCAATGCGCCCGGCGCGGGGCCGCTGGAGTTCTACTACGCAGTGGTCCCCGGCGGGCCGCTTTCGCCGCGGCTCGCTGCGCTTGCGGCCGGGGACCGGGTCTACATTGCGGCCAATCCGGCGGGCTTCCTCGTCCTGTCCGAGGTCCCGGATGCGCAGTGCCTGTGGCTGGTTTCAACCGGGACCGGGATCGGCCCGTTCCTGTCCATCCTGCGGACCGAGGCGCCCTGGAAACGGTTCCCCAGGGTCGTACTGGTGCATGCCGCCCGGCACCTGCCGGAACTGGTGTACCCGGACGTGATCGCCGGGATTGCGCAGTCGCACCCCGCGCAGTTTTCCTACGTCCGGGTGGCCAGCCGGGAGACGGGGAAGGACGCAGCGCGGGACCTGCTTCATGGGCGCATCCCGGTGCTGATCCGCGACGGATCGCTGGAGGCGCGTGCAGGGTGCGAGATTTCCGCGCAAGGTGCGCAGGTCATGCTCTGCGGAAACCCGGAGATGGTCAAGGACGCAACCGCGGCGCTGGCCGAGCGGGGCATGAAGAAGCATCGCCGCCGCGACCCCGGCCAGATCACCGTGGAGAATTACTGGTGAGGCCCGGATGGGGCGGTGTGTGGCGGCTGATTGTGGTGCTGGCGATGTTCGCCGTACTGCCGGGCTGTACCGCGCTGCAGCTCGGCTACAACAATGCCGACGCGCTGATCCATTGGCGCGGCGGCAAGTATTTCGGCTTCGAGGGCGAGCAGAAGGCCGAGTTCGAGCGCCGGGTGCAGCATTTCCTGGCCTGGCACCGCAAGAGCGAGCTGCCGAAATACGCCAGCTTTGCGAATACGCTGGGCGACCGCCTTGCGCGCGGCATCTCGCAGACAGATCTGGTTTGGGGTTACGATTCGTTCCAGGCGCTGCTCCGGCAGACGCTGCGCGCCGCGGCCGCCGAGTCCGGCGAGTTGCTCGACACCTTGTCCGCCGCGCAGCTCGAGCGGTTCCAGGCGCGCCTGGAAAAGGAGAACCGGGATTTTGCGAAGGACCACGCGCTGGCCGATCCGCCCGAAGAACGCCGCGCCCGGCGCGTGAGGCGCAACATCGAGCGGCTCGAGGACTGGTTCGGGGCACTGACCGACGCGCAGATCGAGCGGGTCAGGCTCTACAGCGCGCGCGCGCCGCTGGATGACGAATTGCGCGACCAGGACAGGAAGCGCATGCAGCGCGAGCTGGTGGCCATGTTCAATGCGAAGCTGGCGCGAAGCAGGCTCGTGCAATGGGCGGCCGCCTGGGACCAGAACCGGGATCCGCTCTACGAAACCCTGCGCAAGGAGAACCTGCGGGAGTATTTCAGCATGCTGCTGGACCTGGACCGGACCCTGAGCCCCGAGCAGCGCAGCCGCGCGGTGCAGCGCCTGCGCGGGTTCGCGGGCGATTTCACCGCGCTTGTCGCCGCGGCCGACGGCGCGCGCTGACGTGAACCATCGCAGCCCGGACCCGGCTGGCGGCCCGATCCCGGAATCGCGCGCAGAGCCCGCGCCGGCGCCGCGCGCGGAGGCTCCCGCCGCCGGGTACGCCGGGCGGACGCGCTACACCCTGCTCGAATACGAAGCTGCGCTCGCCAACGCGTCGATCGGCATCGCGTTCACGCGCGACCGGAAATTCTTCCTGTGCAACCCGAAGTTCGCCGAGATCTTCGGGTGGGCGCCCAACGAACTGATCGGCCAGCCGGGCGAGGTGGTCTACACGAGCGCGGAGTCCTACGCCGCGCTGGGCGCGATCGCGGTGCCGATGCTCGCGAACGGGCGCCAGCTCGACCTCGAATGGGAGATGAAGCGGAAGGACGGCTCCACGTTTCTTGCGCGCATGATCGCCAAGACCATCAACCCGGACAACCCGCGGCAGGGCACGGTCTGGATCGTGGAGGACATCACCGAGCGCAAGCGCGCCACCGACGAGCTCAACCGCCTGCTGCGCGAGCAGGAGGCGATCCTGCAGACCGTGTCGGTCGGGATCCTGTTCGTGAAGGACCGGCGGATCATGCGCTGCACGCGCCGGTTCGAGGAAATGTACGGCTACGGGCCGGGCGAACTGACCGGCGAACCCACCGTCGGCCTGTATGCCGACGAGGACGACTTCCACGCGGTAGGCCAATCCTACGGCCAGCTCGCGAAGGGGCTGTCCTTCTCGATCTCGGCGCCGATGCGCCGCAAGGACGGCACCACCTTCTGGGCCCGCATCACCGGGCGCGCGGCGGACGTCGGCGACCCGCAGCAGGGGTCGGTCTGGCTCGCCGAGGACATCACCGAACAGAAGCGCGCGGACGAGGAGATCCAGCGCCTGCTGCTCGAACAGCAGGCGCTGCTCAACAACGTCGTGGTCGGCATCACCATCGTGCGCGACCGCAAGGTATTGCGCTGCAACCGCAGGTTCGAGGAGCTGTTCGGCATGGCGCCGGGCGAGGGCGTGTTCAGCACCACCCGCAGCATGTACTTCACCGACGAGGAGTTCGAGCGCGGCGCGCACAGCTACGCGCAGATCGACGCCGACGGGACCTACACGCGCGAGCAATGGCTGAAGCGCAAGGACGGGTCCGGCTTCTGGTGCCGCATGACCGGCCGCGCGGTCGAGCCCGGCGACCCGGACAAGGGGTATGTCTGGCTGTTCGAGGACATCTCGGCGCGAAAGCGCGCCGACGAGGACGTGCAGCGCCTGCTGCGGGAGCAGAACGCCATCCTCGAAAACGCGCTGATCGGCATCGCCTTCCTCAAGGACCGCCGCGTCGTGCGCTGCAACCGCCGCTTCGAGGAGATCTTCGGCTACGAACCTGGGGCGCTGCTGGACCAGCCCACCCGGGGCCTGTACCTCAGCGACGAGGATTCCGATTCGGACGAGCCGGACCCGGGCGGAGGCTGGGGCGGGTCCACGGCCGGGCACGAGCTGCGCATGCGGCGCAAGGACGGCAGCGAATTCTGGTGCTTCCTGTCGGGCCGGGCGGTGCAGCCGGGAGACCCGACGCAGGGGTCGGTGTGGCTGTTCGAGGACGTCACTGCGGACAAGGCGGCGAGCGACCGGATCCGGCACCTCGCCCACGAGCAGGAACTGATCCTGCAGAACGCCACGGTGGGCATCGCGTTCGTGAGGAACAAGGTGATCCAGCGTTCCAACCGGTACCTCGAGCAGATGACCGGGCACGCGCCCGGGGCGCTGCTCGGGCAGTCGAGCGAAGCGCTGTTCGCGGACCGGGCCGAATGGGAGGCGGCGTCGAAGGCGGCGTTCGAGGGCACGGAGCCCGGCCAGACGCACGTGGCCGAAGTGCGGTTCCGGCGCACGGACGGCTCCACCTTCGTGTGCAGGACCGTGGGGCGCAGGATCGACGCGGGCGGTGACGAGCAGGAGTGGATCTGGAGCTTCGACGACGTGTCGGCGGAACGCGCCACCCTCGAATCGCTCGAGCGCCTCGTTGCCGAACGCACCGCCGAACTGCAGTCGGCCAATGCGCGCCTGGAGGCGGAGATCAGCGAGAGGAAGCTGGCCGAAGGCCGCGCGCGCCACCTTGCCGACCACGACGCGCTGACCGGGCTGCCGAACCGCCGCATCCTCGAGGACCGCCTGACCCAGGCCCTGGCGCTCAGCTACCGCAACCGCAAGCAGACTGCGGCGATGTTCATCGACCTCGACCGGTTCAAGACCATCAACGACTCCCTCGGCCACGCGGTCGGCGACCTGCTGCTGAAGGAAGTGGCCGCCCGGCTCGTGAACCAGCTGCGCGTAGGCGACACCGTGTGCCGCATCGGCGGGGACGAGTTCGTGGTGGTGCTGCCGGAGATCACGCGCGGCTCGGACGCCGCGCAGGTGGCGCAGAAGATCATCGAGACCCTGTCCGAGCCCATCGTGCTGGAGGGGCGCGACATCACGGTGACGCCTTCGATCGGCATCAGCGTGTTCCCCGAGGACGGCAGCGACGCGGAGACGCTCATCCGCAACGCCGACGCGGCCATGTACCACGCCAAGGAAATGGGGCGCAGCAACTACCAGTTCTTCACCGAGCAGATGAACCTTGCGGCGAGCCGCAGGCTGACGCTGGAGAACGACCTGCGGCGCGCGGTGCAGAAGAGCGAGCTCGTCGTCTACTACCAGCCGATTTCGGAGCTGAAGACCGGCTGCACCGTGATGCACGAGGCCTTGCTGCGCTGGAAGCACCCGTCGCGCGGCCTGGTGTCCCCCGCCGATTTCATCCAGCTCGCGGAGGACACGGGGCTGATCCTGAAGATCGGCGAGCAGGCGCTGCACGACGCATGCCTGTGGGCGAAGAGGATCGGGGTCGACAAGCGCATGCCGGTGGCGGTGAACATCTCGGCGCGCCAGTTCAACGACCCGAAGCTGGTCGAGCTGGTGGCCCGCACGCTGGAGGAGACCGGCCTGCCGGCCGAGATGCTCGAGCTTGAGATCACCGAATCGACCGTGATGCGCCAGACCGACGCGACGCTCGGCATGCTGAAACGGCTGAAGGACCTCGGCGTGTCGCTCGCGATCGACGACTTCGGCACGGGCTATTCGAGCCTCGCGTACCTCAAGCGCTTCCCGGTGGACAAGCTGAAGATCGACAAGTCGTTCATCACCGACGTGCCCAGGAGCCGCGACCACAATGCCATCGTCACGGCGATCATCGGCCTCGCGCATGCGCTCAGCCTGCGGGTCGTGGCCGAGGGCGTGGAGACCGAGGCCCAGCTGGAGTTCCTGCAGGCCGCGGACTGCGACCTGATCCAGGGATACCTCGCGGGCAAGCCGATCGACGCCGATTCGGCCGCCTCGGAGTACGTATAGGAGAAGAGGGGCTGCCGCCCCTCCTCAGACCTCCCTGCGCCAGGCGCGACTCTCCAGAGCCGCGCTTTCCGGTTACTTCTCTTCTTTCTCCATCAGCTTCTCGACGAGCCCCGCCGGCACTTCGGCGTAGTGGGCGAATTCCATCGTGAACGTGCCGCGGCCGCTGGTGGCCGAGCGCAGGAAGTTGATGTAGCCGAACATCTCGGCCAGCGGCACGAAGCCCTGGATGAACGCGCTGGGCCCCTTCTGGCCCTGGTCGGTCACCTGGCCGCGGCGGCGGTTCATGTCGCCGATCACGTCGCCGAGGTAATCGGCTTCGGTCACGACCTCGACCTTCATGATCGGCTCGAGGAGCTTGGGCCGGCTCGCCTTGTGCGATTCGCGGAAGCACGCGCGGCCGGCGATCTCGAACGCGAGCGCCGAGGAGTCGACGTCGTGGTACTTGCCGTCGATGAGGCGTGCCTTGAAGTCGACGACCTCATAACCCGCGATCTGGCCCTTCTTGCTCTCGGTCATGATCGCGTGCTGGACGGCCGGGATGAATTCGCGCGGGATGCGCCCGCCGGTCACCTCGTCCGACCATTCCACGCCACTGCCGTAGGGCAGGGGTTCGAAGACCATCTTGACCTCGGCGAACTGCCCCGAGCCGCCCGACTGCTTCTTGTGGGTGTAGATGTGCTCGACCGTGGTGCCGAAGGCCTCGCGGAAGCTCACCTTCGGCTTGCCCATGACGGCTTCCACGCCCAGTTCGGTGCGCATGCGGTCGATGGTGATTTCGAGGTGCAGCTCGCCCATGCCCTTCAGCACGGTCTGGCCGGTCTCCTGGTCGACCGACAGGCGCAGCGACGGGTCGGCCTTGACCATCTTGTACAGCGCGGTGGACATCTTCTCGATGTCGGCGCGGGTCTTGGGCTCCACCGAGACGCTGATCACGGGATCCGGGAAGCGCATGCGCTCGAGCAGCTGCGGGTGCGCCGGGTCGGAGAGCGAATCCCCGGTCTCGGTGTCCTTCATCGAGACGAACGCGCAGATGTCGCCGGCGCGGCACTCCTCGATGTCCTTGGTCACGTTGGCCTGCACTTCCACGATGCGGCCGATGCGCTCCTTCTTGTCGCGCGTCACGTTCAGCAGCGTGTCGCCCTTCTTGATCACGCCCGAATAGACGCGCACGAAGGTGAGGGTGCCGAACTGGTCGTTGATGACCTTGAAGGCCAGCGCGCGGGCGGGGGCGTCGTCACGGACGTCCTGCTCGCCGATGACCTTGCCGTCCGGGTCGACCATCGAAATTCCGCCGTTCTCGCCCGGGTAGGGCATGTAGTCGATCACGCCGTCCAGCAGCTGCTGCACGCCCTTGTTCTTGAACGACGAGCCGCAGAACACCGGCACGAGCTTGCCCTGCACGGTGCCCTTGCGGATGCATTCCTTGACTTTCTTGATGTCGAACTTGCCGCTCTCGACGAATTCCATGAACGCGTCGTCGTCCAGCGCGAGCGCGGTCTCGATCGCCTCGCGGCGCAGGTCCAGGAGGTCGTCCATCCACTTGTTGTCGCGCGTGCTGGCGAACGTGAAGCGGCCCTTCATCTCCTCGATGGGGATGGTCTCCCAGGGGGAATCCTTGTCCTCTTCCTTCCACACGTAGCCGCAGCCCTGGATCAGGTCGACCATGCCCTTGAACTCGTCGTGGCTGCCGATCGGGATCTGGCACAGCACGATGGTGGCGCCCAGGCGCTCCTTGATGCCGGTGATCGCCTTCTCGAAGTTGGCGCCCATGCGGTCCATCTTGTTGATGTAGCACATGCGCGGCACGTTGTACTGGTTCGCCAGGCGCCAGTTGGTCTCGGTCTGCGGCTCCACGCCCGCCACGCCGTCGAACACGACGACCGCGCCGTCCAGCACGCGCAGGGACCGGTTCACCTCGATGGTGAAGTCCACGTGCCCCGGGGTGTCGATGATGTTGACCTGGTGGCCCTTCCACTCGGTCGAGACGGCGGCGGACTGGATCGTGATGCCGCGCTTCCTTTCCTGCTCGAGGTAGTCGGTGGTCGTGCTGGTCTTGCCGTCCTTGGTGTCGTGGACGTCGATGATCTGGTGCTTCTTGCCGGTGTAGTAGAGCACGCGCTCCGTAGTGGTGGTCTTGCCCGCGTCGATGTGGGCGATGATCCCGATGTTGCGGTAGAGCTTGAGCTCTTTCTGCCTGGCCATGATGGTGCTTCCCGTTGAGGTGCTGATATGGACGAGCCGGGCGCGCTGAGGCTGACTGGCGAAGGGGCGCCCCAAAGCACCCCGGCCGATACCCGGCAAACCCGCGATTTTACATCATGGCGGCCGGCCGGTGGGCGGCACCTGATAGACTGCCCCCATGCGCCGCCCGGTGCTCCATTTCTCCCATGCCAACGGCTTTCCCGCGCCCAGCTACCGGCGCATGCTGGGCCTGCTGGAGGGCGCCTTCCGGGTCGGCGCCATCCCGGCCCTGGGCATGGACCCGCGCCACCCGCCGACCGAGGGCTGGCCGCACCTGGCCAGCCAGGTGATCGAGCACGTCGAGCGCAGCTACTCCCAGCCGGTCATCGGCGTCGGCCATTCGCTCGGGGGGTATCTCACGTTCATGGCCGCGGCGGCCCGGCCGGACCTGTTCCGGGCAATCATCCTGCTGGATGCGCCCATCATCGGGGCGATCAAGGGACGCCTGCTGGGCGCCACCAAGAGGTTCGGCATCGTCGACCGCGTGACGCCGGCCGGGGCCACCCGCGAGCGCCGGGCGGAATGGGCGAGCCTGGCGGAGGCCGAGCGCCATTTCCGCGGCAAGAAGCTGTTCCGGCATTTCGCGCCCGAGGCGCTGCGCGACTACGTCCGCTACGGGCTGGTCGACGACGGCGAGAAGCTGCGCCTGATGATCGACCCGGCGATCGAGTACCAGATCTACCGTACCGTGCCCCACGACCTGCACCGCCTGCTGCCGC
>JAFEDL010000122.1:9845-12710 GCA_018241645.1 Pseudomonadota bacterium
CGCGTCGGGCTGTCGACCATGCGCCGCGCCGGGTTCGCATTCCGCCGCGTCCCTGGCGGACACCTGTTCCCGCTCGAAGAGCCGCAGGCCGCCGCGGATGCGATCCTCGAGATGACCGCGAAGCTCACCGCCTGATAAGCTGGCGGCCGAATTCAAAAATCAGGGGTGCAAATGTCCAGGATCATCGCCGCGCTGCTCGCGTTTGGAACCACATTGGCCTGCGCTACCGCATGGGGACAGGGTTATCCCAGCCGTCCGATCAAGATCCTCGTGCCGTTCACCGCCGGCGGCTCCTCCGACATGGTGGCCCGCGCGATCGGCGCGAAACTCCCGGACAGCCTGCCGGGCGCGACGGTGGTCGTCGAGAACCGCCCGGGCGCCAACGGTTCGATCGCGGCCGAGCTGCTGGCCAAGTCGCCCGCGGACGGCTACACGCTGCTGGTCGGCTCGATCGGCACCTTCGCGATCAACGTCGCGCTGAACCCCAAGCTCACGTACAACCCCTTGCGCGATTTCGACCTCGTGACGGTCGCAGTGCGCAACCCCAACATCCTGATCGCCAATCCGAAGTTCCCGGCAAACACGCTCGCCGAACTCGTCGCCCACATGAAGAAGAACCCGGGCAGGACCTCGATGGTCTCGTCGGGCACCGGGTCCTCGGACCACCTTTCGGCCGAACTGCTCTGGCAGCGCACCGGCACCACGGGCATCCATGTGCCTTACAAGGGCGGGTCGGCCGCAATGACCGATCTCATCGGCGGCGCAGTGGACGCCTCGTTCCAGAACCTCGGCGCGGCGTCCGGGCACATCAAGGGCGGGCGGCTCAAGGCGCTGGCGGTGACCAGCGACAAGCGCTCGCCGGTCTTTCCCGACGTACCGACGATGGCCGAGGCCGGCGTGAGCGGGTTCGAGGTCTATTCCTGGCAGGCGGTGGCGGCACCCAAGGGGCTGCCGAGGGATGTCTACGCCCGGATCAACGCGGCGGTGGTCGCCGCCCTGCACGCCGCGGACACGAAGGCGCGCTTCGACGCGCAGGGATTCGACGTGGTTGCAAATACGCCGGAGCAGTTCGGCGAGTTCCTCAAGGCCGAGATTGTGCGCTGGACGCAGGTCGTCAACACCGCCGGCATCAAGCCTGAATAGAGGAGAGGAGGTGCTTGCGCCCCTCCCCAAGACCTCCCCAATATTGGAGAAAGCATGGCCAAGATTCACCTGATCCACAAGGACCCGCTCACCGCCGCGATCAAGGCGCTGGTGCGCGGCTTCGGCAGCGACCCGCGCGAGGTCGACCTCGTCACCGACAACCTCATCCAGGCCAACCTCACGGGCCACGACTCGCACGGCATCGGCATGCTGCCGAAGTATTCCGAGGCGTTCGTCGAAGGCGGGCTCAGGCCGAACGCGCACGTGAAGACCACGCTCGACGGCGGCGCGATGCTGCGCCTGGACGGTCAGGCGGGGTTCGGGCAGGTGATCGGGCGGGAGGCGATGGAAATGGGCATCGCGCGCGCCAAGCAGTTCGGCAGCTGCATCGTTGCGCTCGGCAACTCCCACCACCTGTGCCGCATCGGCGCATGGGCCGAGATGGCCGTGGCGGAAAACCTCATCTCGGTGCATTTCACCAACGTGATCTCGCGCCCGATCGTCGCGCCGTTCGGCGGCGGCGACGCGCGCTTCGGGACCAACCCGTTCACCGTGGGGATCCCGGTGCCGGGCGGCGACCCGATCCTGCTCGACTTCGCCACCAGCGTGATGGCGCAGGGCAAGGCGCGCGTGGCCTACAACAAGGGCGAGCAGATGCCGCCCGGGCGCCTTATCGACAACAAGGGCATGCCCACGACCGACCCGAAGTTCGCGGTGGTGGAGCCCACGGGCGCCATCGTCACTTTCGGCGAGCACAAGGGCTACGGGATGGCGGTGGTGTGCGAGCTGCTCGGCGGTGCGCTTGCGGCGGGCATGGCCTGCCACGAGCCGGCCACGGGCAAGAAGCGCGTGCTGAACGGCATGCTCACGATCATCTTCGATCCGGCCAGGCTGTCCGACGGCGCATTGTTCGCCGCAGAGATGCAGGGCTTCATCGACTGGGTCAAGGCGTCGCCGGTGCAGCCGGGCTTCGACCGGGTGAGGCTCGCGGGCGAGCCGGAGCGCGAATGGCGCGCCAAGCGGATGGCCGAAGGAATCCCGGTCGACGAGACCACGTGGGGCGACCTGCTGAAGGCGGCCGAACGGCTTAAGGTGAACCCGGCCGAGGTCAACCGGCTGGCAGGGCTGGGCTAGTCCACGATAAAGAGCTTCGCCCCGCCCGCGGTGCGCGAGCGGTGCGGCTCGGCCCCATCGGCCACCTGGTAGCTCATCCCGGGTTTCAGCACGAACATCCGCCCGTCGGCAAGCTCGGTCTCGAGCTCGCCTTCGAGGCACATCAGGATGTGGCCTTTCGAGCACCAGTGGTCCGCGACGTAGCCGGGGGTGTACTCGACCATGCGCACCCGGATCTTCCCGAAATTGCGCGTGCGCCAGTAGGCCATGCCGCTGTCGCCCTTGTGCTCGGTGCGCTCGACCCCGGACCAGTCGGTGGTGCCGAACGGGATGTCGTGCATGTCCATGCCTGGCGCTCCTTCAGTCGTCCGCGATGGTGTTGCGCAGCACGCCCACTTTGCTCACTTCGATTTCCACCACGTCGCCCGGCTTCATCCACACCGGCGGCTCGCGGCGCGCGCCCACGCCCCCGGGCGTGCCGCTGACGATCACGTCGCCCGCCTCGAGCGGCACCCATGTGGACAGGTGCGCGATCAGGCTGGGGATCGAATGCACCATGAGGGCGGTGGTGGTGTGCTGCATCTCCACGCCGTTCAGGCGGGTGATCAG
>JAFEDL010000122.1:12747-17216 GCA_018241645.1 Pseudomonadota bacterium
GTGGTGGCCCACTGCCAGTCGCGCACAGAACCGTCGTTGTAGCAGCTGTACCCGGCGACGTGGTCCCACGAGTCCTTCTCGCTGATACGGCGGCCGGACTTGCCGATGATCACCGCGATTTCGCCCTCGAAGTCGAGCTTGGTCGATTCGCGCGGGCGCAGGATCGGCTGGCCGTGCCCGACCTGCGACTCGGGAAAGCGCACGAACACGGCCGGCGCCTCGGTCTTCTCGCGTTTCGTTTCCTGGCGGTGGTCTTCGTAGTTGAGGCCGATGCAGAAGATCTTGCCGGGGTTCGGGATCGGCGGCAGGAGCGTCACGTCGGACAGCTTCAGGTCCGGCTTCTGGCCTGCGGCCGCCTTCTTCGCCTCGCCGAGGCCCTCGTGCGCGAGCAGCGTGCGCACATCCGGGTAGCGGGCGCCGATGCGCCGCGAGAGGTCGATGATGCCGTCGCCTTCGACGATCCCGTAGCAGGCGGCGTTCTGGTGCAGGTAGCTTGCGAGTTTCAAGTGCGTTCCCCGGGTTGTTCTGCAATGAGAGTCCGCCAGCATACAATGAGTCGATGATCGCGAGAACGCACCAGGGCGCCGACACCTTCGCTGCCGGAGTGCGCGCGGGCCTCCCCGTAGTGCTCGGTTACCTGGGCATAGGCGCGGCGGCCGGGGTGGTCGAGCGCGCCGCCGGGTTCTCGTATGCCGAGGTGGTGCTGCTTTCGATGGTGCTGTACGCGGGTTCCGCGCAGTTCGTCCTGACCAGCATGGTGGCGCTGGCGAGCCCGCTGTCGGCCATCGTGCTGACCGTGTTCTTCGTGAACGCGCGCCACCTGCTGCTGTCGGCCGCGCTGGCGCCTTTCTTCAGGCGCATCCCGGCCTGGAAGAACGCGCTGCTCGGGCTGCAGCTCACCGACGAAACCTTTGTCGTCGCCGCGGCACGGTTTGCAAAACACCCGCCTGCCGGCGCCGCGTGGATGGCCGGTCTCAACCTGGCCGCCTACACGGCCTGGGCGCTGGCGAACCTGGCAGGCGCCGTGTTCTCCGCCCAGTTCTCGGGTTCAGCCGCCAGCACCCGGGTGCTCGGGTTTGCGCTCCCGTGCATGTTTGCCGGCCTGCTGGTGCTGCAACTCGGCGCGCAATCGCGCCTGCGCACGGGGCTCGCCGTGGCTGTGTTTGCCGCAACGCTGGGCGTTGCGGTGCAGCTTGCCCGCCCCGGGCCGTGGGCCGTGATCGTCGCCACTCTGGCCGGCGCAACCCTTGGGCTGGCCTTGGACCGATGGACGTCCGCCCCGAAATCCTCACGCTGATCCTGGCCTGCGCCGCGGTCACGGTGGTGCCGCGCGTGTGCCGCTCGTGCTCCTGTCGAAGGTCAGGTTGCCCGATTGGATGCTCGCCTGGCTTGCCTATGTGCCGGTTGCGGTGCTCGCAGCGCTGCTCGCGATCGAGGTGCTGGTGGTGGACGGCCAGCCGGCACTGTCGGTGGCCAATCCGGCGCTGCCCGCAATCATCGCAGCTTTGGCAGTCGCAGGATTTACGCGCAGCCTGATCGGCACGGTGATCGCCGGTGTCGGGGTCTTCTGGGCGCTGGCCTAGATCGTCCGCCTGAGCCTTTCCCTCAGCAGGTCCTCGATCGCGCGGATGTTGAGTTCCACGCCGGCCATGTTGGGGTTCACGGCCAGGGCGCGCCTGAAGTATTCGAGGGCCTTGTCGTACTCCTCGAGCTGGAAGTAGATCTGCCCGTACCCGGACAGGGTGCCGAAGTGCTGCGGATTGCGCTTCATCACCTCCGCGCAGTCGGCAAGGGACTTCGGGTAATTGCCGTCGAGGTAGTAAGCGGTGGCGCGTTTGTTCCACCCCTCGGCAAAGTCGGGCTTGCGCCGGATTACGCGGGTGAATGTGGCGATCGCCTCCTTGAACCGGCCTTCGCTCATCTGGGCCACCCCCGCAGCGAGCAGCCGGTCGGCCTGCGCATCCCCGGAGCGGCTCCAGACCTGCCAGAGGGCCTGCTCGGCCAGTTCCCGGATCAACGGGTTGTCGTCAAAGAGGCGCTTGGCGAGCAGGGGGCCGTCGGTCGCAAGGCCGGTCCGGGCAAGGAAGGCCACGGCGGCGGCCCGCTGGCGCGGCTCCGCGTCCTCCAGGAGCGCGACGGCTTCAGCGCGCGTCGCAGGTTGCGGGAATACCGGCTGGGCCAAGGCTGTTAACCCGGAGATCGACAGCACTGCGGCTGCAAGCCACGAGGCGCAGCGCCGCGGCCCGCCTGACCGGACCCTTGCATCCGGTCCGGCGCGGCCGCCGTATAGTGCCAACAGGCTCAACAGGAGGTCCGGCATGGCAAAGGAAATGAAAGCAACGGGTGCGCTGATGGTAGCGCTTTTCGCGGCGGTTTCGGTTCTTCCGTCCGCCGGCGTCGCGAGGGCGGCGGGCGACGCCGGCGGCGGCGACAGGACCTGGAAAAGCGCCGATCCGGTGGTCGAGAAGCTTGCGACCTTCACGTCGCGAAAGGACTGGCAGGGCGCCGCGGAGTACATGAAGTCGGAGGTCGCCCGGAACCCGGGCAGCGCCGATTACAACAACCTCTATGCGTATGCCCTGCGCAAGGGCCCGAATCCGGACATGAACCTCGTGTTCAGGCACTACAACGAGGCGCTGCGGATCGACCCCAACCATCGCAATGCGCATGAGTACATCGGCGAGGCTTTCCTGATGGTAGGCAACGTGGCGAAGGCAAAGGAGCACCTCGCCGCGCTGGATCGCCTCTGCACCTTCGGGTGCGAGGAATTCACCGACCTCAAGAAAGCCATCGCCGACTACGAGGCGAAGAAGAAATAGGCGGCATGGCACGCGCCATGCTTGTTCGGGCCGGATTCGCTACGATGATGCCCCGGCCCCAAGCGACGCGACCGCCATGCTCCTGCCTGAAGACAGTCTCGACCTCCAAACCCTCGGCATGCGGTTGCGCGAGGGGCGCCTGCGCCCGTCCGAGGTCGTGGAGGGAATACTCGGACGCATAGCCTCTCGCGGCAGCGACAACGTCTGGATCCACCTGCTGCCGCGCGAAACGCTGATGCGGCGCGCGGAAGAGCTGGAGCGGGCCGGCCCCGGCGGGCGGCCCTTGTACGGCATCCCGTTTGCGATCAAGGACAACATCGACCTGGCGGGCCACCCGACGACGGCGGGCTGCCCCGATTTTGCGCATGTTCCCAGTGCCAGCGCGCCGGTAGTGCAGGCATTGCTTGACGCCGGCGCGATTGCGATCGGCAAGACCAATCTCGACCAGTTCGCCGCCGGACTGGTTGGCACCCGCTCGCCCTATGGCGCCTGCGGCAACAGTTTCGATCCCGGGTACATCTCCGGCGGGTCGAGCTCCGGTTCGGCGGTCGCGGTAGCCGCGGGCCTGGTGAGCTTCTCCCTGGGAACGGATACGGCCGGCTCGGGCCGCGTGCCGGCGGCGTTCAACAACCTTTTTGGCGTGAAGCCGACCGGCGGGCTGCTGAGCGCGCGCGGCGTGGTGCCCGCGTGCCGGTCGCTCGATTGCATTTCGATCTTCGCGCTGACGTCGGGCGATGCCGCGGCGGTAACGGGCGTCGCGCAAGGGTACGACGCGGAAGATGCCTATTCCCGCCGCGCGCCGTTCGGGGGGGATACGCTGCCGGCCAGCCTGTCGGGGTGCAGGCTCGGGGTTCCCCGCGCGGACCAACTCGAGTTTTTCGGCAACGCCGAGTTCGCGCGCCTGTATTCCGAGGCCGTGTCGAAGCTCGAGCAACTCGGCGCAAAGCGCGTCGAAATCGACTTTGCCCCGTTCCGCGAGGCGGCGCGCCTGCTGTACGAGGGCCCATGGATCGCCGAGCGCTATGTCGGCATACGCGAGTTCTTCGAGGCGCATCCCGGGGCTGTGTTCCCCGTGACCCGGCAGATCATCTCGGGCGGCGCCACGCCCACGGCCGCGGAGTGCTTCGCCGCGCAGTACCGGCTGAAGGCACTCACCCGCCGAGCAGGCGCGGTGTGGTCAGACGTGGATATGGTGGTCACACCCACGGCGGGGACGATATACACGATTGCCGAAGTGAACGCCGACCCGGTGCGCACCAACAGCACGCTGGGGACCTACACCAACTTCATGAACCTGATGGATTTCGCCGCAGTTGCCGTACCGGCGGGATTCGCCGCGAATGGCCTGCCATTCGGCATCACGCTGTTTTCACGCGCGTTTACCGATGCAGGCCTGTGCCGGCTCGGGGGGGAAGCGCAGCGCGCGCTGGTTTCCAGTGTGGGCGCAACAGGCATTGCGCTTCCCGCTGCCGGTGGGGCGCATCCGGCGCCGGTGCCGGCGACGGTTCGGATTGCAGTCTGCGGCGCGCACATGTCCGGACTCCCGCTCAACCACCAGCTGACCGAGCGCGGCGCCGTGCTGGAGCGCCGCACCAGGACCGCGCCCGGGTACAGGTTGTTTGCGCTGGCCGGCTTCAAGCCGCCGCGGCC
>JAFEDL010000123.1:0-1722 GCA_018241645.1 Pseudomonadota bacterium
AGCACATGATGCCGGTCGATCAGGGAAGGGTGCTGGGGCCGGGCCGCCTCGATAAAGGCGCGGCAACCGGCATCGCCCTGCGTATCCAGTCCGACAGTGACGAGCTCGAAGCCCTTGGGGTGGAGCTCGTCGCGCAATGCCTGCCACACGGGCAGGTCCCGGGAGCAGCCTCAGTACGGTGCCCAGGCGTAGAGCAGGACCTTTCTTCCGCGCAAGCTGGAGAGGCGGAATTCCCGGCCGTCGAGGTCCGGAAGGCGCAGGTCCGGGGCCTCTGCGCTGACCAGCGCCCGGGAACCAATCGAGGCCGGGCCCAGCGCCCAGAGCCCGTGCTCCGGCGCCGCTGCCAAGGGCATGCCCATGTCCTTGGCCAGTTGCGCGACGTCGACCGGATCGCGGGGCGGCTGGGACAGCGGAATGCACACGTCGCCCTGGCAGGCGCCTTCGGGCTTCAGTTGCCAGCCGGTGCCGGCTTCGAATTCACTTCTGGAAACAGCGAGCGAACGCAGCAGCATGGTGGCGGTACCTCCGGGCAGATGAAACAGCATACCTCGTGCCGGCCCCGCCCTGCGAGCCGTGCAACCGAGCGGCAGATTCGGTATCCTGCATGGAGCATATTACTTGCAGCGAGGAGCAGACCATGGCGGAAGTCGGCAAAGCAGCCCCGGAATTCAAGCTCAAGTCCCATGACGGCAGCGAAGTCTCGCTCAGCCAGTATCGCGGCTCGAAGTGGGTCGTCATTTCTGCTTATCCGTTCGCGTTCACAGGCGGATGAAGCAACCAGACCTCGAACTTCAACCGTGCGTTGAAGCAATATGAAGAAAAGGGCGCCCAGCTGCTGGGGCTGTCTTGCGACACCATTCCCTCGCTGAAAGTCTGGGCGCAAAGCATGGGCGGCATCGGCCATCCGCTGCTCTCGGACTTCCATCCCCACGGCAAGGCCAGTCAGGCGCTGGGAATCTTCAATCCGGAGGGCGGGTTCCCGCTGCGCTCGGTGACCATCATCGATCCGCAGGGCGTGGTTCGCGCCTTCCATGTGTACCCGGCCGGAGTCCTGCCGCAGCCGGACGAAGTGTTGCGCGAGCTGACGAGCCTGCAGGGCGGGTAGACCGCGGTCGGCGGGTCCAAACAAAAAGGGCCTAGTCTTGCGACTAAGCCCTTGTAATACTTGGCTCCTCGACCTGGGATCGAACCAGGGACCTGCGGATTAACAGTCCGACGCTCTACCGCTGAGCTATCGAGGAATTGTGAAGCCCGGCATTTTACGAAATTTTGGGGCTCCGGGCAATCCTTCCCGTCCTAGCGGATGACTTTCGCCACTGCATCCGCGGCGTAGTCGATGTTCCCGGTGTTCAGGGCCGCCACGCAGATCCGGCCGCTTTCGATGGCGTAGACGCCGAACTCCTCGCGCATGCGCACGACCTGCTCCCTGGTAAGTCCGGAGTAGGAGAACATGCCCTTCTGCCGCAGGATGAAGCTGAAATCCGCCCCGGGCACCCGGGCGTGGATCTTCTCCACCAGCAGGGCGCGCATCTTGCGGATCCGGTCGCGCATGGCGGCAAGTTCCTTCTCCCAAAGGGCGCGCAGGTCCGGCGTAGTCAGCACCTTCGCGATCACGTGCCCGCCGTGGGAAGGCGGGTTGGAGTAGTTTGTGCGCACGAGGCGCTTCACCTGGCTCAGCACGCGCGCGGCTTCCTCTGCGCTGCGGGTAACGATGCTCAGGGC
>JAFEDL010000123.1:1801-6904 GCA_018241645.1 Pseudomonadota bacterium
CGATGCCGTCGCCGAAGCCCTGGTAGGCGATGTCGAGGAAAGGCACCAGGTCGCGCGAGCCCACCACTTCGATGACCGAGGTCCACTGGTCAGGCGTCAGGTCCACCCCGGTCGGGTTGTGGCAGCAGGCATGCAGCACGGCGATCGAGCCCGCCGGCAGCTTCTTCAGCCCCTCCAGCATGGCCGGAAAGTCCACGCCGTGGGTCTTGGCGTCGTAGTAGGGGTAGGTCTGCACCTTGAAGCCGGCGATCTCGAACAGGGCCCGGTGGTTTTCCCAGCTCGGGTCGCTGATCCAGACCCCGGCGCCGGGGGACACCATGTGCAGGAAATCGGCCCCCACCTTGAGGCCGCCCGTACCGCCCAGCGCCTGGACGGTGATGGTGCGGCCGTCCTTGACGACCGCCGAGTCGGCGCCGAACACCAGCGACTGCACGGCCCGGTCATAGGCGGCGAGCCCGTCGATGGGCAGGTAGCTGTGGGGCGCCGCCTGAGCCAGGAGCTGGGTCTCCGCCGTACGCACGCACTCCAGCAGGGGCACCTTGCCGTTTTCGTCCGTGTACACGCCGATGCCGAGGTTCACCTTCTTGGGATTCTTGTCGGCGTTGTACTGCTCGGTGAGGCCAAGGATCGGGTCGCGGGGCGCCATTTCGACGCGGGCAAGCAGGGAGGCGGTCATGATCATCAAGGTTATGGAAGAGCCGCCATTTTACCGTGGAGTGGCGGGAATCTGGCATGCGGTGGCGCCTGCATGGGACAATAGGCGTTTTTTCGCGCCCAGGACCCATGGCCAGCCTGCCCCTCGTGCTCCCAGTGCGGGACGTCCCGATCCCCCCGCCGGACGTGCAGAACTTCGTCACCTACCCGGGCAGCCCGTTCCGGCTGAACCAGCCGTACCCGCCCGCCGGCGACCAGCCGCAGGCGATCGGGAAGCTGATCGAAGGCGTGAACGACGGCCTGGCATTCCAGACACTGCTGGGTGTAACGGGCTCAGGCAAGACCTACACCATGGCCAACGTGATCGCGCAACTGGGGCGGCCGGCGATGGTCCTCGCGCCCAACAAGACGCTTGCCGCGCAGCTGTATTCCGAGATGCGCGAGTTCTTTCCGGAGAACTCGGTCGAATACTTCGTCTCGTATTACGACTACTACCAGCCGGAAGCCTACGTGCCGGCGAGGGATCTCTTCATCGAGAAGGACTCGTCGATCAACGAGCATATCGAGCAGATGCGCCTGTCGGCGACCAAGTCCCTGATGGAACGCCGCGACGTCGTGATCGTAGCGACCGTCTCGGCAATCTACGGCATCGGCGACCCGTCCGAGTACCACAACATGATCCTTCACCTGCGCACGGGGGAGAAGTACTCCCAGCGCGACGTGATCCAGCGCCTCGCGACCATGCAGTACGACCGCAACGAGATGGATTTCCGCCGGGGCACCTTCCGGGTGCGCGGCGACGTCATCGACGTTTTCCCGGCCGAGCATGCCGAGCATGCGGTGCGCATCTCGCTCTTCGACGACGAGATCGAGTCGCTCACCCTGTTCGACCCGCTTACGGGGCATACGCTGCACGGCCTTTCGCGCTTCACGGTGTACCCGTCGAGCCATTACGTGACGCCGCGTGCGACGACGCTGAAGGCGGTCGAGGCCATCAAGCTCGAGCTGGCCGAGCGCATCAAGTATTTCCTCGACGCGACGCGCCTGGTCGAGGCGCAGCGCATCGAGCAGCGCACCCGCTTCGACCTCGAGATGCTGAACGAGCTGGGCTTCTGCAAGGGCATCGAGAACTACTCGCGCCACCTCTCGGGCCGCAAGGCCGGGGAGCCGCCGCCCACGCTGATCGACTACCTGCCGCACGACGCCCTGATGGTCATCGATGAAAGCCATGTCACCATCGGCCAGCTCGGCGGCATGTACAAGGGCGATCGCTCGCGCAAGGAAAACCTCGTCGAGTACGGCTTTCGCCTGCCTTCTGCCCTGGACAACCGGCCGTTGCGTTTCGACGAGTTCGAGAAGATCGTGCGCCAGACCGTGTTCGTGTCGGCCACGCCCGCCAATTACGAGCGCGAGCATTCGGGCCAGGTGGTGGAGCAGGTGGTGCGCCCCACGGGACTGGTGGACCCGCAGGTGGAGGTGCGCCCGGCCATCAACCAGGTGGACGACGTGCTCTCGGAGCTGAACCTGCGCGTGAAGAAGAACGAGCGCGTGCTGATCACGACGCTCACCAAGCGCATGGCCGAAGACCTTACCGAGTACCTCGCCGACCACGGCGTGAAGGTTCGCTACCTCCACTCGGAGGTCGACACCGTGGAACGCGCCGAGATCATCCGCGACCTGCGCCTGGGGGAGTTCGACGTGCTGGTGGGCATCAACCTCCTGCGCGAGGGCCTCGACCTCCCGGAAGTGTCGCTGGTGGCGATACTCGACGCGGACAAGGAGGGGTTCCTCCGCTCGGAGCGGTCCCTGATCCAGACGATCGGGCGCGCCGCCCGGCACATCAACGGCGCGGCCATCCTTTACGCCGACAAGATCACGGATTCGATGAAGGCGGCTATGGGCGAGACCGAGCGCCGCCGCAACAAGCAGATTGCGCACAACCTCGCGCACGGCATCGAGCCCAAGGGCATCTCCAAGCGCATCCGCGACCTGATCGACGGCGTATACGACGCCGACGAGGCGCAGGCCACCCTGCGGGCGGCCAAGGACGAGGCGCGCTACGAGCGCATGAGCGAGAAGGAGCTTGCGCGCGAGATCCGGCGGCTCGAGAAGGAAATGGTCGCGCACGCGCGCAACCTGGAGTTCGAGAAAGCCGCCGAGGCCCGCGACCAGCTGCATGAGCTGAGGAAGCGCGTGTTCGGCGTTGAAACAGCCTCGGATTGAGCATGGCTGCGGTGTTGTTCGTTTGCATGGGCAACATCTGCCGCTCGCCCACGGCCGAAGGCGTATTCCGCCGCATGGTCGAGGAAGCCGGGCTGAAGGATGCGATCCGGATCGATTCTGCCGGCACGCACGACTATCACGAAGGCGCACCGCCCGATGCGCGCGCGCAGTTGCACGCGCAGCGGCGCGGCTACGACCTGTCGGGACTGCGGGCGAGGCAGGTACGGGCCTCGGACTTCACCGACTTCGACCTGATCCTGGTCATGGACCGCAAGAACCTCGAAACGCTGCGCCGGGTGTGTCCCAAGGAGCATGCGCACAAGCTGCGGCTGCTGCTGGAATACGCACCGCTGCGCGAGGAGGCCGAGGTCCCCGACCCCTATTACGGCGGGGAACGGGGGTTCGACCATGTGCTGGACATGGTGGAGGACGCAGCTCGCGGATTGCTCGGCGTGATGCTCCGCGAATTGCGCCTGCCGGAAAGGCCGAAAAACCAGGGTTAAGCCGGCAGAGGGGCAGAGCCCCTCTTCCGGCCTAGCTCTTCGTTTCCACCTGCTTGAGTTCCTCGGGCGCCTGCTTCGGGCGCTCGCGACGCGGGCGTCCGAGCTGGACCGGCGCTTCCTCCAGCACATAGGACTTCGCACGCGACGGGTCGGTCTCGATCATCACCAGGCCTGCGCCGGACAGCACTTCCTTGGCATCGACCTTCGGTGCTTCCGGCCGGGCAGTCACGACCGACGCCGGCTTCTCCGCCGGTTGCGCTACAGGTGCAGGCGCCGGCGGTTCAGCCGGAGCTGCCTGCGCCGGGACCGGGACAGCGGCGACCGGGTCGGGCGCATGGGTATCGGCGGTGAAAGCCTGTGCCTTCGGCTGTTCAATCGCCACGGGCAGCGGGGCGGGGGTGTAGACCTCCACCGCAGTAGGCGCCGGCGACGTGATTGCCGTGGTGACTACGGGCTGCTGTTCCATCGACGGGAACCCGGCTTGCGGATGAGCGGCGGACTGGGCTTCAGCCGGTTGCTCGGCGCGCTGCTCGGCAGGCACGCCTTCGCGCCCGCCTTCGCGCGGGCCGCGGTCGCGTCCGCCCCTGCGGTTGCGGCGGCCACGGCGTTCGCCTTCCTCGCCTTCCTGCATCGGGGGGCGCGGTTCGCGAGGCTGCTGGTCGGCACGCGGCTCACGCGGCGGCTGGTCAGCGCGGGGTTCGCGCGGTTCCCTCGGCTCGCGGGGCTCGCGCGGCGGGCGGCCCTGCTGCTGGTCGCGGCGTTGCTGGTCCATGTCGCGGCGCGCACCCTGGCGGTCTCCGCCGCCACCGTTGCCGCCTTCAGGGCGCGGCTCGCGCGGGGGACGATCGCCTCGCGGCGGGCGCTGTTCTCCGCGCCCTTCCTGCGGGCGCTCTCCGCGCTGTTCCTGCGGGCGGTCCTCGCGACCCCCGCCTGAGCGGTTGCGATCACGGCCACCGCGATTGCGGTCGCGTCCGCCGCGGTCACCACGCTCGCCGCGTTCGCCGCGTTCACCACGCTGCTGGTCGCGGCGGGGCTGTGAACCGGGCTGGGCTGCGGGCTGGGTCGTCGCCTGGGCAGACGCCGGAACGGCGGGCTGCGCCGGGGTGGCGTCCTGCTTGAACCAACCGAAGATGCGGCCAATGATCCCGGGACGCTCGCCGCTGGCGGCGGGGGCCTGGGCCGCCGGTGCCTGGGGCTGGCGGGTGCGATCGCGGTTTTCCTCGCGCGGCGGGCGGGCGGCACGCTGCTCCACGGGCGCTCGCTCGGCCGGCTCGGGCATGTTGGGTGCCGGCTGGTCGGGCACGATGGCCTTCACGGCGGCTTCCTGGCGTGGCTTGGGCGGCTCGGCCGCCGCTGCGGCCGCATCCTTCTCCTCGTCCGGCTCCTTGACCATCTCGAAGCTGGCCGGGACGTGGTCCATCTCGTTCAGCTCGTCGTGGCGCAGGCGGTTGATCGAGTAGTGCGGCGTCTCGAGGTGGATGTTGGGGATCAGCAGGATGTTGACCTTGAGGCGGGTCTCCAGCTTCTGGATCTCGCTGCGCTTCTCGTTGAGGAGGAACGTCGCGACGTCCACCGGGACCTGCACGTGCACGGCGCCGGTGTTCTCCTTCATGGCCTCTTCCTGCAGGATGCGCAGGACGTGCAGCGCCGTGGACTCGATGCCGCGGATATGGCCGGTACCGCCGCAGCGCGGGCAGGTGATGTGGCTGGTCTCGCCGAGCGA
>JAFEDL010000123.1:6914-17056 GCA_018241645.1 Pseudomonadota bacterium
TTGCCGGTCTGCACGCGGGCGCGGTCGTAATGCAGCGCTTCGCGCAGGCGGTTCTCGACCTCCCGCTGGTTCTTCATCGACTCCATGTCGATGAAGTCGATGACGATCAGGCCGCCGAGGTCGCGCAGCCGCAGCTGGCGGGCCACTTCGTCGGCCGCCTCGAGGTTGGTGCGCAGGGCCGTTTCCTCGATGTCATGGCCCTTGGTGGCGCGGGCCGAGTTCACGTCGATGGAAACGAGCGCTTCCGTGTGGTCGATGACGACCGCGCCGCCTGAGGGCAGGCTAACCTGGCGGGAGAACGCCGACTCGATCTGGTGCTCGATCTGGAAGCGCGAGAAGAGCGGCACGTCGTCGCGGTACAGCTTGACCTTGTGCACGTTGCCCGGCATCACGGTCTGCATGAAGGCCTGGGCCTGCTCGTAGATTTCCTCGGTGTCGATGAGGATCTCGCCGATGTCGGGCTGGAAGTAATCGCGGATTGCGCGGATCACCAGGCTCGACTCGAGGTAGATCAGGAAGGGCTTCGGACGGTAGCGCCCGTCCTCGCCCGGCGTGCGGTCGTTGGCCGCCTGCTCGATGGCGCCCCACAGCTGCATGAGGTAGCCCATGTCCCACTTGAGCTCCTCGATCGTGCGGCCGATGCCGGCCGTGCGCGCGATGACGCTCATGCCCTGGGGCACTTCGAGCTGGTCGATGAGGGCGCGCAACTCGTCGCGGTCCTCGCCCTCGACGCGGCGCGAGACGCCGCCGCCGCGGGGGTTGTTCGGCATCAGGACGAGGTAGCGTCCGGCGAGGCTGATGAAGGTGGTGAGGGCCGCGCCCTTGTTGCCGCGCTCGTCCTTCTCGACCTGGACGATGAGCTCCTGGCCTTCCTTGAGGGCGTCCTGGATGCGGGCCTTGCCTACGTCGGCGTCCTGCCGGAAGTAGCTCTTGGCCACTTCCTTGAACGGCAGGAATCCGTGCCGCTCCTCGCCGTAATCGACGAAAGCGGCCTCGAGGCTGGGCTCGATGCGGGTGATGACGCCCTTGTAGATGTTGCTCTTGCGTTGTTCCCTTGCTGCAGACTCGATATCGAGGTCGATGAGTTTTTGGCCATCGACGATGGCGACGCGCAGTTCCTCCTGCTGCGTCGCGTTGAATAGCATGCGCTTCACTTGTTGTTCTCCTGCGCCGCAGGAGAGTCCGTGAACCGACGGTCAGCGTTTCGTTAGCTCGGTAAGCTGTGATTGCCTATTTCGAAGATTCGACAGGATCGTCGTAGTGGACGAAATACCGGCTGCAAGCCGGGATCGTGGCGCTCCGCTTCGTAGCGGGGCGCGGCGAGGTTCCTAGGAGTCAGACTCTCTGTGTGCGCTTTCAAGTACTATCGCTACTTCCGGTGAGCGAATTTGACCAGTTGCTTCGGGCCCGGCCTAGGCCGGACAGGAGGCGGGTAAATGGTCCCGGACTCGGCGGATCGCCGGCCGACTTCTTCGGACCGTGCCTCGCAACTCAAAGCAAGCGCCCAATTATATGCAAAATGAACGAGTTAAGTAAAGCTCGGGCGACCCTGCTTGAAGTCGGGGAGGAAAGCGTCGGCCAGAGAATCGACAATTTCCTCATCCGCACCCTCAAGGGCGTGCCCAAAAGCCACGTGTACCGGATCCTGCGCAGCGGGGAGGTCCGGGTCAACAGCGGGCGGGTCAGGCAGGATTACCGCCTCGCGGACGGGGACCGCGTCCGGGTGCCCCCCATCCGGGTCGCCGCCCCGGACGCCCGCCCGCAGGCCAAATCCCTTGCCCTCCCGGTCGTGTACGAGGACGACGCCCTGATCGTGATCGACAAGCCTTCGGGCGTGGCGGTGCATGGCGGAAGCGGGATCAGTTTCGGGGTCATCGAATCGCTGCGGGCCGAGCGCCCCCGCGCCAAGTTCCTGGAGCTCGCCCACCGCCTGGATCGCGACACCTCGGGGTTGCTCATCGTGGGCAAGAAGCGCAGCGCGCTGGTGGAGCTGCACCGCATGCTGCGGGAGGGCGAGATCCGCAAGGACTACCAAGCCATCGTCAAGGGCCGCTGGAAGGGCGGCGCCCGGAAGGTCGACGTCCCGCTGCACAAGTACGTGACTGCGGAAGGCGAGCGCCGGGTCAGCGCGCGGGACGACGGCCAGCAGGCTGTCAGCCTGTTCACACCGGCGGCCGCAGGCGACTCGGCCACGCTGCTCGATATCCGGCTGATGACCGGCCGCACGCACCAGATCCGCGTCCATGCCGCCCATATCGGGCACCCGATCCTCGGCGACGACAAGTACGGCGACTTCGACCTCAACCGGGTACTGGCCAAGCAGGGTGTCAAGCGGCTGTTCCTTCACGCGCGGCGGCTATCATTGACGCACCCGCTGACCGGCCAGCCGCTCGAATTCGAGGCCCCGTTGCCGGCCGAAATGCAACGCTTCCTGGATACACGGATCAATGCCGCAAGCCAAGACCAAGCCTGACGCCCGCTATTCCCTGATCGTGTTCGACTGGGACGGCACGTTGCTGGATTCGGCCAGCGGCATCGCCGCAAGCATCCAGGAAGCCAGTCGCGAAATGGGCCTCGAGGTCCCTTCCCGGGAACGAGCTAGCCACGTGATCGGCCTCGGCCTAATGGACGCGCTGCGTCACGCGGTGCCCGACCTGCCCGAGAAGAGCTATGCCGAGTTCGCCGAGCGCTATCGCAAGCACTTCCTTGCGCGGGAGGAGGGCATGGACCTGTTCCCAGGGGTGCCGGAACTGCTTGCCGACCTCGAAAACGCCGGCTATTCGCTGGCCGTCGCCACCGGGAAAAGCAGGAAAGGCCTTGACCGCGCGCTAAAGGCCTCGGGGCTGGGAAAACATTTTTCGGCCACCCGCTGCGCGGACGAAACGCGCTCCAAGCCCGATCCCGCGATGCTGCTTGAGCTGATGGGGGAGCTCGCGCGCAAGCCGGACGAATTGCTCATGATCGGGGACACCTCCCACGACCTGGACATGGCGGCCAACGCCGCGGTCGACGCCGTGGCGGTCACGTACGGCGCCCACCCCGAAGACCAGCTGCGCGCCCGCTCGCCCAAAGGCGTGGTCGGAACCGTCGAGGAACTGGGCGCATGGCTCGCGAAGCACGGGTGATCTGCGCGTCGGCCGACCTCGAGGAGTCGGGGCGGGGAGTGCGCTTCGAAGCCTCCTACCGGGGCGAGACCGCGGCGGCGTTCGTGGTGCGCCACGATGGCCGCGTCCATGCCTACCTGAACCGGTGCTCGCACATCGCCATGGAACTCGACTGGCAACCCGGTGTCTTCTTCGATGCGGAAGGGCGCGATTTGATATGCTCGACGCACGGGGCCGTGTATTCGGCCTCGACCGGGAAATGCCTCGGCGGACCCTGTTCCGGCGGGCCGCTCGTCAAACTGGCCGTCGCCGAGCGCGACGGCTTCATCGTGTTAGAGGATCCAGGCAATGGCTGAGAACGGCGGGCAATGGGAGCGCGAGGTGCTCGAGAAGATCGCGCTTGCGGGCATCAAGGAGCAGCGCAGCGCGCGGCGCTGGGGGATCTTCTTCAAGCTCCTCACGTTCACCTATGTGACCCTGTTCCTCGTGTTCGCCATCGACTGGCGCAGCAGGACCGAGAGCATGACCGATGGCAAGCACACGGCCCTTGTGGAGGTGAGCGGGATCATCGGTCCCGGCACGGACGCGAGCGCCGAGCGCGTCAACGCCGCGCTGCAGGCCGCCTTCAAGGACAGCAACACGCAGGGCGTGGTGGTGCGCATCAACAGTCCCGGCGGCAGCCCGGTGCAGTCGCAGAACATCTATGACGAGATGCGCCGGCTGCGGCTCAAGTACCCTGCCATCCCCCTGTACGTGGTGGTCGAGGACATCTGCGCCTCGGGCGGGTACTTCGTGGCCGCCGGCGCCGATCGCATCTACGTCAACAAGTCGAGCCTTGTCGGGTCGATCGGCGTGCGGATGGACGGGTGGGGCGTGACCGGCCTCATGGACAAGATCGGCGTGGAGCGGCGCCTGCTGACCGCAGGCGAGAACAAGGGGTTCCTGGACCCGTTCCTCCCGGTGGACGAAAGGCAGAAGGCGCACGCGCTGACCATGCTCGGCGAAATCCACCAGCAGTTCATCAGCGTGGTGCGCGAGGGCCGCGGCAAGCGCCTGAAGGAGTCGCCCGAACTGTTCAGCGGGCTGGTCTGGACGGGGCAGAAGAGCGTGGACCTGGGCCTGGCCGACGGTTTCGGCAGCCTCGACTACGTGGCACGCGAGGTCATCAAGGCCGAGGACATCGTCGACTACTCCCAGAAGGAGAACCTCGCCGAGAAGTTCGCCCGGCGCCTGGGTGCGGGGGCCGCGGGCGCACTGGCCGACCTGGCGCTGCGCAGTTCCGCCGGCGTGGTGCGCTGAGCCGTCAGACCGGGCTGAGGCCGAAAGCGCCGAGCAGGTCGGTCAGCGCAATCAGCGGCAGGCCGATCAGGGAGGTCGGGTCGTCGGTTTCGATGCGGGCGATCAGGGCTATGCCGAGGCCTTCCGCCTTCGCGCTGCCCGCACAGTCGTAGGGCTGCTCCCTGCGCAGGTAGGCCTCGATCCTGGCCGGGTCGCTTTGCCTGAAATGGACCTTGCAGGGCACGACCCGGGTCTCGGCGCGCCCTGAGCGGCTGTCGAAAACGCAGACCGCAGTGTCGAAGGATGCGACGCGCCCCGCCAGGAAAGTCAGCTGCGCCACCGCATTCTCATGGTTGCCGGGCTTGTCGAGCCGCCGTCCGTCGCAGTAAGCCACCTGGTCCGAGCCGATGATCAGGGCGTCGGGCCAGGCCCCTTGCACGGCGCGGGCCTTGGCGGCGGCCAGGCGCAGCGCGGTTTGGGCAAATCCCTCGCCGGCAAGGGGGGTTTCGTCGGTCTCCGGCCGGGCGCATTCGAAGGGCAGGCCCAGCCGGCCGAGCAGTTCGCGGCGGTACGGCGAGGTGGAGGCCAGCACCAGCTGGCGGGTTTCCGCTGTGGATAGAGACATAGCTTTGTTTTGACAAGGTTTTTCTTGGATGATATCATCTCGCGTTTTTGCAGCACCAGCAGTGATGCGGGCTCAACCTACACGACGCTTTCCATTGATCGATGGGTTCCCGTTTGCTGCGGCAAGGGGGGAACTTCACGGCACGAGTGCGGTTGCGGGGTTCGGTCGCCTGCAGGACCTGCTGAACTCGCCGGAAGGCGAGCTCGAGTATTGGGTGCAGGGAACCACGGACGACCAGGGCCGGCCCGCCTTGCGATTGAAGGCGAAGGGCAGCCTCCAGCTGACCTGCCAGCGTTGCCTCGGCGCGCTGGAGTTCCCGCTGGAGGTGGACTCGACGCTGGTGCTGGCCAGGAACGAGGCGGAAATCGAGGCCCAGCCGGTTGAACCGGACGGTCCGGACCGCATAGTGGGGGGCAAGGAAATGGCAGTCGGGGCATTGCTGGAGGACGAAATTCTTCTTGCGATCCCCTTTGCGCCGCGGCACGGGCACTGCTCGGGCACGGACGGCAGAAAGGGCGAGGACAAGGCATCGCCATTTGCAGATTTGCGCGGGCTGCTCAAACGGGGCGGCCGCGCCGGGAATTGAACGAAAGGAGTTTCACCATGGCAGTCCAGCAGAACAAGAAGTCCCCGTCCAAGCGCGGCATGCACCGCGCCCACGACTTCCTCACCAACCCGTCGCTCGCGGTCGAACCGACCACCGGTGAGGTGCACCTGCGCCACCACATCAGCCCGACCGGCTTCTATCGCGGCAAGAAAGTCACCAAAGGCAAGGGCGACTAACGCTTTTTGCTGTCCGCCGGACGCCCCTCGCGCGACCGGCCGATACCCGGCATGGACATCACGGTTGCCGTCGATTGCATGGGGGGCGACCACGGCCCCCACGTAACCGTACCGGCTGCGCTCGAGTTCCAGAAAGGCGTCCCCGGCGTCGACCTTGTTCTGGTCGGCCTCCAGGACGCGATCGAAGCCGAGCTCCGCACCCGCGGAGCGGCCGCGGGCCCGCGCTTGCGCGTGCACCATGCATCCCAGGTGGTGACGATGGACGAATCCGCCGCGACCGCGCTGCGCGGCAAGAAGGACTCGTCGATGCGAGTGGCGGTCAACCTCGTGAAATCGGGCGAAGCCCACGCCTGCGTCAGCGCCGGCAACACCGGCGCGCTGATGGCGGTTTCCCGCTTCGTGCTGAAGACGCTGCCCGGAATCGACCGGCCGGCCATCTGCAGCGTGCTGCCTACGATGCGCGGCCGCGTCTACGTCCTCGACCTGGGCGCCAACGTCGACTGCGGGCCGGAGCACCTCCTGCAGTTCGGCATCATGGGCGCATGCCTCGTCGCGGCGGTGGAGCACGCCGAGAACCCGTCGGTGGGGCTGCTCAACATCGGCGTCGAGGACATCAAGGGCAACGACGTGGTGAAGCAGGCGGCCGAGCTGCTGCGCGCAAGCGGCCTCAATTTCTTCGGCAACGTGGAGGGCGACGACATCTACAAGGGCACCACGGACGTGGTCGTCTGCGACGGGTTCGTCGGCAACGTCGCGCTCAAGAGCTCCGAAGGCGTCGCCCAGATGATCATCGCGGCGCTGCGGGAGGAGTTCAAGCGCTCGGCGTACTCCCGGCTGGCCGCCCTGGTGGCGCTGCCCGTCATCGGCGCGTTTCGCAGGCGCATGGACCACCGGCGCTATAATGGCGCCAGCCTCCTCGGGCTGAAGGGCATCGTGATCAAGAGCCATGGCTCGGCCGATGCGTTCGCATTCGAGCAGGCGCTGCAACGCGCTGTAGAAGAAGTGAAAAACGGAGTCCCCCAGCGCATCTCGCAACGCATGGCCCTGCTGCCCCCGCCCAAACCCGCCTGAATGATCCACTCGCGCATCGCCGGCACCGGAAGCTACCTTCCGCCCAGGATCGTCACCAACGACGAATTCTCCGAACGGCTCGAGACCAGCGACGCCTGGATCCGCGAGCGCACGGGCATTGCGCAGCGCCACATCGCGGACGAATCCCAGGGATCGAGCGACCTCGCCCTGGAAGCAGGCAAGGCCGCCCTGCAGGCCGCCGGCGCGCGGCCAGAGGACATCGACCTGATCATCGTCGCGACCTCCACGCCGGACTTCATCTTCCCGAGCACGGCATGCCTGCTGCAGGCAAAGCTCGGCTCGAAGGACTGCGCCGCGTTCGACGTGCAGGCTGTGTGCAGCGGGTTCGTATATGCCCTGTCGATTGCGGACAAGTTCATCAAGTCCGGCCAGCACAAGTGCGCCCTCGTGGTCGGTGCCGAGGTGTTCTCCCGCATCCTTGACTGGAACGACCGCGGCACCTGCGTGCTGTTCGGCGACGGCGCGGGCGCGGTCGTGCTGCGCGCGTCGGACGCTCCCGGCATCCACTCGAGCGTGCTGCGCGCGGACGGCCGCCATTCGGGAATGCTCTCGGTGCCGGGGAACGTGAGCGGGGGGAAGATCATCGGTTCGCCGTTCCTGCAGATGGTCGGCAACCAGGTGTTCAAGTTCGCGGTGAAGGTCCTCGACGAAGTCGGGCGCGAGGCGCTCGCCGCCGCGGGCGCGGGCATCGGCGACGTGGACTGGCTGGTGCTGCACCAGGCGAACGTGCGCATCCTCGACGCAACCGCGCGCAAGCTCGGCATCCCGCCCGAAAAGCTGGTCGTGACGGTCGACCACCACGGCAACACCTCGGCGGCCTCCATACCGCTCGCCCTTGACGAATATGTGCGCGCCGGGCGGATCAAGGCGGGCCACCGGCTGCTGATGGAAGGCGTAGGCGGCGGGTTTACCTGGGGCGCGGTGTACGCGACCTTTTAGGAGGAATTCGGTTGATGAAGCTTGCAATGGTGTTTCCCGGACAGGGCTCGCAGTCCGTAGGCATGGTGCGCGCCTACGAGGGGCTGGCGGACGTCGAGTCGGTCCGCAGCGAGGCGGCGGCGGTGCTGGGGCCCGAATTCATCCACCTGCTCGACGAAGGCCCGGCCGACGCCCTCGGCCTGACGGTGAACACCCAGCCCGCCATGGTGACCGCCGGGTATGCCGCGTACCGCGCCTGGATCGCGCTCGGCGGCCCGAGGCCCGCAGTCGTCGCGGGCCACAGCCTCGGCGAATACACGGCCCTGGTTGCGGCGGGAGCGATTTCGTTCGGCGATTGCCTGCCCCTGGTCCGGCATCGCGCCGAAGCCATGCAAAAGGCGGTGCCGGCCGGGCAGGGCGCCATGGCGGCCATCCTCAACCTCGACGACGAGTCGGTGCGCGCGGCATGCGCGGAAGCGGCGCAAGGGGAAGTCGTGCAGGCCGTGAATTTCAACGGTCCAGGCCAGGTCGTGATCGCCGGCAGCAGGGACGCCGTGGCCCGCGCGATGGAGAGCTGCAAGGCAAGGGGCGCCAAACGCGCCCTGCCGCTGCCGGTCAGCGCCCCGTTCCATTCGAGCCTGATGCAGCCCGCGGCCGATGCGCTCAAGGCCTACCTCGGCGGCGTGGAAGTCCACGCGCCCCATGTGCCGGTCATCAACAACGTGGACGTGGGCATCGAGACGGACCCCGCCGCGATCAAGGACGCGCTGGTACGCCAGGCGGCCTCGCCAGTGCGTTGGGTGGAGGTCATCAACCGCATGGCCGACATGGGGGTGACGCATGTCGTGGAATGCGGCCCGGGCAAGGTCCTCGCCGGCCTCACCAAGCGCATCAACGGCAACCTGCAGGGTTTTGCGCTCGCCGACCGCGCTTCGCTCGAGCAGGTGCTCGCCACAGTGAGGGCGGCATGAACGCGCTGCAGGGCAAGGTTGCGCTGGTGACCGGCGCCTCGCGCGGCATCGGCCGGGCGATTGCGATGGCGCTCGCGCAGGAGTCCGCCACCGTGATCGGGACCGCCACCAGCGAAGCCGGCGCGCAGGCGATCGGCGCGGCCCTGGCCGCGGCCGGTCACACCGGCGCGGGCAAGGTCCTGGACGTGCGCGACACGGCGCAGTGCGACGCGCTGATCGGCGCCATTGCCAAGGAGTTCGGCGACATCGCCATCCTTGTCAACAACGCCGCGGTGGTCCGTGACAACCTCGGGCTGCGCATGAAGGACGAGGAGTGGGACGAGGTGATCGAGACGAACCTGCGCTCGGTGTTCCGGCTTTCCCGCGGCGTCCTGCGCGGCATGATGAAGGCGCGCTGGGGGCGCATCATCAGCATCACCTCCGTGGTCGGCGCGGCCGGCAACCCGGGCCAGATGAACTATGCCGCCGCCAAGGCTGGCGTGGTCGGGATGTCGAAGTCCCTCGCCCGCGAAATCGGCAGCCGCAACATCACGGTCAATTGCGTGGCGCCGGGCTTCATCGACACCGACATGACGCGCGCGCTGTCCGAGGAGCAGCGCACGGCGCTGCTGGGCCAGATCCCCCTGGCGCGCCTGGGCGCGCCCGAGGACGTCGCCGCCGCCGTGGGTTTCCTGGCGAGCCCGGCGGCGGGCTATATCACAGGTACGGTCCTGCATGTAAACGGCGGCATGTACATGGCGTAGATGCCGGCGCAGATTTGTTTTCGGCCGATTCCGGCCGTTTTGGTAAAATGGCACGCTTAAGCTTGGCCCAACTGGGAAGGAGCAGGACATGGATAACATCGAACAACGAGTAAGAAAAATCATCGCCGAGCAGCTGGGCGTCAACGAAGCCGAAATCAAGAACGAATCCTCGTTCGTCGACGACCTCGGCGCGGATTCGCTGGATACGGTGGAGCTCGTCATGGCGCTCGAGGAGGAATTCGAGACCGAAATCCCCGACGAAGAGGCCGAGAAGATCACCACGGTCCAGCAGGCCATCAATTTCGTCCAGGCGCGCCAGAAGGCCTGACCCGAAGCACACAGCCCACGGAGCCAGATTGACACGCCGCAGAGTGGTAGTGACGGGACTGGGGGTCATCAGTCCGGTCGGAAGCACGGTCCAGCAAGCCTGGGATAACCTGGTCGCCGGCAAGTCCGGCATCACCCGCGTCACCCGATTCGATCCTTCGCGCCTCTCCTGCCAGATCGCAGGCGAGGTGAAGGGGTTCGACGTGAACGACTACCTGTCCGCGAAGGAAGCGCGCAGGATGGACACGTTCATCCACTACGGGATGGCGGCCGGGATCCAGGCCTGGAAGGACTCCGGCAT
>JAFEDL010000124.1:0-4236 GCA_018241645.1 Pseudomonadota bacterium
CCTCGCGGTGGCGCTGGAGTACCCCATGTTCGGCGTGGTGCCGAGCGCGCTGTCGGTCGCCGGCATCGCGGTCACCTGCCTCGGCGTGGCGATGGTGACCTGGAAGAGCGGCCGCACGCCCGCTGCCGCGACGGGGGACTGAGCCATGCGATTCGGCTTCATCATCCTGCTGACGATCCTTGCGCACGTCGCGTTCACCAGCAGCCGCATGACGGTTTCGCTCTATGCGCTGAAGCTGCAGGCCTCGCCCTTCACGGTCGGCGTGCTGATGTCGCTCTACGCGCTGCTGCCCATGCTGCTGTCGGTCCCCGCCGGCCGCCTCATCGACCGCATCGGGCCGCGCCTGCCGCTCCTTTGGGGCAATGGCCTGTTGTTCTGCGGCGTGCTGCTGCCGTTCCTCGCGCCCGGCCTGCCTGCGCTGTTCGTGGCGGCGACCATGATCGGCTGTGGCTTCATGCTCTCGCACATGATTGCCAACAACCTCGTCGGCGCCTACGGCAAGCCCGAGGACCGGGCGGCGAATTTTTCCTGGCTGGCGCTGGGGTTCTCGGTGTCGGGCTCGCTGGGACCGCTTGTGGCCGGGTTCTCGATCGACGGGCTGGGCGAGGTGCGCGCCTTCGCGGTGATGGCCGCGTTCGCGGCGCTGGCCCTCGGCGTCACCTTCTGGAAGCGCGGCGACCTCGTGCGCCATGCCAACCCGCAGCACCGGCCCTCGGGCCACAGCGTGATGGACCTGCTGCGCGACCGCAGGCTGACGAGCGTGCTGATCGCCAGCGGCATGCTCTCGATGGGCTGGGACCTGTTCACGTTCGTGATGCCGATCCACTGCTCCAAGATCGGCCTGACGGCGTCCACGACCGGGATCATCATGGGGTTCTTCGGGGCCGCGACCTTCGTCGTGCGGCTCGGCATGCCCATGCTCTCCAGGCGGCTCAGGGAGTGGCAGGTGATCACCGCGGCGTTCGTTGTGTCGGGTAGCGCGTACATGCTGTTCCCGTTCGTGACCAATGCGACGCTGATGATGGCGATCGCCTTCCTGCTCGGCCTGGGCCTGGGCTGCGCGCAGCCGATGGTGATGTCGCTGCTGTACTCGGCCTCGCCCCCCGGGCGGCAGGGCGAGGTGGTCGGCATCCGCACGACGGTGCTCAACACGAGCAGCACCATGCTGCCGCTGGTGTTCGGCGCGGTGGGGTCGGCCCTGGGAATGGGGCCGGTGTTCGGCGCGATTTCGCTGTGCCTTGCGGCGGGCGGCTACGCGGCCGGGCGCAAGGCGCGTCGCCTGAAGTAACTGCTAGCGCGGAGTGTCGCCTGCGAGGGTAATGCGGTGCATCAGCCGCTTGTACCCGTGGTAGTCGTTCACCGGGTTGTGCTGCGCGCAGCGGTTGTCCCAGAAGGCGAGCGATCCCGGCTGCCACACGAACCGGCAGGTGAACTCGGGCTTCACCTGGTGCTGGAACAGGTAGTTGAGCAGCGGCGCGCTCTCCTCCTCGGTCATGCCCGAAAAACGCGCGGTGTGCGCGACGTTCACGTACAGCGCCTTGCGGCCGGTCTCGGGGTGCGTGCGCACCACCGGGTGTTCGGTCTCGTAGCTTTTGGGCGCGTCCGCGCGGCCGTCCGAGGCCAGGCGGTCCTCGCGCGTCTTCGACACGTCGGCCTTCGCGGAGGTGTTCACCGCCATGCGCCCGTCGAGCAGCTTGCGCATGCCCTCGGACAGGGTCTCCCAGGCGAGGTACTGGTTGGCGAACAGCGTGTCCCCCCCGTACGGCGGGATCTCGCGCGCGAGCAGCATGCTGGCCATGGGCGGCTGGGCGAGGTAGGCCGTGTCCGAATGCCACACGCCGCCGAAATTGACCTTCTCATGCTCGAGCTTCTTGACTTCGATGATGTGCGGCCAGCCCTCGATGCCTTTGACGAACGGGTACTCCACGGGCGTGCCCATGGACTCGGCGAAGGCCATGTACTGCGCCGGCGTGAGCGGCTGGTCGCGAAAGAAGATCACCAGGTTCTCGAGCCAGGCGCGGCGGATCTCGGTGGTCACTTCCTTGCCGGGCGGCTTCGACAGGTCGACGCCCCGCACCTCCGCGCCCAGCGCGCCGGCCACGCGGCGCACCTCGATCGTGCGGTAGGGATTGTCATGCGGGGTCATTTCCAAAGTATATACTCGGCCGAAAAAAGGCAGTCCCGGACACCAGTTCGGGTTCCCACCCCATCGTCACCGGGCGGCCGCGGGCCGCTCCAAACGGAGATCCAAGGCAATGGCAACCGGTCGCATTTCCCTCACCCGCTTCCTCATCGAACGCCAGCGCGACAAGGCGCTCATCAACGCCGACCTGCGCCTGCTGATCGAGACGGTGGCGCGCGCCTGCAAGGCGATCAGCCACGCGGTGAACAAGGGCGCGCTCGCCGGCAACCTCGGCTCGGCCGGCACCGACAACGTGCAGGGCGAGGTGCAGAAGAAGCTCGACGTGCTGTCCAACGAGATCCTGCTCGAGGCCAACGAATGGGGCGGCAACCTCGCGGCCCTCGCCTCCGAGGAGATGGAGGACCCGCACCCGATCCCGACGCACTTCCCCAAGGGCGAATACCTGCTGCTGTTCGACCCGCTCGACGGCTCCTCCAACATCGACGTCAACGTCTCCGTGGGCACGATCTTCTCGGTGCTGCGCTGCCCGAAGGCGGCCAGCGGCGAGGGCTACTGCGAGGCCGACGAGAAGGCCTTCCTGCAGCCGGGCACCGCGCAGATCGCGGCGGGCTTCGCGGTCTACGGCCCGACGACCATGCTGGTGCTGACGGTGGGCGACGGCACGCACGGGTTCACGCTGGACCGCGAGATGGGCTCCTTCGTGCTCACCCACCCGGACATCCGCATCCCCGAGGACACCGCGGAATTCGCCATCAACATGTCGAACATGCGCAGGTGGGAAGCGCCCGTGAAGCGCTACATCGACGAGTGCCTCGCCGGCAAGACCGGCCCGCGCGGCAAGGACTTCAACATGCGCTGGGTCGCCTCGATGGTGGCCGATGTCTACCGCATCATCACGCGCGGCGGCATCTTCATGTACCCGCGCGACGACAAGAACAAGGCCGGGCGCCTGCGCCTCATGTACGAGGCGAACCCCATGTCGTTCATCATCGAGCAGGCGGGCGGCGCCTCCACCGACGGGCGCGGGCGGCTGATGGAGGTGAAGCCCGAGGGATTGCACCAGCGCGTGGCGGTGATCCTCGGCTCGAAGAACGAGGTGGAGCGCGTCACCGCGTACCACAAGGAGTGAGGTGATGACCGCGGCGAAGCTCCTGCCCTTCCTGCTCGCCTCGGGCGGCCTCGCGGCCCTGCACCTGCTGCAGAAGCTCGTGCCCGCGGGCGCCAACGCCGGCGCAACCCTGGCGTCCGCCTACGCGGTCGCGGCGCTAGCGTGCCTGGCCGCCTTCCCGGTGCTCACGCCGGGCAAGTCGCTTGCGGAAGGGTTCGGGACGGTGCCGTGGCACTCGCTCGCGCTCGGGGTAGCCATCGCGTCGTGCGAGATCGGCGTGCTGCTCGCCTACCGCGCGGGCTGGCCGGTGACCACCACCGGCGTGTCGATCAGCGCGGCGATGACGCTGATCCTGCTGCCGATCGGCGTGCTCGCTTTCGGCGAAGCGCTGACGCTGGTGCGCGTGGCCGGGATCGCGATGACCGTGGGCGGGCTGTACCTGCTGACGAAATAACTGCGGAGGGGGTACTGCGGGATACTGCGGAGGGGGTAGTGCGGGGGCTGCCCGCGACCCGGGGGCCGCAGGCAGCTTTGGGGAATTACTTGAGGTGCTTGCTGACCAGCTTGGTCATGTCGAACATCGAGACCTGCGCCTTCGAGCCGAAAATCGGCTTGAGCTTCTCGTCGGCGTTGATGTTGCGGCGGTTCTTCTTGTCCTGCAGGCCGTTCTTCTTGATGTAGGCCCAGATCTTCTTGGTCACTTCCGTGCGCGGCATCGGGCCGGCACCGATCACGGCTGCGAGCGCGGCGCTCGGCGTCATCGGCTTCATGAACGCAGCATTCGGCTTGCGCTTGGCTGCGACCTTCTTCTTCGCTGCGGGTTTCTTGGCGGCTTTCTTCTTGGTAGCCATCGTGGTGTTTCTCCTCTGAACGTTGGGTGATGCTGAATTTTCCGTTACTGCCGGCCGCCATCAAGTGAGCGGAAGCGACAAGATGCCGAATCTCCCTCTGCGTGTCAACGGCTTTCAGAGGAAAAATGCGCATC
>JAFEDL010000124.1:4257-7239 GCA_018241645.1 Pseudomonadota bacterium
CGCGGACCATGCGGCACCGCGCCGATGCGCGCTCCACCCCGCCCGCGGCGAGGAGGTAAAATCGCCGCCATGGGAACGATCAACCTCGCCGACGTCCGCAAGGAATACATGCTCGCCGGCCTCGACGAATCCGAGGCGGCGCGCGACCCGTTCGAGCAGTTCGAGCGCTGGATGACCGACGCGCTGGGGCACGACCTGCCGGTCTCCAACGCGATGACGCTCGCCACCGTCACCCCCGAAGGCAGGCCCGACGCCCGGATCGTCCTGCTCAAGGGCATCGATGCGGGCGGGTTCGTGTTCTACACCAACTACGAGAGCGCCAAGGGCCGCCAGCTCGCCGCCAATCCCGAGGGCCTGCTGGTGTTCTTCTGGGTGGAACTGGAGCGCCAGGTGCGCGTCGCCGGCCGCGTGGAGAAGGTCGGCGCCCGGGAGTCCGACGAGTATTTCGCCAGCCGCCCGCTCGGCAGCCGGCTGTCGGCCTGGGCCTCGGCGCAGAGCAGCCCGGTGCCCTCGCGCCGGGTGCTCGAGGAGGCACTGGCCGCCGCCGAGAAGACGCACGGGGCCAATCCCCCGCGCCCGCCGCGCTGGGGCGGCTACCGGCTGGTGCCCGACACCCTCGAGTTCTGGCAGGGGCGGCCCAACCGGCTGCACGACCGCGTGGTCTACCGCAGGACGGGCGGCACCTGGACGATCGGCCGACTGTCGCCTTGAGCGAGCCGCGGCGCGCCGTGGCCACTGCAGCATCGCCGGAGGCGGTCCCGCCGGGCTTCGAGCCCATCCTGTCCTTCCTGCGTTCCTGCGGCCTCGCCGGCCCGGCCGAAACGCCTGCCGCCGAACCGCTTACGGGCGGAGTCTCATCCGATATCTGGAAAGTCGCGCTGGCCTCGGGAACGATCTGCGTGAAGCGCGCGCTGCCGCGGCTGCGCGTGGCGCAGGTCTGGGAAGCGCCCGTCGGGCGCAACCGGTACGAGCGCCTCTGGATGGGCACCGCAACAGGACTCGTGCCCGGCATCGCGCCCCGCGTGCTGGCCTGGGACGAGGCCGGTTACTTCGCCATGGAATACCTGGACCCGGTCTCCCACCCCCTGTGGAAAGCCGAGCTCGCCGCCGGCCGTGCCGATGCCGCATTCGCCGCGCGCGTGGGACGGGCCCTGGCGCGAATCCACGCGGGCACCGCGAACAGTGTCGAAATCGCGACGCAATTCCGGACCGACGCGAGCTTCCATGCGCTGCGCCTGGAGCCTTACCTGCTGGCCACCGGGCGCGCGCATCCGGCCCTCGCCGCGCGCCTCGACGAACTCGCCGCGATCACTGCAAACACCAGGATCGCGCTGGTGCACGGCGACGTGAGTCCGAAGAACATCCTGCTGGGACCGGCCGGGCCGGTCGTGCTCGACGCCGAATGCGCGTGGTACGGGGATCCGGCGTTCGACATCGCGTTCTGCCTGAACCACCTGCTGCTCAAGTGCCTGTGGGTGCCGGCGGCGCGCGCCGGATTCCTCGCCTGCTTCGATGCCTTTTCTGACACATACCTGTCAGGCGTCGACTGGGAACCGCGCGGCAAGATCGAGGCGCGCGCCGCGGCCTTGCTGCCCGGGCTGCTGCTCGCGCGCGTCGACGGCAAGTCGCCGGCCGAATACCTGACCACCGACCAACAGAAGGACACCGTGCGCCGGGCGGCCACCGCGCTGCTGCAGCGCCCGGTGGAGCGCCTCGCCGCGGTGCGCAACGCATGGGAAAAGGAGCTGTCCAAGTGAGCACGATCAAGGCGGTGCGCGCGCGCCGCGTCTGGGATTCGCGTGGCAGGCCTACGGTGGAAGCGGAGGTCACCCTCGAATCGGGGCAGGCCGGCCGCGCGATCACGCCCGCCGGCGCCTCCACCGGCAGCGGCGAGGCGAAGGAGCTGCGCGACGGCGGCGCCGCGCTGCGCGGGCTGGACGTGCAGCAGGCGGTGCGCAACGTCAACGAGGCGATCGCCGGGGCGCTGCGCGGAATGGACGTTGCGGACCAGGCGGCCGTGGACGCGGCGATGATCCGGCTCGACGGCACCCCGGACAAGTCCCGGCTCGGCGGCAACGCCATCGTGGCCGTGTCGCTTGCCTGCCTGCACGCGGCCGCGGCAGACGCCGGGGTGCCGCTGTGGAAGCACCTCGCCGGCGGCCGGCGCGTGGCGATGCCGGTGCCCGAGATCCAGATCTTCGGCGGCGGCGCGCACGCGCGCGGCCGCGTCGACCTGCAGGACTACATGGTGGTGTGCCCCGGGGCGGGGACGTTTGCCGAGTCCCTGGAGATGACCGCAGAGGTGTACTACGCGGCCGGCGCGCGCCTCGCGAAGAAAGGCGCGCTGCAGGGCGTGGCCGACGAGGGCGGCTACTGGCCGTCCTTCAAGTCGAACGAGGAGGGCCTGGTCGAGCTCACGCGCTCCATCGAGGACGCGGGCTTCCGGCCCGGCAAGGACGTGGCGATCGCGCTCGACATCGCCGCGACGCAGCTGCAGCAGCCGGGCGGCCGCTACGCGCTGCCGCTCGAGAACCGCACCCTGTCGGCCGATCAGTTCGGCATCATGCTGGAACGCTGGGTGGACGCCTACCCCATCGTGTCGATCGAGGACCCGTTCGCCGAGACCGACTTCGAGGCGATGAAGGCCTTCACCAAACGGGTCGGGCACCGCATCCAGATCGTCGGCGACGATTTCTTCGTCACCGACGCAAAGCGCATCGCCTCCGCCGACGGCGCGTGCAACGCCGTGCTGATCAAGCCCAACCAGATCGGCACCGCCAGCGAGGCATGGGCCGCGGTCGGGGCCGCGCGGGCCGCCGGCTACGGCGCGATCGTCTCCGCGCGCTCCGGCGAGACCGAGGACGTGTCGATCGTGCACCTGGCGATCGGCTGGGGCGTGCCGCACCTCAAGGTGGGCAGCTTTTCGCGCTCCGAGCGCATGGTTAAATGGAACGAGGGCGTGCGGATCGAGGAGGCGCTGGG
>JAFEDL010000125.1 GCA_018241645.1 Pseudomonadota bacterium
GCGCACTCGGACACCTCGGGATGGCCGCGCAGCACGGCCTCGAGGTCGGACGGGTACACGTTGAAGCCGCCGGTGATCACCATGTCCTTCTTGCGGTCCATCAGCGTGAGGAAGCCGTCCGCGTCGAAGCGCCCCACGTCGCCCGTGCGGATGAAGCGCTTGCCCTCGGGCGAATACCACTCGGCCTCGGCGGTCTTTTCGGGCTTGTTGTGGTAGCCGTTCATCATCCCGGCCGAATGCCCGACGACCTCGCCCATCCCGCCGGGCTCGACCTCGACGCCGTTCTCGTCGATCAGGCGGATGTCGTGCCCCTCGGCGGGCGGGCCTACCGTGTGCAGCTTGGTGGGGTGCTCGTGCGCGGCGAGGATGCAGGTGCCGCCGCCCTCGGTCATGCCGTAGAACTCCACCAGCCCGCCGGGCCAGCGCTTCAGCACGTCGGCTTTCAGCGCCGCCTGGAAAGGCGCGCTGGTGGAGAACTTCATCTTGTAGGAGGACAGGTCGTACGCATCGAACGCCGGCAGGGCCATGAGCCGGTGGTATTGCACCGGCACCAGCATGGTGTGCGTGACGCGGTGCTTCTGCGCGAGGTCGAGGTACCCCTTGGCGTCGAACTTGCCCATCAGCACCACGCGGCCGCCGTGGCCGAGCGTCGGGAAGAACACCACCAGCGTTGTGTTCGAGTACAGCGGCGTGGACAGCAGGGTGACCGTCGAGGTGTCGTAGCCGTAGACCAGCGCGCGCTGCACGTGGCTCCAGCGCATGGCGTGCGACTGGACGATGCCCTTGGGCGTGCCGGTGGTGCCCGAGGAGTAGATGATGTTGAACGCCCACTGCCGTTCGATCGCGACCGGGGCGGGTCTGGCTCCGACCGGGGCGAGCCAGGCCGCGAGCGAGGCACCCGCGGGGGACTCGTCCATTGCGATGCGCCGGGCGCTGATTTTGGGGTTCACCGGTTCCAGCGACTGCGCCACCGCCGCGTCGAGGAAGAACAGCTTCGCCCCGGCGTCCGCCGCCATGCCGGCGAGTTCCTCCGCCGTGCACGAGGGCGCGAGGGGCGCCACCACGACGCCCGCGCGCAGCGCACCGAGGAACACCACCGCATATTCGATCGAGGTGTAGGCGCAGATCGCGATCGATTCCTGCGGCCGCACGCCGTCGCGCTGGAGCGCGCTCGCGACGCGGTCCATCAGCGCGTCGAGCTCGCCATAAGTGACCACTCGGTCGTCCTGCACCAGCGCGGGATGCGCGGCTTCGCGCCGGGCATGGTCGCGGACCAGGCCGGGGACCGTTTCGAAGCCGAAGTCGGCCGGGGGGCTGGGGGTGTGCGGCGCGTTCATGCCTGCAATTCTACGGGTGGTCTATGATTTGCGCTTCCATATAGCACCCTGGCGGGGAGGCCAATTGTGAACGGAATGTATCTCAGGCAGCGATGCCTCCTGGCCGCCGGGCTGTGCTCGGCCGCCTTTGGCGCCGGGGCGCAAGCGCCGGCCTCCGAGGCCACCGTTGCCCGCCATGTGGCCGAGGCGACGCGCCTGGCCGGCAGCGACCTCACCGCGTTGATGGTGCTGTGCAAGCCCGCGCCCGCCGCGCGCATGACGCCGGCGCAGGGCGAGGCGTACCTGTCGAAGATGATCAACCAGCCGGTGCCCGAGCCGGGCAGGGCCTTCGACAACCTGTATTACGTCGGCGCCAAGTGGGTCAGCGCCTGGGCCATCACGACCCCGCAGGGCATCATCCTGATCGATGCCCTGAACAACAAGGCCGAGGCGGCCACGGTCATCGAGGGCGGGATGGCCAGGCTCGGGCTCGATCCGCGCCAGATCAGGTACGTGATCTCCACCCACGGCCACGGGGACCACTACGGCGGCGCGAACTACCTCGTCGAGCGCTACAGGCCGCGGGTGGTCATGAGCGCGCTCGACTGGACCATGACCGAGACCAAGCTCGAGTTCGAGTCGCCGCTGTGGGACGCGCCGCCCAAACGCGACATCGCCGTGAGCGACGGGGACAAGGTGACGCTGGGCGGCACCACGGTGACCATGCACATCACGCCGGGACACACGCTGGGCGCGATTTCGCCCACCTTCGAGGTGAAGTCCAACGGCACCACCCACAAGGTCATGCTGTGGGGCGGCACTTCGTTCAATTTCGGCAAGGACATCCCGCGCATGAACGGCTACATCGAGTCGACGCGCAAGATGGCGAAGATCGTGCAGGAGCAGGGGATCGACGTGATGCTCTCCAACCACTCCAGCTACGACGGGTCGCTGCCCAAGCTCGAGGCCTACCGCAGGCAGAAGGGCGCGGAGCCGAATCCGTTCGTGATGGGCACGCCGGCGGTGCTGCGGGCACTGGGTGTCATGGGGGAATGCGCCCAGGCGCAGCGCGACCGTTTCCTGATGCAGCCCTGAACGGGCTGCCAAAAAAATGGGCCGTCAGGGAACCCTCATTCCCGGACGGCCCTACTGGGAGTCAAACCCTGCATTTGCTGCCTGCCGATCACCCGGCTATTGCCGCCGGTTGACGGATTATATTCGGGCAATTATATTTGGGCAAACATATTGTGCGGGTGCCAGGTGGGGAGTAACAGGCGGGCGAAAGTTGCCGTTGCGCAGGCGGGCCCGGAACCGGCGCGTCGACTGCGCCTACCCAAACCCGAAGCGAGGGCCGCCGTGCCGCAGACGTGGGGTTGATCGGGGTATTGCCGGCAATCCTCGCGGTGTCCATCCTGTCCGGCACGATGGGCATAGGCGTGGCCTTCGCGGCGATCCCCGTGCTCTCGCTGCACGGCGGCGACCTGGTGCACGCGATCCAGCCGGTTGCGCTCTGCCTCAACGGGGTCACCGCGTTCTTCGCAGCCGTTTCATTCGGCCGCGCGGGCTACGTGAACGCGCGCAGGAGCGTCCCCCTCGCGGCCACCATGACTGTCTTCTCGCCGCTGGGCGCGTTCGCCGCGCAGTGGGTGAACCCCGACCTGCTGTGGGTCCTGTACTTCGTGGCCGTCGCGCTGGTCATCTACCTGCTCTGCGCCCCGCGCCCGGCGGCCGCAACGCCCGTCGGCGCCCGGGCGGTCCTCGCGTGGAGCGCGCCGATCGCGGTGTTCAGTTCCATGCTCGGCGTGGGCCCCGGCTTCCTGGTGGTGCCGCTGCTGATCCTTGCGGGATCGTCGCCCCGGGCGGCGGCGGGGACGAGCGCGTTCGCCGTCGTGCCGGCGTCCTTTGCGGCACTCGTTCCCCACCTGGCCTCCGCGACGCCGGACATCGCGTTCGCGATCCCGGTCGTGGGCGTGTCAGCCGTAGGGGCGTGGGTCGGCGGCTACTTCGCCAGCCGGTCGATCCCGGAGCACGTGCTGCGCAACCTCTTCGTGTCGCTGATCCTGGCGCTCGCCTCGTACAAGGCCTGCGGCATGGCCTGGGCCAGGCTGTCGCCGCAGCCCGCGGCAACGGCCTGCGAGCAACCCGCGATGGCGGGAGGCGGGCGCGCCAATGGCTGCACCGGTCCCGGGTGAGGCGGACCCGGTCGCCGGGATGGGCGATAATCGGCGCGATGGCCGGCGCGATGCACGGCCCGAGACAGGAGGACGGAGTGCCCCGCAGCACAGCTAAAGCAGCCGCCCCGCGCCGGCGGAAGAAGTCCCCCGCCGCGGATACCGCGCAGCAGGATTCGGCAATGATGATGGCGGTGCTGAAGCAGTTCCGCGTCGTGGTCCGCTCGATCCGCCAGCACTACGAGCGCGTCGAGAAGCGCAGCGGGCTGAGCGGGTCGCAGCTCTGGGCCATGGCGAGGATCAATTCGCGCGACGGCATGACCGTCGGCGAACTGGCGCGGGAACTCGGGGTGCACCCGTCGACGGCGAGCAACATGCTGGAGCGCCTCGCCTCGCTGGGCCTCGTCACCAAGCGCAGGGCGGGCAAGGACCAGCGCGTCGTGCGCATCTACGCGTCGGCCGGCGGAAAGGCCTCGCTGAAGTCCGCCCCCCAGCCGCTGATCGGCGTGCTGCAGCAGGCGCTCAGCCAGCTCCCCCCGGCTTCGCTCAGGGCGCTGCACGCGCAGATGAGCGAGCTGATCGAGGTCATGAAGGTGCGGGACATCTCGGCCGCGCAGACCACGCCCCTCTCGGACATGTAGGTTGCGGGATCGCGCGCGGCGCGCGGCGCGTTTGCGCTTATATGTTTGGCCAAATATACTGGCCTCAAACATGACGCCGCAGGTCGCCGCCCCCGGGCGCGACGCAGTTCCAACAGGAGGAGGACGCATGGCCATCCGGATCCTTGGTCCGCAGCTGCGAATCGCCGCCGCCGGCGCGCTGGCGGCGGGGCTGGCCGCGTGCGACGGCGCCAAGCCGCCCGAGGTCCCGCTCAAACCGGTGGTCGTGACTACGCCCGTACAGGCGCCGGCGCCGGCGCCCGCGGCCGCGGGGCCGGTGGCCAAGGCGGAGCCCGGCAACAAGGCCGATGCCGACCTGGCCGCACGGGTCAAGTCGGCGCTCGCCGCCGAGCCGGGCCTGCAGAGCTTCACGATGGACGTCACGGCTGCGGGCGGGGTGGTGTCGCTGTTCGGCACGGCGCCCAACCTCGCGATCCGGGACCGGGCCGCAGCCGCGGCCGCCAGGGTGGCGGGCGTGAAGTCCGTGCAGAACAACCTTGCCATCGTCGCCGGGTCCTGACCCGGGCCGCCGGCAGGGCTGAACCCGCACCATGCGGCTGGCGCTTCGCTTCGTCATCCCGCTCGCCATCGCGCTGGGCGCGATGGCCTATGTCGTCGTGCCCCTGGTCGACGAGCTCACCCTGCGCTGGTTCGTGCGCGACCTGGACATCCGCAGCAAGCTGGTGGCCAGCGCCGTGCAGGAGCCGCTGGTTGAACTGCTGACCGACAAGGTGCGCGACAAGGTGCGGCTGCAGCGCACCCAGGCGTTCTTCACGCGCATCCTGCGCGACGAACGCCTGTTCGCCGCGGGGTTCTGCGACGCGAACGGCGTGTCCGTGTACCGCGCCACGACCCTGCCTGCCGACGTCGTCTGCGGTCCCGCATCCGGCCCGCACGAGGAGTGGAGCCGGGTGATCCAGCACCCGAGCGGCCCGCTGCACGTCGCCTCGAGCCCGATCGTCTCCGACGGGCAGCGCTTCGGCGAGCTCCTGATCGTGCACGACATGAGCTTCATAGAGCGGCGCAGCGCGGACACGAAGAAGTACCTCGTCTACCTGTTCGCGGCGATCGGCGGGGTGATCGCGCTGATCACGGTGATCATCGCGGAGCTGTCGTGGCGCGGCTGGATGTCGGGCATCAAGGCCCTGATCCGCGGCCAGTCGCTCGCGCTTCCGGCCGACCCGAAGGTGCGCGAACTGCGGCCGATCGCGCAGGACCTGGAGCGCATGGTGCGCGAGCTGGAGGCCGAGCGCCGGATGCGCGACGAGTCGCAGATCAGCTGGGCCCCGGAGAGCCTGCGCCGGATCCTGCGCGAGGACCTGAACGGGGACGAGATCATGATCGTCTCCAACCGCGAGCCTTACATCCACGTGCGGCGCGAGGGCGGCATCGAGGTGCGCCGGCCGGCGAGCGGGCTGGTCACGGCGCTTGAGCCCGTGATGCGCGCCTGTTCGGGCACCTGGATCGCCCACGGGTCCGGCGACGCGGACCGCGATACGGTAGACGCCCACGATCGCGTCGCCGTGCCCCCGGAAAACCCGGCCTACCGGATCCGCCGCGTGTGGCTGGGGAAGGAGGAGGAGGCGGGTTACTACTACGGGTTCGCCAACGAGGGCTTGTGGCCCTTGTGCCACATCGCGCATACGCGACCGGTGTTCCGGGCCTCAGACTGGGAGCATTACCGCGCGGTCAACCGGCGCTTCGCGCAGGCGGTCGTGGACGAGTCGCGCACCGACAACCCCATCGTGCTCGTGCAGGACTACCACTTCGCGCTGCTGCCGCGCATGATCCGCGAGCGCCTGCCGCGCGCCACGATCATCACCTTCTGGCACATCCCCTGGCCGAACCCGGAGGCGTTCGGGGTGTGCCCGTGGCGCAACGAACTCCTCGACGGCCTGCTCGGGTCGTCGATCCTCGGGTTCCACACCCAGTTCCACTGCAACAACTTCCTCGACACGGTGGACCGCACGCTCGAGGCGCGCGTGGACCGGGAATCGTCCAGCATCCACTACGGCGGCGACCCGACCGAGGTGCGCCGCTATCCCATCTCGATCGAGTGGCCGCCGGAGGCGCTGGCCGGGCAGGCGCCGGTTGCCGAGTGCCGCGCGGAGGTACGGCGCCAGCTCGGCCTGGGCCCGCACGTGATGCTTGGCGTCGGTGTCGACCGGCTGGATTACACGAAGGGGATTCTCGAGCGGTTCGCGGCGATCGAGCGGCTGTTCGAGCTCGAGCCGGACTGGGTCGGCCGTTTCGCGTTCCTGCAGGTGGCGGCGCCGTCGCGCGGGAGCATCGAGGAATACCAGAGCCTGGATGCCCGCGTGCGGGCCGCGGCGCAGCGGATCAACGCCCGGTTCGGCGCGCCCGGATATGAGCCGATCGCGTTGCGCATTGAGCACCATGATGCGCAGCGCGTCTACGCCTGCTATCGCGCGGCCGACCTGTGCTTCGTGTCCAGCCTGCACGACGGCATGAACCTGGTCGCCAAGGAGTACGTCGCCGCGCACGACGACGAACGGGGCGTGCTGATCCTGTCGCAGTTCACCGGGGCGGCGCGGGAACTTTCCGAGGCCCTGATCGTCAATCCCTACGACACCGAACAATGCGCCGCGGCGCTGCGCCTCGCGCTCGCGATGCCGCCCGACGAGCAGCGCGAGCGGATGCGCAGCATGCGCAGCCTGATCCAGGAGTTCAACGTGTACCGATGGGCGGGACGGATGCTCCTCGACGCGGCGCGGATGCGCAACCGGCGCCGCGTTGCGGGCTCGCGCGAGGCGCCTCGCGTCGTCGGGCTGCGCCGCGCATGAGCATCCGACGCATGCCGCCGTATGCGGGCAACTGGGCCTTCTACCTCGACATCGACGGGACCCTGCTGGAGTTCGCCGCGCGCCCGCAGGACGTGACGGTCGATCCCGAGTTGCTGGAGCTGCTGGCCGGGCTGCGCGGGGTGGCGGGCGGGGCGGTGGCGGTGGTGAGCGGGCGCTCGATGGCGGACGTGGACCGGCTGTTCGCGCCGCTCGTGCTCCCGGCCGCCTGCCTGCACGGGGCCGAGCGCCGGTCCGCCGCGGGCGCCCTGCGCCAGCAGCCGCCGCTGCGCGAGCGGCTCGGGCAGGCCGCCTCGCGAGTCGCGAGCCTGGCGGGCAAGAACCCCGGATTCGGGTTCGAGGACAAGGGGCTCGCCCTGGCGCTGCACTACCGCCGCGCACCGCACCTCAGGAGCCTGGCCGAGCGGGAAATGCGCGCGATATCGACCGCGCTCGGCACCGAATTCGAATACATGACGGGAAAATTCGTCGTGGAAATCAAGCCGCGCGGCAAGGACAAGGGCGATGCGATCACCGAATTCTCGGCCGAGCCGCCGTTTGCCGGCCGGGTGCCGGTGTTCATCGGCGACGACCTGTCGGACGAGGCGGGCTTCGACGCGGTGAACCGCCTCGGCGGCCATTCGGTGAAGGTGGGCCCGGGCATCACGCGCGCGCGCTGGCGGCTGTTCGACGCGGCGGAGGTGCGCCGCTGGCTGGCCGCCTGCGTCGAGGCGGGCTCCGGAAGCGAGGCCCGCAAGGGCGCCGGGTTGCACGGATGAGCGGGCTCGAATACGGCGCGATCGGCAATGCGAGCATCAGCGCGCTCGTGAGCGGCACGGGCGAGATCGCGTGGGCCTGCCTGCCGCGCGTGGATGGCGACCCGGTGTTCTGTTCGCTGCTGCGCGAGCGGGGCGGCGCGGCCGATTTCGGCTACTTCGCGATCGACCTGGACGGTTTCGTGCGGGCCGAGCAGGCCTACGTGCCGCACACGGCAATCCTGTGCACGCGCCTGTACGATGCCGACGGCGGCGCACTGGAGATCGTCGACTTCGCGCCGCGATTCCGCCAGTTCGGGCGGCTGTTCTGCCCGGGGCAGCTGGTGCGCATGGTGCGGCCGCTCTCGGGCAGCCCGAAGGCGCGCGTGCTCCTGCGGCCGGCCGCCGACTACGGCCGCCTGCGGCCGGAGACCACCGCCGGGTCGAACCACGTGCGTTACGTCGGCGGCGAATCCGTGCTGCGGCTCAACACGGATTGCTCGATCACCGCGATCCTCGAAGAGATCCCGTTCGTGGTGCGCGACCCGTTCGCGATGATCCTGGGTCCCGACGAGACCCTGCAGGGCTCGGTGTCCGAGGTGGCGCACCGTTTCCACGCCCAGACCGCGGACTACTGGCGGGACTGGGTGCGCGGCCTGTCTATCCCCTTCGAGTGGCAGGAGGAAATCATCCGGGCCGCAATCACGCTGAAGCTCGCGGCCTACGACGATACCGGGGCCATCGTGGCCGCGCCCACCACCTCCCTGCCGGAGGCCGCGGGCAGCGGCCGCAACTGGGACTACCGGTATTGCTGGCTGCGCGACGCGTACTTCGTGGTGAACGCGCTCAACCGGCTGAACGTCACGCGCACGATGGAGCGCTACCTGGGCTACATCATCAACGTGGCGGCGCGCGGCGGCGGCGCCCTGCAGCCGGTCTACAGGGTGAGCGGGCGGCCCGAGATGGACGAGCGGATGGTCGGCACGCTGCCGGGTTACCGGGGAATGGGCCCGGTGCGGGTCGGCAACCAGGCCGCGCTCCAGGTGCAGAACGACGTGTACGGCTCCGCCGTGCTTGCGGCCACGCACGCATTCTTCGACCGGCGGCTCGGTTCGATCGGCAACGAGGGGCTGTTCCGGCAGATCGAGCCGCTCGGCGAGCGCGCGTTCGCGGTGCATGACCAGCCGGACGCCGGCCTGTGGGAGCTGCGCGAGTCGGCGCGGGTACACACGTTCTCGGGCGTGATGTGCTGGGTGGCCTGCGACCGGCTCGCGAAGATCGCTTCCCGCCTCGGGCTGCAGGCGCGCGCGCGCCATTGGCGCGAGCGGGCCGGGCGGATCCACTCGCTCGTATGCGAGCGGGCCTGGAACGCGAAGCTGGGCACCTTCACCGCGGCGTTCGGGGGGGCGTCCCTCGACGCGAGCCTGCTCCTGCTGGCCGAACTCGGGTTCGTGCGCGCCGATGATCCGCGATTCGCGGGCACCGTGGCGGCGGTGGAGCGCGATCTCAAGCGCGGCGATTTCGTCTACCGCTATACCGAGCCGGACGATTTCGGCGCGCCCGCGAACTCCTTCATCGTCTGCACCTTCTGGTACATCGACGCGATCGCAGCGCTCGGCCGGGGCGACGAGGCGCGGCGGCTGTTCGAGGCGACGCTCGCGCGCCGCAACCGGCTCGGCCTGCTCTCGGAGCACATCGATCCCGCGAGCGGGGAACTGTGGGGCAACTTTCCGCAGACCTACAGCATGGTCGGCATGATCAACTGCGCGACGCGCCTGAGCATTCCCTGGGACCAGGCCTACTGAGCCGCGGGGGGGCAAAAAAAATGGGCTGCCCAGGAACCCTCATTCCCGGGCAGCCCTACTGGGAGTCCGTCCCCCTCCTTGGTATGTCGATCGTTTTTTGCGGGCGGCCTCGAAACCTGAAATGGAGTATATTTGCGCAAATGTGTTTTTGCAATTGCATTTGTACAAATATAAATGCGCCTTGATCGGGAGGGTGCCCGGATGAACACGAGATTCAGTCCCGCCGCGTGGGTGCTCGCGGCGGCCATAGCCGTTATTTCCGGCGCGGCCGGCGCGGCCGCCGCCCCCGGCGCCAAGGCGCACGCCAAGTTCCGCGAGGCGCTTGCTGCGATGCAGCGCGGGCAGGTCTATTTCGTGCGCGACAAGGCGATCCGCCCGAGTTCGTGCTGGGTGTCGCCCGCGTATGTCCTGGCGAGCACGCCCTCGCCGTTGAAACGCTGCAACAAGTCGAAGATCCGCGCCGGGATGCACTGGGGCCTGCAGCGCTCGGCACGGCGCGGCGGGAAGCAGCAGCAGGCGTCGGCGAGCGCCAAGGTCGGGCCGCCCGAGGTGCTCGACCAGCTGCGCCAGGTCATGCGCGCATTGCGCCGCGAGGAAGGGCGCACCGGCCGAACAGTGAGCGCCGCGGCGCAGCGCGCCGTGGCCTGCATCGATGCGAATCCCGGCATCCAGGTGGGCGACCTGGCGCGCGAGCTCTGCATCCACCAGTCGACCGCGAGCAACCTGCTCGAGCGCCTGACCCGCGAAGGCCTGGTGGCCAAGCGGCGCACCGTGGATGACTACCGCACCGTCAGCCTGTTCGCCACCGCCAAGGGCCGCTCGGCGCTGAAGTCGGCGCCGCCCCCGGCCGACCGCCTGCAGCGCGCGCTAGCGCGGCTGCCGGCCTCCTCGCTCGCGGTGCTGAACGCGCACCTCAAGGGCCTGGTCGACGAGATGCTGCCCGAGGACCTGCGCCAGGCCTGAGGCGGGCCTACTTCAGCTTCGAATAGGTTTCGCGCGAGGCGAGGATGGCGTGCTTTTCGACCGCCTGCTCGCGGTGCGCATTGGCCGCCGCGTACTCGGGCGACGCGACCATGTCGAGGAAAGCCGCGCGCGAAGGGTAGCGCACGAGCACCACGTAGTCCCAGCGGTCGCCCGCCGCATCCCCGTAGGCGACCGCCTCTCCGTCTCCCGCCCAGATCACCGTGCCGCCGCGCGCCTTGATGAGCGGCATGGTGAGCTCGCTGTAGCGCTTGTAGGCCGCGCGGTCGCGCAGCCGGAGCATGTTCACCATCACCACCGGCCCGCTGTCGGGCAGCGCGGCGAGCAGTTCTGCGTTGACTTCCTTAGGTCCGCCCATGGCGTCCTCCTCAGGCCGGCCTGGCCAGCGCGGCGGGACCGCGCTGCCCGGCGGCGCGGACCAGCAGCAGCGCCGCGATCGCGATGTTCAGCAGGTTCCAGCCGATCCCGTTCAGGAACGCGGCGCGGTAGGAACCCGTCCAGTCGAAGATCGCGCCGGTCATCCAGCCGCCGATGGCCATGCCGAACACGGTGGCCATCAGCACGAGGCTCACGCGCGCGCCGGCCTGCGAGGCGGGAAAGTAGTCGCGCACGACCAGCGGGTACATGGGCACGATGCCGCCCTGCACGAGGCCGAAGAACGCCGACACCGCATACAGGCTGAACAGGCCGTCGAACGGCAGGAACAGCGCCAGCGCGAACGCCTGCAGCACCGAGCCCGCGAGCAGCATGCGCAGCGCGCCGAAGCGGTCGGCGAGCCAGCCCGAGGCCATGCGGCTGACGATGCCGAAGCCGAGCATGATCGAAAGCATCTCCGCGCCGCGCTGCGCGGCGAACCCGAGGTCGCCGCAGTACGCGACGATGTGGACCTGCGGCATCGACATGGCCATGCAGCAGGTGATGCCGGCCGCGACCAGCAGCGCCTGCAGCACCGCGGGCCGCATGCCCAGCGGCATCGCGGGCGC
>JAFEDL010000126.1:0-5181 GCA_018241645.1 Pseudomonadota bacterium
GGGGCAGTCATCGCGCCCTGCACCGCAGTTTTGCGGTTGCCCGGCTCCAGCGCGCACAGCAGCCAGACGTTCAGGGGCTCGAAGTAGCCCGGTTCCGGTCGGACGCAGTAAACGCGCTGCACTGCCGCTGCGACCGCGGCCAGCCCGAAGGCGCCGGCGAGTTCGGGCGGGGTTTCGGTGGCGACCGCGACGGATCGCGCCATGTCGCCGAGCCAGCTCGGCAGCAGCTCCGGGTTCAGCGCCGGCAGCGGCGGCGCATCCAGCGGGATCAGATCGGGCCAGCCGGTGCCGGCCTCGTTCGCCGGCTGCTGCGCGCCGTCGATCTCCGGCGCCTCGTCGATAAGGCGGCGCAGGGCCTCGATGCCATCGCCAGTCAAAACGTCTGCAGCATCACGCCCCATGGTCGGCGCCTCCCTCGGGGACGACAACGCGCACGCAGCGCCCCTCGCTGCGGCAGCGGCTGGCGAGCGCCAGCACAGCCCGCGCGCCGGCGGGGTCAGCGTCGGCGATCAGCAGAACCTCGCGCACCTCGGCCGGCAGCACGACACCAGCCACGCCCCCGGCGGATATGCAGCTCCAGACCGGCAGGCTCGGGTCGGCGACGCGCACGGCGAGCGCGGTTTCGATGCCCTCGGCGACGGCCAGCCGCTCGCCGGCGGCGTACAGCCGCACCGCGGCTCCGGCCCCGGCGCCACGGTGCAGCAGCCGCAGTTTCCGGGCCGGCAGCGGGTTGCCGGCGCCGTCGGTCAGCGACGATTTCCCGGCCCCGTCCGGGCGCAGCCAGGTGGTGTGCAGCCCGACCGGCTCGCCCCCCGGCGCCCTGACCAGCGCGAGCAGCGCCGGCAGTTCGGCGATGCGCTGCGGCCGGCCGTCGGGGCCGGGGTGCCAGTACGGCGCCGCCGGGTGCAGCCGCAGGTCGGTCGGCCAGTCCTGCCACTCCGTCAGATCGCTCAGCCCCCGCGCAGCCTGGTAGCGCCGGCCCGGCTCCGCGTCGGCGTGGTCGAGCAACACGCCCGCAGACCACAGCCGGTTGAACCGGGCGCGCGTGCGCTCAACCTCGGCGGGATCAGGCTGCGCCGGCGGCGCACTGCGCGGCTGTACCGGCGGCAGCGGTCGCCCCTCGCGCAGCCCGAGCACGTCGGCGACCGCGTGCAGGCACTCGGTAGCCGTCCAGCCGTGGCAGTGGGCCAGCAGCCCGAATCCGTCGCCGGACTCGATGCGGCCGGCGCCGCCGCACAGCCAGCTTCCGGACCCGTCCTCATCGTCGAATCGGAATCTGTCGGTGCCGCCGCAGCCAGGGCAGGGGCCGTGGCGGTCGGTCAGGTGCGCTGCGTCGATACCGCAGTCGGTCAGGATCGCTGGCCAGCGGCCGGCAGCAGCAGCACGGACGGCGTTGAAGTCGAGGCGCGGGCCGGCGGCGCGATAAAAATTCGCGGTCGCGCGGCTGCGCGCCGGGTCAACGGCGGTAAAATTGCGGTGCATCGCCGATCCTCGCGTGATCGTGGGATAGCAGGGACGCGCGGACTGTTAGCGGCAGTCGCGCGTCAGATACGGCCCGGCCGGCGTAACTGCCCGCCGGGCTCATTTTTTTGGGTTTTTGGCCCAATGTTTTGGGGCGGCGACGCATCAGGCAGCCCTCGCGCCGGCAGTGCGCGCCGCGTGCAGCTCGGCCACCAGCGCCCGCACGGCAGCCTCATCAGCCCCGGCGACGCGGGCGCGGAATACCTGCTCCAGCTCCTCGGCCGGCCAGCCGGTAGCGCGCGCCCCAATTCGGACGGGGCGCGGCAGCAGGCCAGCAGCGGCCAATTCATAAATCGTCGAGCGCCCGAGTCCGTAGGTGGCGGTTACGTCGGGACGGCGCAGGATTCGGGGGGCGGTTGCCATATCGGTCTACCTCGGCGGGCCGCGGATTGCGGCGGACGGGGCGGACAATCGGCGAGCCGCAACTGATAACGCAACCTGATAGAAAGGTGATAAAAATGTGATAAAGGTGATAAATCGGGTTATCACATTTCGTCGCGCGACTTGTATTTGTCCTTGCCCGCAATTCCGAAACGCCCGGTTTTACTACCCTCTTTCCAAGCGGCATTAAATGTTGGCTTGCTGGTGAACTCTCCCGGCATTTCCGACAATAGCCGGTGCATTAGCCTCGCTTTAGCCCCATACGGCAGCGCCATTAAATCGGCGTGGCCTTTTGAAAGCTCAGCAACGAGGATTTCGACGCGCCGCCGTATCGGGCCGTCGTCCGGTCCCCATTTTGATTCAGTCTCAGGAGTCGGAACAGGCTCGGTATCTTTTCCAGCAACTACCGGTGGTGCTAGCTGCTTCTGGACTTGCTGCCCGATGCCGTGTTCTTGCTCAAATTCTTCAAGCTCTTGAAACCTGACGATTATGTTTTGCGATGAAACCATTATGTCTTTTACAGACTCAATTATCGGGCGCACGGCGCAGTGATGGTTAATCAATATTCGTTCATGCTCAACCACGCGCCTTAATGACTCTCCAAGTTCAATGCTTAGCAAAGCCTCGTAGTTGCGAATCCAAAAAAATCCGGCAATGGCGTCCGGAATCCAACTGGTCATTAAATAGTCTTTTCCGGTTCCCTTGACGGCTCCAATCAGGAGCATGTCTAGTTGCCCCTGAGTTTCGATTGAATCAACTGGATGCCCGACTATGCCCTGAAATCCCGGCAATTCAATGCCTACTAATAAGCGGCCCGCTTTAGCTTCCTGCAGTACGGCCGATTCTGTCCATCTCTCGTTGCATAAGTGCGTCCATCGCTCGGCGATGTCTGAAAGCGAAAAGGTAGTTCTGGCAATAGCCATTTCACGCCCTCACAGCGCCCTCACTGGAAGGGGCGCCCGCTCCGGGCCGGCGTGAGGAACCGGCTTTTCCCCCCGTCGGGGTAGGAGCGGGCTTGACGGTGCCGGCCATGAGCCGGCGTGCTGGTCAGGTTGCGGGATCCTGCCGGGTGCCGATTGGCGCCTCCTCGGCCTCGGCCGGCACCCAGCGCAGGCGCCCGAGCCGTACAGCGTTGTCCATCAGGTCAGCGGCTTCCTCAACCTGCCCGGCCGCATCGATCAGCGCCCCGAGCAGGCCGGCCATCGTCGGATAGAGCGCGAGCGGGGCCAGCTCCGGCACGCGCTCGCCGTGCAACAGCACGGTGTGAATGGTGTTGGCCAACGCGCGGGCAGCCAGCGCGCGTGCAGCCAACAGGGCGAAGGCGTCGTCCGTGTCGGTCATGGCCATCAGTCCTTGGCCAGCACGTCGGACGCCAGTTGCAGCGCCAGCCCGGCGGCCCGGTGGCGATCTTCACGGACGCTGCCGAGCAGGTGCCTGACGGCGGACCCGTCCGGCTCGATGGCAAGCATCATGACGCCCGTGACTTCGCCGGCCTCGATGCGCCGGACGATGCCGTGAAGGGCGGCGATGGCGGGGGCCATGTCGGCCGCGGTGGTGATACGGTTTGCGACGGTCATGTGGTCGGCTCCTTTTCAGCCGGTTGCGTGGCAAGGGCGCGGCGGTCCGTTGCGAGCGGTCGCCGTGCCCGACTTCCCCGGCTTCAACCCGGCCGGGGGCGGGATTCGGTCAGGTGCCGCTGCGCTGGAACGACACGACGTTGTCGGCCTCGGCCCGCTGCAGGTAATCGGCCCATGCCTGCAGCATCCGGCGCCGCTCCTCCAGCAGCAGCGCCTTGTTGTAGGCGCGCCGGACGGCGTTGCGCTCCACATGGGCAAGCTGGCGTTCGATGGCGTCGGGCGCGAATCCCTGTTCGTTCGCCCAGGTGCTGAAGGTGGCCCGCCAGCAGTGCGGGGATGCACCGCGCCCCAAGGCCATGTCTCGCATGGCGTAGGACAGCCGGGCCGGGTTGGCTGGCTCGGCCTCTTTGGTCCGGTGCGGGAACAGGTAGCGGCCGGCGCCGGTACTCGCGCGCAGTTGATTGAGCAGCGTCACGGCCTGATCCGTCAGCGGGCAGACGTGATCGCGCCGGTTCTTCATCTTCTCGGCCGGCCGTCGCCACAGGCGTTCGTCAAGGTCGAACTCGGACCATTCGGCGTCCGCGGCCTCGCCCGGCCGGCATGCCGTCAACGCGATCAGGCGCAGGCAGATGGCGGTTTCGGGGTATCCACGGTAGGCACGCAGCGCCACGAAGAACGCCCGAACCTGCGCCAGCGACAGCGCCGCCTTGCTCTCAGAGGCGGGCGCGCGCACCAGACCGGCAAGCGCGGGGATCGGGTTGGAGTCGGTCAGCCCGCGCACCAGCGCGAAGTCAAAGATTCCGGACAGGTCGCCCTTGATGTGGATTCCTGCCCAGGCACCAGCGGTCTTGCTGCCAAGCAGGAGCGGACGCAGTTCCCGCGGGCCGATCTCGGCAACGGGCAGCTTCGCCAGCGTCGGCAACAGGAACCGGGTCACGCGCGCCAGCTTTGAACGGTAGGTTCCCGGCGCCCACAGCGGCCGGCCGGCTTCGAGCCATGCCGCGGCCACACGCTCGAAGGTGCCTTCGTTGTCGCGTTTGCGGGCCTCAGCAGCGGCGATGCTGGCCTGCCGCTCGGCCTCGCGCTGGGTAGCGGGGTTGATGCCCTGCGCCACCAGCGCCGCAGCCGCTTGCCGAGCCGCGCGCGCATCGGCAAGCGTCACCTCTGGAAAGCGCCCGATGGCGAACAGCCCTTCCTTGCCGTTCAGGCGGAACTTGAAGCGCCAGAGCTTCGAGCCGTTCGGCTGGATCAGCAGATACAGCCCCGAGCCATCGGCGAGCTTGCGCGGCTTGTCGCCCGGCAGTGCCGTCCTGACGTGCGCAGCGGTCAGCAGGTCTTTGGCCATGTGTCGGACCCATGTGGGGGTATTTCGGGGTAGCACCGCAGCCCATGCCGCGGCCTGTTCCCCCATATCTACCCCCACTTTCGCCGGCTTGCAACAGCCTGCACCGGAACTCTGCGGAACAAAAAACCCCGCAGTTACTGGAACATGCGGGGTTCAGGTTGTCCGGGAAAGTCCGGGTAAATCCGACTTACGGTTCAGACGTTGAAGCGGAAGTGCATCACGTCGCCGTCCTGCACGACGTAGTCCTTGCCTTCGAGGCGCCACTTGCCGGCCTTCTTGGCGCCATCCTCGCCGTTGCCGGCGATGAAGTCGTCGTAGGCGATGACTTCGGCGCGGATGAAGCCGCGTTCGAAGTCG
>JAFEDL010000126.1:5268-5390 GCA_018241645.1 Pseudomonadota bacterium
CCGGCGCGGATGACGCGGTTCAGGCCGGGTTCGTCGAGGCCGAGGTCGGCGAGGAATTCGAGCTTGTCGGCATCGTCGAGCTGCGCAATCTCGGCCTCGATCGCCGCGCACACCGGCACGAC
>JAFEDL010000127.1:0-6036 GCA_018241645.1 Pseudomonadota bacterium
GTTGCCGGCCGGACGCATCCGCGATCATGTGATCCGCGATGGCAGGCAGGTGTACCCGGTCGCAGAACCGGTACGGATGCCCGGCGCACCAAGTCCTCTGGCCGAGCCTGTGCCCGGGCCGGATGGCTGACCCTCATCTGCTTGCTACAGCCAGCCCTTCCTCTTGAAGAACCAGTACGGCGCCACGCCGGCCAGGATCATCAGGCAGATCGCCATCGGGTAGCCGTATTCCCATTCCAGCTCCGGCATGTGCTGGAAGTTCATGCCGTACAGCGAGGCGACCAGCGTTGGCGGCAGGAACACGACGGCGGCGATCGAGAAGATCTTGATGATCTTGTTCTGCTCGATGTTGATGAAGCCCATCGCCGCGTCCATCAGGAAGTTGACCTTGTCGAACAGGAAGGCGGTGTGGCTGGTCAGCGATTCGACGTCGCGCAGGATTTCGCGGATGTCCTCGCCGCGGCCGGCGATCGCGTAGCGCAGCAGGAAGGACAGCGTGCGGCGCGTATCGAGCAGGATCAGGCGGGCCTTGCCGTTCATGTCCTCCTGCACGGCCAGCCCCGACAGCACGTCCTCCATGTCCGAGTCGGTCTCGGCCAGTACGCGGTGGCTCAGGGCTTCGAGTTCGGAATAGATTTCTTCGAGCTTGTCGGCGATGTGTTCGACCTTGGCCTCGAACAGGCCGAGGATGATGTCGCCGACATCCTTGACCAGCCCGATCTGACGGCGCGCGCGCAGCCGGAACAGCCGGAAGGTCGAAAGATCGTCCTCATGCAGCGTGAACAGCCGGCCGCCGAGCACGGCGAAGGCGACCGTGATGTTGCGCGGCTGTTCCTCCTGATCGCTCAGGAAGTAGGAATGCAGGTGCAGGCCGTCCTCGTCCTCGTACAGGCGCGCCGAGGGTTCGAGGTCGTTCATCTCGCGGTACTCGGGCAGTTCCAGGCCGAACTGCACCTCGACCCACTCGCGCTCCTCCTCGGTCGGCTCGTTCAGATCGACCCAGACGATCTGCTGCATGACATCCGGCGGGATCGGCGCGTCGTCCTGCACGTGCAGCGGCGTCTGCTCCAGACGACCGTCGCGGATCAGGAAGGCGATCAGCATGGGGCGGGCTCCGGGAGTGTGGCGGCTGGCGTGGGCAGGAAGGCGGTCGCGAGTGTATCCGGCGCCCGGAAACGGTGCATCCTTGCCGCGCGCAGGGCAGGGGAATGGCGCAGGGGGTGATGAAGATGGAGCAGCCGGACAGCGGCAATCTGTTTGCGGGCATTCCCGTGCATCTCGACGCGGAAGCCTTCGAGCTGCTGTACCTGAGCCCCGGCGTGCGTCTCGAACGCATCCTGTCGCGCGGCCAGAGTACCCCGCCCGGCGCCTGGTACGACCAGCCCGGCGACGAATGGGTGGCGCTGCTCGCCGGTCACGCCGAACTGGAGTTCGCCGATGGCACGCGCCGGGTGCTGGTGCCCGGCGACTGGCTGCGGCTGCCGGCGCACTGCCGGCACCGGGTCGCGGCGACCAGCACCGAGCCGGCGGCGGTGTGGCTGGCGGTACACATCGAGCCCGGCCCGCCGGCGCGGCCGGACGGCATGGATCAGTGCGCCACGCCCGAGGGCGGCTGACCGTAGGCGGCGGCGGCGCGGGCCGGCAGTTCCCCGGGCGGCACGTCCTCGATGTGCGTGCCGATCGACCACAGATTGCCGTGGGCATCGCGGACGCTGGCGACGCGATCGCCGTAGAACATGTCCTCGGGCGCGCGCACCGCCGTGGCGCCGGCGGCCAGCGCGCGGGCGTAGACGGCATCGACATCCGGCAGGTACAGGTACAGCGAGGCCGGCATTTCGCCCATCTGCTCGCAGGCTTCGCCGAGCATCAGGGCTGCACCGGCGATGCGCAGCTCCGCGTGGCCGATTGCACCGTCCGGGCGCGGCATGCGCATCACCACGTCGGCACCGAACGCGGCCTGGATGAAGTCGATCAGCGACGCGGCATCGCGCACGACCAGATACGGGGTGATGGCGGTGTAACCGTCCGGAATCGGCTTGACGCTCATGGCAGGGCTCCTCGGTGGCTGGACTGGGTGCAGCACCCGCTTCTGAGCCGCCAGCGGCCGTGAGGTTCGACGGCGATGACGGCTGCCGCTTCAGCTCGCGCGCAAGGCCACGACCCGCACCGGCGGCGGGGCCGGCGGCAGCACGGTCTGGCCGGCCTGCTGGGCTTCGAGCAGCCGGCGGATGTCAGCGGCCGGCTGCGGCCGGCCGGTCAGCCAGCCCTGGACCAACGTGCAACCGAAGCCGCGCAGCATCTCGGCCTGCTCGGCTTCCTCGACGCCCTCGGCGAGCACGGTCAGGCCGAGGTTCTGGCCGAGCTGCACGATGGTGCGCGCGATCGCGGCATTGGCGGCGTTTTCGGTGAGGTCGCGTACGAACAGCCGGTCGATCTTCAGCATCCCGACCGGGAAGCGCTTCAGGAAGGCGAGCGACGAATAACCGGTGCCGAAGTCATCCATCGCCAGACGCAGGCCGCGGTCACCGAGCGCGTGCATGCGGGTCAGCGCGCGTTCCACGTCGTCCATCAGCAGGCTCTCGGTGATCTCCAGCTCCAGGGAATCGGGCGCGATGCCGGCGGCTTCGACCGCGGCCAGCGTCTCGGCGACGATCTCGACGCGGCGGAACTGGCGGGCCGACAGGTTCACGGCCATGCGCAGCGGCCCGAGTCCGAGGCGCTGCCATTCACCGAGCTGCGCGCAGGCGCTGCGCGTGACCCAGTCGCCGATCGGCACGATCAGCCCGCTTTCCTCGGCGATCGGGATGAACTGGTCCGGCGGGATCAGGCCGCGCTGCGGATGGCGCCAGCGCAGCAGCGCCTCGACCGCGACGATGCGTCCGCTCGCCAGCTCCACCTGCGGCTGATAGTGCAGCTCGAACTCGCCGCGCTCCAGCGCGCCGCGCAGGTCGCGTTCGCGTTCGAGTGCGGCGAGCGCGCGCTCGTGCATCGCCGGTTCGTAGTAGCCGTAGCCGTTGCGCCCGCCGTGCTTGACGCCGTACATCGCGGTGTCGGCAACGCGCAGCAGCGTGTCGAGGTCGCCGGCATCGTCCGGATACAGGCCGATGCCGATGCTCGCCGACAGCACGAACTCGCGGCCGGCGACGGCGTACGGCGTTTCGATGGTCTCGATCAGCTTGCGGGCGACGCGCGCGGCGTCGTCGGGCCGGCCGACGTGTTCGGCGAGCACGACGAACTCGTCGCCACCGAGGCGCGCGACCAGATCGCCGGCGCGCACGCTCTGCTTCAGGCGCTGGGCGACCTCGCAGAGCAGCGCGTCGCCGACCGCGTGGCCGAGGCTGTCGTTGATGGTCTTGAAGCGGTCGAGATCGACGAACAGCACCGCGATGCGCCCGCCGTTGCGCCGCGCGCGCGCCAGCGCATGCTTCAGGCGCTCGCGCAGGCGCATGCGGTTCGGCAGCCCGGTCAGCGCGTCGTGGCCGGCCTGATGCACGAGTCTGGCCTCGATGCTGCGCCGCGCGGTGACGTCCTGCTGGATCACGACCCAGTGCGAGATCTGTCCGTGCGGCTCGCGCACCGGTGCCAGATGCAGGTTGGTCCAGAACGGCTCGCCGTCGGCGCGCCGGCACTGCATCTCGATGCGCGTGTCGCAGCCTTCGGCGAGCGCGGCGTGCAGCTCGGCGAGGGACTGCGGGTCGGTGTCGGCATCGGTCATGAAGTCGCACGGCCGGCCGATGACCTCGGCGAGCGGCCGGCCGCTCAGGCGCTCGTAGGCCGGATTGGCGTACAGCACGATCAGTCCCGGCTGCACGGCATCGGCGATCAGCACGCCGTTGGGCGAGGCATCGAGGCCGCGATGCGCCAGGCGCAGCTTCTGCTCGGTTTCGCGCCGCTCGGTGACATCGCGCGCCACCGAATAGATGTGGCCGCGCTGCGGATCGCGCACCGCCGACCACTCCAGCCAGCGCCAGCCGCCGTCGGCATGCCGGTAGCGGTTGACGAAATTCTGCAGCGGACGACCGTCGGCGAGCGTCTTGCCGGCGATCCTCAGACTGCGCTCGCGGTCCTCCGGGTGCAGCCAGTCCAGCCAGTGCGTGCCCTCGATCTGCGCCACCGCATGGCCGAGCGTGCGCTCCCAGGCCGGATTCACGCGCAGGAACACGCCGTCGTCATCGACGATCGCCAGCAGGTCGCCGGCCAGCGAGAACAGGCCGTCGCGTTCGGCCTGCACCTGTTCACGGTGTCCGGCCTCGGCGTGCAGGCGCTCCAGGCTCTGGCGCAGTTCGACGGTGCGGGCCTCGACCACGTGCTGCAGTTCGTCGTGCGAGACGCGCAGCGCCGCATCGAGCTGGTGGCGCCGTGCGCTCCACATCGCCAGCGTGCAGACCAGCGTCGTGATGACGGCGATCACCAGCGTCTGCACGATCTGCGGGCGCAGCGTCTCCAGCATGGCCTGGCGCGACAGCAGCGCGACCAGCGTCCAGCCCGGACCGATGCCGCCATGTACGGCCGCGAGCACCGGCTGACCGTCCGGCCCGAGCGCATCGCTCAGCAGCTCCACCGGCTGGCCGGGGCCGACCGGCAGGCGCGCGATCAGCGCATCGTCCGGTGGCGCAAGCTGCGGGCCGCGCGGCAGGTTCAGGTACTGCGCACCCTGCGCCGTGTGGTGGATCAGCCGCAACTGCAGACCGGCGAGCGACTGCGGGCCGGGATCGAGCAGGGCCATGGCTTCCTGCAGGCCATGGCGCAGCACCAGCCAGCCGGCTTCAGCCCCGAGCGGTTTGAGCCACAGCAGGCTGCGACCGTCGCGCGCCAGCAGATGGCCACCGCCTTCGCTGGCGAGCAACTGGGCGAAGTCGCCGGGCGCGACACCGGCCCCGACCGGCGGCCCCGGGCGCACGGACTCCGCCACCGGCATGCCGCTGGCGTCGAGCAGCACGGCACTGAGGTATTCATGCGTCTGCACGACCGACTGCAGCCAGCTGTCGGCCCGGGACTTGCGCGGCGCGTCGAGCCGCAGGCGGTGTACCGGCGCGTGCGCGCCGGCGGCCAGCGCGAGCAGCCCGGCGTTGCTGTCGTGCAGCAACCACCATTCATCGAGCGCCCGCGCGCGCGCCGCGGCGATCACCTGCATCTGCTGCGCGGTGGCACGCGCGTGGGCCTGCAGCCGCTCGTTCAGGTACACGGAGACCGCCGTCCACAGCGCGAGCAGCAGCACGAACCACATCAGGATCAGTGGCAGCGGGGTCGGGCGTCGGGTGACAGGCGGAGAGGGCATCGGCGGGGGGGCCATTGCACACGGGTAGGCCGCAGGACGAATCACGGCGTACGGGCAGCTACCTTACCGTCAGTTAAGATTCGGTAAACCCTCACTTTATGAATGTTTGCGTGTACCCCGTCCGGACGGGCGGCGTAACGCCGGCTGAACAGCCGATTTGCGCCGCCTGCACCGGCACCGGGACAATGCCGCCCCTGCGGTGACGGCCCCTGCCTGTGCAGCCGTCGCCTCCGCTTCCCCAGTCCCCCGAGGTTTCCGATCATGACCGACCCGCGGCGCCCGCTCGCCGATCTCGAATCACGCACCGATTTCGTCCGCCGTCACATCGGCCCGGATGCCGCCGGACAGGCGGCGATGCTGGCGGCGCTCGGCGTCGGCTCGCTGGCGGCGTTGATCGACGAGGTCGTGCCGGCCGACATCCGCCGTCGCGATCCGCTGCCGGTCGCCCCGGCCGTCGACGAGGCCGCGGTGCTCGCGGAGCTGCGCAGCGTCGCCGCGCGCAACACGCTGCTGAAGTCGCTGATCGGCCAGGGCTACTACGGCACGCACGTGCCGCCGGTGGTGCTGCGCAACGTGCTGGAGAATCCGGCCTGGTACACGGCCTATACGCCCTACCAGCCGGAGATCTCGCAGGGCCGGCTCGAAGCACTGCTGAACTTCCAGACGCTGGTCTGCGAGCTGACCGGCCTCGACATCGCCAACGCCTCGATGCTCGACGAGGCCACCGCCGCCGCCGAGGCGATGACGCTGCTGCAGCG
>JAFEDL010000127.1:6081-7841 GCA_018241645.1 Pseudomonadota bacterium
GCATCGTCACCGGCGATCCGCTCACCGACCTGCCCGGCCTCGACTGCTTCGGCGCACTGCTGCAATACCCCGGCGCCAACGGTGCGGTGCGCGATTACCGCGCGCTCGCCGAAGCCCTGCACGCGCGCGGCGGCCTGCTCGCGGTCGCGGCCGATCCGCTGGCGCTGTGTCTGCTCGCACCGCCCGGTGACTGGGGCGCGGATGTCGTGGTCGGCAGCAGCCAGCGTTTCGGCGTGCCGATGGGCTTTGGTGGCCCGCACGCCGGTTTTCTTGCGACGCGCGATGCACTGAAGCGCGTGATGCCGGGGCGTCTGGTCGGCGTGTCGGTCGACAGCCACGGCGCCGCGGCGCTGCGGCTGGCGCTGCAGACGCGCGAGCAGCACATCCGCCGCGAGAAGGCGACCTCGAACATCTGCACCGCGCAGGTGCTGCTCGCCGTGATGGCGAGCCTGTACGCCTGCTGGCACGGCCCCGAGGGCCTGCAGCGCATCGCGCAGCGTGTGCATCGCCTGACCGCGATCTTCGCCGCCGGCCTGCGTGGCCAGGGCTTCACGGTCGCACCCGAAGCCTTCTTCGACACACTGACCATCGCCACCGGCGCGCAGACCGCCGCGATCCACGCCCGCGCCCGCGCCGCCGGCTACAACCTGCGCGAGATCGACGACGCGAGCCTCGGCCTGTCCTTCGACGAAACCGTCACGCGCACCGATCTCGAAACGCTGTGGGGCGTGTTCGCGGAAGGCGAGGCGGCCCTGCCGGACCTCGACGCGCTCGATGCAGAAACCGCCGAGGCACTGCCGGCCGCGCTGCTGCGCAGTGCTGCGTTCCTGACGCATCCGGTGTTCTCGGCGCACCGCAGCGAGACCGACATGCTGCGCTACCTGCGCCGGCTCGCCGACCGCGACATTGCGCTCGACCGGGCAATGATCCCGCTCGGCTCCTGCACGATGAAGCTCAACGCCACCACCGAGATGATCCCGGTCACCTGGCCGGAATTCGGGCAGTTGCACCCGTTCGCACCGGCCGATCAGGCGCGCGGCTATGCGCAACTGATCGCCGAACTGGAAGCGATGCTGTGCGCCGCAACCGGCTACGCCGCCGTGTCGCTCGCGCCGAACGCCGGTTCGCAGGGCGAGTACGCGGGCCTCCTGATCATCCGCAAGTACCACGAGAGCCGCGGCGAGGGGCATCGCGATGTCTGCCTGATCCCGTCGTCCGCACACGGCACCAATCCGGCCTCGGCGCAGATGGCCGGCATGCGCGTCGTCGTCGTCGCCTGCGACCGCAACGGCAACGTCGATCTCGCCGACCTGCGCACCAGGGCCGCGCAGCACGCCGCGCATCTGGCCGCGATCATGATCACCTACCCGTCGACGCACGGCGTGTTCGAGGCCGGCGTGCGCGAACTCTGCGACATCGTCCACACCCACGGCGGGCAGGTGTACATCGACGGCGCCAACCTCAACGCGCTGGTGGGGCTGGCCGCGCCCGGTGCCTTCGGCGGCGATGTCTCGCACCTGAACCTGCACAAGACCTTCTGCATCCCGCATGGCGGCGGCGGTCCCGGGGTCGGGCCGGTGGCGGTGGCCGCGCATCTGGCCGCCTTCCTGCCCGGTCGCGGCGAGCAGGCGATCGGCGCCGTCACCGCCGCGCCGGGCGGTTCGGCGAGCATCCTGCCGATCTCGTGGACCTACATCCGCATGATGGGCGCCGAGGGCCTCACCAGCGCCACCGAGCACGCGATCCTCGCCGCCAACTAC
>JAFEDL010000127.1:7983-10914 GCA_018241645.1 Pseudomonadota bacterium
TGATGATCGAGCCGACCGAGAGTGAGCCGAAGTCCGAACTCGACCGCTTCATCGACGCGATGATCTCGATCCGCGAGGAAATCCGCGCCGTCGAAACCGGCGCGCTCGACGCCGACGACAACCCGCTGAAGCACGCCCCGCACACGGCCGCGAGCGTCTGCGCCGATCACTGGCCGCATGCGTATCCGCGCGAGCAGGCGGCGTATCCGGTACCGGGCCTGCGCACGGTCAAGTACTGGCCGCCGGTCGGGCGTGTGGACAACGTGCATGGCGATCGCAATCTGTTCTGCAGTTGCGTGCCGGTGGAGGCGTATAGCTGAGGATTCGGGCGGCGCCTGACAGGAGCAGGCCAGGGTTTTTCGCTGCCTTGAAGTATCAGGGGGGAGCCGTCATGGCTTACACGGCCTGGCAGAGTCGCTATTTCGCCGAATGGCTGCTGCTGCAGGGCAGCGACGAGAGCCGGCTCGCGCGTACGCTGGCCGGCTCGCGCATCGACATGCAGGCGCATCAGATCGACGCGGCGCTGTTTGCGCTGAAGGCACCGCCGCAGCAGGGCGTGCTGCTGGCCGACGAGGTCGGCCTCGGCAAGACCATCGAGGCCGGGCTGGTGATCGCGCAGCGCTGGGCCGAGCGTCGGCGGCGCATCCTGCTGATCGTGCCGGCGATGCTGCGCAAGCAGTGGGCGCAGGAACTGGCCGAGAAATTCGAGCTGGACGCGCGCGTGCTGGACGCGAAAGCCTGGAAGACGCTGCGGGAAGGCGAGATTGCGCCGTTCGCGCAGGACGCGATCAACATCGTCTCCTATGAGTTCGCGCATACCCGTCAGGCCGATATCGCTGCGACCGACTGGCAGCTCGTTGTGCTCGACGAGGCCCACAAGCTGCGCAATATCTGGCGCGATGACCGCAAGCGCCTGCTCACGATCGCCGAATCCATCAAGGACCGGCCGAAGGTGCTGCTGACCGCGACACCGCTGCAGAACTCGCTGCGCGAGCTGTACGGACTCGTCAGCGTTGTCGATCCGCACCTGTTCGGCGGCGGTGTCGATGCCTTCGATGCGCAGTACGGCGCCGGCAGCGATCCGGAACAGCTCGAAGACCTGCGCCGGCGCCTGCAGCCCGTCTGCCGGCGCGTGCTGCGTCGTCAGGTCATGGCGGCCGGCGGCATCCGCTTCACGAACCGTTATTCGATGACGGTGGATTTTGCGCCGACGCCGGTGGAGCAGACCTTGTACGAAGGTGTCACCGATTTTCTGCGCCAGCCCGATCTGGAGTCGATCGACCCCAAGGTCCGGCCGCTGATGCTGCTGGTGATCCACAAGATTCTGGCGTCCTCGACCTGGGCGGTCGCCGGCACGCTGGGCGGGATGGTCGAGCGCTTGCGCGATCAGGCCGGCACCGGTCTCGACGACCTGGCCGAAGACTACGAAACCGCGCCGGAACTGGCCGAAGAGGAGGCCAGCGATACCGCGACGCTGGCGCCCCCGCTGCTGCAGGTCCACGCGCCGCTGCAGAAGCTGCGCGCCGAGATCGATGAACTCGAACGCCTGCAGAAACTGGCCGTGTCGATCGACGCCAACGCCAAGGGCGAAGCATTGCTCGACGGTCTGCACCGTGCCTTCGCGCAGGCCGAGCGCATCGGCGCTCCGCGCAAGGCAGTGATCTTCACCGAATCGCGACGCACGCAGGATTACCTGCGCAAGCGGCTCGAAAGCGCGGGTTTCTCCGGCCGGCTCGTGCTGCTGAACGGCGACAACAAGGACGCCCCCTCGCAGCGGATTTACCGGGCGTGGCTCAGGCAGCATGCCGGCACGCCGCGTGTCAGCGGTGTGGCCAGTGCCGACCTGCGCGCCGCACTCGTCGATGCCTTCCGGGAGCCGGACAAGGAGATTCTGCTGTCCACCGAGGCCGGCGCCGAAGGCGTGAACCTGCAGTTCTGCGCGCTGCTGATCAATTACGACCTGCCGTGGAATCCGCAGCGCGTCGAGCAGCGCATCGGCCGCGTGCATCGTTACGGCCAGAAGCACGACGTGGTGGTCGTCAATTTCGTCAACACCGCCAATCCGGCCGATGAACGCGTGCTGCGGCTGCTGGAGCGCAAGTTCAGGCTGTTCGACGGCGTGTTCGGCGCGTCCGACGAAATCCTCGGGGCGCTTGAAGGTGGCATCGACATCGAGCGGCGCATCGCCGACATCTACCAGCACTGCCGCACGGCGGCCGAGATCGGCGCTGCATTCGATGAACTGGAGCAGCGACTGGAGGACGATCTGCGTCAGCGCGATGCCGACACCCGCCGGCGTGTGCTGGAGAACTTCGATGACGAAGTCGTGCACCGGCTGCAGGACCGCGAAGGCGCACTGACGGCGGCGCTGGACCGCCTCCAGCAACATCTGCTGCTGCTGGCGCGCGCCGCCTGCCCGCAGGCGCCGTTCCACGACGATGGCCTGACGCTGGCCGACGTGCGCTACAGCGTCGATCGCGAGCGTGCCGAACGCGAAAACCTGCACTGGCTGCGGCTCGACGCCGAGCCGGTGCGCGGCTGGCTCGAAGCGGCGCGCACGGCGTCCCTGCCGTTGGCAGCCCTGTGCTTCGACGCAGACAGCGCCGATACGCGCTACTGCGATCTCGATCCACTGCGCGGCCAGAGCGGCTGGCTGGTGCTGGAGCGGCTGGTCATCGACTGCATCGAACCGATCGAGCACCTGCTGCTGGCCGGTCTGACCGATGCCGGCACCGTCATCGGATCCGAAAGTCTCGACCGGCTGCTGCGGCTGGCTGCGACCGTCAACGGCACGCCACTACCGCCGCTACCGGCGGCCGGACTCGATGCGCTGCTCGATGCCGGGGTGACGGCACGACTCGGCGAGGCCGAGCAGGCGAACCTCGATTTCTTCGAGCGCGAGTCCGACAAGCTCGACCGCTGGGCCGAGGA
>JAFEDL010000128.1:0-1184 GCA_018241645.1 Pseudomonadota bacterium
GGCAACGGCACGCTGCTCGCAACCCATGCCGACCGGCGCGAGCTGTTCCTCGAAGCCGGCCGGCGCATCGTGACGCTGGCGAGGCGCCACTACGAAGAGGGCGATCACTCGGTGCTGCCGCGCGCGATCGCCAACTTCCAGGCCTTCGAGAACGCGATGAGCCTCGACATCGCCATGGGCGGCTCGACCAACACCGTGCTGCACCTGCTGGCCGCAGCCCAGGAAGGCGGCGTGCAGTTCACGATGAGCGACATCGACCGCCTGAGCCGGCGCGTGCCGAATCTCTGCAAGGTCGCGCCGGCGACGCAGAAGTACCACATCGAGGACGTGCACCGGGCCGGCGGCATCATGGCCATCCTCGGCGAGCTCGATCGCGCCGGCCTGCTGCACCACGACGTGAAGACCGTGCACAGCGACACGCTCGCCGCCGCACTCGCCGCCAACGACATCGCCGTGGCGACCTGCACCGACGCCGCGCGCAAGCGTTATCTCGCCGGCCCGGCCGGCATTCCGACGCAGGAAGCCTTCAGCCAGGACTGCCGCTGGCCCACGGCCGATGCCGACCGCAAAAACGGCTGCATCCGCGACCGGGCGCACGCCTATTCGCAGGACGGCGGTCTGGCGGTGCTGTTCGGCAACCTCGCGCCGGACGGCTGCATCGTCAAGACGGCCGGCGTCGATGAGTCGATCCTGAAGTTCACCGGCCCGGCGCGGATCATGGAAAGCCAGGAGGACGCCGTCGCCGCGATCCTGAACGACGAGATCCGCGCCGGCGATGTCGTGCTGATCCGCTACGAAGGTCCGAAGGGCGGCCCGGGCATGCAGGAGATGCTGTATCCGACCAGCTACCTGAAGTCCAGGGGCCTCGGCAAGGCCTGCGCGCTGATCACCGACGGGCGCTTTTCGGGCGGCACCTCGGGCCTGTCGATCGGCCACGTCAGCCCCGAGGCGGCCGAGGGCGGCAACATCGCGCTGGTCGAGGAGGGCGATCCGATCGAGATCGACATCCCGAAGCGCAGCATCCGCATCGTCGTGTCCGACAAGGAGCTCTCCGAACGCCGCAGCCGCATGACCGCGAGCGGTGCCCGGGCCTGGAAGCCGGTCAGCCGCGAGCGCGTCGTGTCGACGGCCCTGAAGGCCTACGCGGCGATGACGACCTCGGCGAGCCGCGGCGCGGTGCGGGA
>JAFEDL010000128.1:1201-3348 GCA_018241645.1 Pseudomonadota bacterium
TGAGTGAGTCCGGTGCCGTTGGCGCGAATGCCGCCGTCGGCACCGGCGCCTGAAAATCGGGAATGTGCAACATGATGGATCATGGTCGTTCATGACAGACGCCGGACTGCAGTCCGGCCTGTCTGTTGAGATCCTCGACTGGCTGCGTGCCGTATCCGATCGATTTTGTCGTGCCCGCGCCTGGATGGACGACGCGATCTTCACGCGTCTCTGGAGCGAACTCGACGACCTGCCGCTGGTGTTCACGCTTGACGTGCTGGACTGGGGCCGGTTGCCGGCCGTACGCATCCGCGCCACGCTATCCATGATGGCAGGTAGGTTTTCCGGATACCGGTCCAGTAGTGGATTTCCGACCTGCGACACCGGCCGTCTGCCGATCCTCGACGGCATCACTTTTTAAGACTGTAAGACTGAAGGACTGTCAGCATGGCCAAGTTCCTGAATACCAGTGCCACCAATTATTTTCTTGAGGAACTGATCAAGAATGCCCGTGATCGTTTGGTACTGATCAGTCCTTTTCTGAAACTCAACGAGCGGATGAAGGAACTGCTCGAAGACAAGAACCGGCTGAAAATCGATGTGCGCATTGTCTATGGCAAGAGTGAACTGCAGCCTGAGGAAATCAACTGGCTTCGAGGCCTGGATTACGTACGTACCAGTTTCTGCAGGAATCTGCACGCCAAGTGCTATCTGAACGAAACCACCGGCATCATCACCAGCCTGAACCTGTACGAATTCAGTCAGGTGAACAATAACGAAATGGGCGTGCTGATCCGTCGCGATGACGATGCCGAACTGTATCGCGACACCTGGGAGGAAGCACAGCGCATCATCCGCATCAGCGATGAAGTCCGGATTTCGCTGGAAAAAGTCGCCAAGGATCCCGAACAGCAACCTTCTGCCGCGGACGCTGCAGAAGCGGAAGATCAGCCGGCTGCCGGCAAGCTCAGCACTTCCAGACTCGCTGCCAAACTTGGCCTGCGCACCGCGGATTTGCTGGAAAAGCTGGTCGCCTCAGGTTTTCTGGAACCGCGCGACGGCCGGCATTACATCACTGCCAAAGGTCGTGAAGCCGGTGGAGAGTTCAAAATGAGCAGTAAGTACGGCCCATATTTTATATGGCCGTTGACGCTGACCGTTGACTGATTGAATCAAGGGCTGGCTTTTTCCTCTACAGCCAGCCCTTCCTCTTGAAGAACCAGTACGGCGCCACGCCGGCCAGGATCATCAGGCAGATCGCCATCGGGTAGCCGTATTCCCATTCCAGCTCCGGCATGTGCTGGAAGTTCATGCCGTACAGCGAGGCGACCAGCGTCGGGGGCAGGAACACGACGGCGGCGATCGAGAAGATCTTGATGATCTTGTTCTGCTCGATGTTGATGAAGCCCATCGCCGCGTCCATCAGGAAGTTGACCTTGTCGAACAGGAAGGCGGTGTGGCTGGTCAGCGATTCGACATCGCGCAGGATCTCGCGGATGTCCTCGCCGCGGCCGGCGATCGCGTAGCGCAGCAGGAAGGACAGCGTGCGGCGCGTGTCGAGCAGGATCAGGCGTGCCTTGCCGTTCATGTCCTCCTGCACGGCCAGTCCCGAGAGCACGTCCTCCATGTCCGAATCGGTCTCGGCGAGCACGCGGTGGCTCAGGGCTTCGAGTTCGGAGTAGATCTCTTCGAGCTTGTCGGCGATGTGTTCGACCTTGGCCTCGAACAGGCCGAGGATGATGTCGCCGACATCCTTGACCAGCCCGATCTGGCGGCGCGCGCGCAGCCGGAACAGCCGGAAGGTCGAAAGGTCGTCCTCGTGCAGCGTGAACAGCCGGCCGCCGAGCACGGCGAAGGCGACCGTGATGTTGCGCGGCTGTTCCTCCTGATCGCTCAGGAAGTACGAATGCAGGTGCAGGCCGTCCTCGTCCTCGTACAGGCGCGCCGAGGGTTCGAGATCATTCATCTCGCGGTATTCGGGCAGTTCCAGCCCGAACTGCGCCTCGACCCACTCACGCTCCTCCTCGGTCGGCTCGTTGAGATCGACCCAGACGATCTGCTGCATGAGGTCCGGCGGGATCGGCGCGTCGTCCTGCACGTGCAGCGGCGTCTGCTCCAGACGACCGTCGCGGATCAGGAAGGCGATCAGCATGGGGCGGGCTCCCGGA
>JAFEDL010000128.1:3424-4777 GCA_018241645.1 Pseudomonadota bacterium
GAACATGGAACAGCCGGACAGCGGCAATCTGTTTGCGGGCATTCCTGCCCGTCTCGATGCGGAAGCCTTCGGGCTGCTGTACCGGAGCCCCGGCGTGCGCATCGAACGCATCCTGTCGCGCGGCCAGAGTACCCCGCCCGGGGCCTGGTACGACCAGCCCGGCGACGAATGGGTGGCGCTGCTCGCCGGTCACGCCGAACTGGAGTTTGCCGATGGCAGTCGCCGGGCGCTGCTGCCCGGCGACTGGCTGCTGCTGCCGGCGCACTGCCGGCACCGGGTGGCGGCGACCAGCACCGAGCCGGCGGCGGTATGGCTGGCGGTGCACATCGAACCCGGCCCGCCGGCGTGACTCAGTGCGCCACGCCCGAGGGCGGCTGACCCCAGGCCGCGGCGGCGCGGGCCGGCAGTTCTTCGGGCGGCACGTCCTCGATGTGCGTGCCGATCGACCACAGGTTGCCGTGGGCGTCGCGCACGCTGGCGACGCGATCGCCGTAGAACATGTCTTCGGGTGCGCGTACCGCCGTGGCTCCGGCGGTCAGCGCACGCGCGTAGGCGGCATCGACATCCGGCAGGTACAGGTACAGCGAGGCCGGCATCTCGCCCAGCTGTTCGCAGGCTTCGCCGAGCATCAGCGCCGCACCGCCGATGCGCAGTTCCGCATGGGCGAGCGCACCATCCGGGCGCGGCATGCGCATCACCAGCTCGGCGTCGAACGCGGCCTGGATGAACCCGAGCAGCGACGCGGCATCGCGCACGACCAGATACGGGGTGACGGCGGTGTAACCGTCCGGAATCGGCTTGACGCTCATGGCAGGGTTCCTCGGTGGCCGGGCATGGCCCCTGTTTCTGAGCCGCCGGCGGCCGTGAGGTTCGCCTGCAGGCCACGAAGGCCGCCGTTCAGCCCGCGCGCAAGGCCACGACCCGCGCCGGCGGCGGGGCCGGCGGCAGCACGGTCTGACCGGCCCGCTGGGCTTCGAGCAGCTTGCGGAGGTCTGCGGCCGGCTGCGGCCGGCCGGTCAGCCAGCCCTGGATCAGCGTGCAGCCGAAGCCGCGCAGCATCTCGGCCTGCTCGGCCTCCTCGACGCCCTCGGCGAGCACGGTCAGGCCGAGGTTCTGGCCGAGCTGCACGATGGTGCGCGCGATGGCGGCGTTGGCGGCGTTTTCGGTGAGATCGCGCACGAACAGCCGGTCGATCTTCAGCATCCCGACCGGGAAGCGCTTCAGGAACGCGAGCGACGAATAGCCGGTGCCGAAGTCGTCCATCGCCAGCCGCAGGCCGCGGGCGCCGAGTGCGTGCATGCGGGTTAGCGCGCGTTCGACATCGTCCATCAGCAGGCTCTCGGTGATCTCCAG
>JAFEDL010000129.1:0-707 GCA_018241645.1 Pseudomonadota bacterium
GCGCGATCCGGGAACTCGAAGCTCGCGAGCAGGCGCTCGGGCGGGTGCGAACGCGTGTAACGCGCTCCGCGACCGGATTCATGCGCAGCATAGCGCGCCTGCACATCTACCGTGATGCCGGTGTAGATGCTGCCGTCGGTGCATTCCAGCAGGTAGAGGTACCAGGTCTTCACTGCGCTTCCAGCCACGCCAAAGTGCCCAGCCCCGCGGCTCGGCCCGTGGCGAAACACGCAGTGAGCAGGTAGCCGCCCGTCGGCGCCTCCCAGTCCAGCATCTCGCCTGCGCAGAACACACCGGGCAGCGCGCGGACCATCAAGGATTTGTCCAACGATTCGAATGGCACGCCGCCGGCCGTGCTGATCGCCTCTTCGACCGGTCGTGGCGCGACCAGCCGCACGGGCAGCGCCTTGATCGCCGCGGCGAGGCGCACGGGATCGGCGAAGTCCTCCGCCGGCACGAGCTCGCGCAGCAGCGCCATCTTGACGCCTTTGATCCCGGTGCGGCTTTGCAGGTGAGAGGACATCGACCGCGCGCCGCGCGGATGGGACACCTCGCGCAACACCCGCTCCATGTCCCGGTCGGGCAGGAGGTCCAGGTGGATTCCAGCGGCGCCGGTGGCATCGATTTCGTCGCGTATGCCGGCGGATGCCGCATACACAAGGCTGCCTTCGATCCCGGTCCCGGTCACCACGAACTCGCCCTGCCGG
>JAFEDL010000129.1:731-17936 GCA_018241645.1 Pseudomonadota bacterium
GCGAAACGGGTGCGGAAGTGTTCGCTCCAGCCGTTCTCCACGTCGAAGCCGCAGTTGGCCGGCCGCAATGGCGCCACGGCCACGTCGCGTTCCGTCAGGAACGCCACCCAGGCCGCGTCCGAGCCGAGCTTCGGCCAGCTTGCGCCGCCGGCCGCCAGCACCACGGCTTCGAATTTCCCCTGCAATTCGCCTTTCGGGGTGCCGAGGCGCAGGGCGCCCGCCTCGTTCCAGCCGAGCCAGCGATGCCTCAGGTGGAACCGGACGCCCGACTGCCGCAGGCGATGCAGCCATGCGCGCAGCAGCGGCGCAGCCTTCATGCCTTTTGGAAACACCCGGCCGGAGCTGCCAGTGAATACCTCGAAACCCAGGTCCCTTGCCCAGGCCACCAGTTGTTCGGGGCCGAACGACTCAAGCAGGGGTGCGATCGAATCGCGGCGCGCGCCGTAGCGCGAGAGAAAGGGTTCGAACGATTCCGAGTGGGTGAGGTTCAGCCCGCCCTTGCCGGCCAGCAGGAACTTGCGTCCCACCGATAGCATGCTGTCGTAGACGTCCACCTGCGCCCCGCCGCGAACGAGCACCTCCGCGGCCATGAGCCCGGCCGGCCCGCCGCCGATCACGGCAACGGACCGCGCGGTGTTCAACCCGGTACTACCGCGCTTATTTCGGCGCCATCCGGATCGCGCCGTCGAGGCGGATCGTCTCGCCGTTCAGCATCTCGTTCTCGACGATGTGCCGCGCAAGCGCCGCGTACTCGGGGGCGCGGCCCAGGCGCGACGGGAACGGCACCATCTTGCCCAGGGCGTCCTGCACTTCCTTGGGCATCCCGAGCAGCATCGGCGTCTCGAAGATCCCCGGGGCGATGGTCATCACGCGGATCCCGTCGCGCGACAGGTCGCGGGCGATGGGCAGGGTCATGCCGACCACCCCGCCCTTCGAGGCGGAATACGCGGCCTGGCCGATCTGGCCGTCGTAGGCCGCAACCGAGGCCGTATTCACGATGACGCCGCGTTCCCCGCCGGCATTCGGCTGGCCCTTGGCCATGGTCTCGGCCGCAAGCCGGATCATGTTGAAGGTGCCGATCAGGTTGATGGTGACCACCCGCGTGAACGAGGCCAGCGCGTGCGGCCCGTTCTTGCCGATGGTCTTCTCGCCAATGGCGATGCCGGCGCAGTTCACGAGCACGTTCAGCCCGCCGAACTCCTTGACCGCGAGATCCACGGCCGCCTTGCCGTCGGCCTCCGAGGTGACGTCGGTCTTGATGAAGCGCGCGTTCGCGCCGAGCTCGGCCGCGTACTTGGAGCCGTCCTGCACGTCCGCGATGACGACCCTGGCGCCGTTTTCGACGGCCATGCGCGCGGTGGCGGCGCCGAGGCCCGAGCCTCCGCCGGTAACGAGGAATACGCTGCCTTTGAGTTGCATGGTCTGTCCTTTGCGTTCGCGAGGTTGCGGATGGGTTCCTGGAGAGGCCGCGATGCTAAATCCTTTCCCCCGGAGGGGCAATGTTGGCGCACCCGTCTATAAGCACATAAGCGAATCTTCCTTGAGCCGGGGCCTTCGATGGATGATAATTTCATGTTTTTGATCGAGAAATCCTGAATGTCCGCGTCCAGCCCGTCCCTGCGCTTCGGTTTCGCCTTCGCCGATCTCTACGACCGCGAAGCCCTCGTCCGCCTCGACGCGCAGTTCATCGCATTCCTGCGCGAACTGGATGCGGCCCTGGCCGACCGCCTGGTCGCCGCCCGGCAGGCGCCCGCTGCGATTGCGGCCAAGGATGAATCCGAGCTCCTGATCGCCCTCTCGCCGCACCTCGAGGATTTCCTCGCCCGGCTGTTCGGCATCGAATCCGAGCTGCAGGCGCTGGCCGCGCAGCACAACGCGCTCGCCCCGCTCTATTCGGTCAAGCGCCTCTTCGTCCAGCGCCGCGCGGTGCACAAGGTCAAGGCCGAGGATGCGGCAGCAGTGGATGGCGATGCGGCCGAGAAAGCGCTGGCCGCCCTGTTCGGGGAGGCGTTCACCGAACTCGCGTTCGCCCGGCACGTCACCGAGTGGCAGAAGGACGAAGCGGCCTATGCCGACAGGCTCGAGGCCGCCGCGCGCTACGCCGCCTGGGCCACCACCACGCCGGCCGGCAAGCAGAAGCACCGCAAGGGCGTGCTGTTCAAGGTGCCGGCCAAGCTGGATTTCATGCGCCTGGTGCCGCTGCACACGGCAGCGCCCAAAGGCTATCCAGAGCACACCCTCTCCGACGAGCACCTGCGCCAGCGGGACGGCTTCGCGCTCACCGACCCGGGCACCGACCTCACGGGGGCCCTGGACCAGGCCAACTATTGCATCTGGTGCCACGAGCAGGGCAAGGATTCGTGCTCCAAGGGACTGCGCGAGAAGGCCCCGGCAGGCGGCTACAAGAAATCCGTCTTCGGCGTGACCCTTGCCGGTTGCCCGCTGGAAGAGAAGATCTCCGAATTCCACATGGTGAAGACGCGCGGCCAGCCCTTGGGCGCCCTCGCGATGATCTGCGTGGACAACCCGGTGGTGGCCTCCACCGGGCACCGCATCTGCAACGACTGCATGAAGTCCTGCATCTACCAGAAGCAGGCGCCCGTCGATATCCCGCAGGCCGAAACGCGCACCCTCAAGGACGTGCTCGAACTGCCCTGGGGCTTCGAGATCTACTCGCTGCTCACGCGCTGGAACCCCCTGCACCTCGCGCGCCCCTACCCAAAAGCCTCGACCGGCAAGCGCGTGCTGGTGGTCGGCCTCGGGCCGGCAGGGTTCGGCCTGGCGCACCACCTGATGAACGACGGCCACTCGATCGTCGGCATCGACGGCCTCAAGATCGAGCCGCTGCCCGCCGACATTTCCGGCGTCGATCCGGCGGGCAGGCGCGTGGCGTTCAAGGCGATCCGCGACATCCGGGAGATCTACGAGCAGCTCGACGAGCGCATGATGGCCGGATTCGGCGGCGTGTCCGAATACGGCATCACGGTCCGTTGGGACAAGAACTTCCTCAAGATCGTCCGCCTGCTGCTCGAGCGCCGCGCGCAGTTCGCGATGTTCGGCGGCGTGCGATTCGGCGGCACCATCACGGCGGAAGATGCCTTTGCAATGGGATTCGACCACGTGGCGCTTGCCGCCGGCGCGGGCCGTCCGACGCTGCTCGAAATCCCCAACGGCTTTGCGCGCGGCGTGCGCGCAGCCTCCGATTTCCTGATGGCGTTGCAGCTCACCGGTGCTGCCAAGGCCGACTCGATCGCCAACCTGCAGATCCGCCTCCCGGTGGTGGTGATCGGCGGCGGCCTCACCGCGATCGATACTGCGACCGAATCGCTGGCCTACTATCCCGTGCAGGTGGAGAAATTCCTCACCCGTTACGAGGCGCTAGTCGCCGAGCGGGGGGAGGCCGTGGTGCGCGCCGCGTGGAACCGCGAGGAGCAAGGCATTGCGGACGAGTTCATCGCGCACGGCCGCGCCCTGCGCCAGACGCCGGCCTCCGGGCGCGTCAAGCTGCTGAAATCCTGGGGCGGCGTGACCATCGCCTACCGCCGCAGGCTCATCGACAGCCCCTCCTACACGCTCAACCACGAGGAAATCGAGAAGGCGCTCGAGGAAGGGATCACCTTCGCCGAAGGCCTTTCGCCCACCCGCGTCGACATCGACGCGCACGGGCACGCCAAGGCAGTGCAGTTCGCCGTCCAGCAGATGGGCGCCGACGGCAAGTGGGCCACGACCGGCGCGGTCGAGCTGCCCGCGCGGTCGCTGCTGGTGGCGGCCGGCACCCAGCCGAACACCGTGCTCGCGCGCGAGGACGCCGGGCACTTCAAGCTCGACGGCAAGTATTTCGAGGCCTGCGACGAGAATGGCCAGCCGGTGAAGCCCGAACGCGCCATTTCCAAGCCGCAGCGCGCCGATGTGCTGCTGCACCGGAACGGCGACGGCCGCTTCATCAGCTTCTTCGGCGACCTGCACCCGTCTTTCTTCGGCAACGTGGTGAAAGCCATGGGCGGCGCAAAGCAGGGCTACCCGGTGGTGAGCGGGGTCCTGGCCAGGGTTGCCTCCGCATCGAGCCGGAGCGACGCCGAGTTCCTTGAGCGGATCAACGCGGAACTGCGCCCGGTCGTGCATGCGGTCAAGCGCCTGACGCCCACGATTGTCGAAGTCGTGCTGCGCGCGCCGGTGGCCGCCCGGCGCTTCGAGCCGGGACAGTTCTACCGCCTGCAGAATTTCGAGGCGCTCGCCCCGCGTGTGGACGGCACCTCGCTCGCCATGGAGGGCCTCGCGCTCACCGGGGCGTGGGTGGACAAGGAAAAGGGCCTGCTCTCCACCATCGTGCTGGAGATGGGCGGCTCGGCCGACCTGTGCGCGTACCTCAAGCCCGGCGAACCGGTCATCCTGATGGGCCCGACCGGCTCGCCAACCGAAATCGCCGGCAACGAGACCGTGGTGCTGGTCGGGGGCGGCCTCGGCAATGCGGTGCTGTTCTCCATCGGCCAGGCGCTGCGCGCGGCAGGCTCGAAGGTCCTGTACTTCGCCGGCTACAAGAAGATGATCGACCGTTACAAGGTCGACGAGATCGAGAAGGCCGCTGACGTCGTGGTCTGGTGCAGCGACGAGGGCCCCGGCTTCGCGGCGGCGCGGCCGCAGGACCGCGCCTTCGTCGGCAATATCGTCGAGGCCATGCTTGCCTACGCGAGCGGCGCGCTCGGCGGGCAGGCGATCCCCTACTCCGACTGCGACCGCATCATCGCGATCGGCTCCGACCGCATGATGGCCGCGGTCGGCCGCGCGCGGCACGAGTCGCTCAAGCCCTACCTCAAGCCTTCGCATTGCGGCATCGGCTCGATCAACTCACCGATGCAATGCATGATGAAGGAGATCTGCGCGCAGTGCATCCAGCCGCACCGGGATCCGGCCACCGGCAAGGAAACGTTCGTGTTCTCGTGCTTCAACCAGGACCAGGACCTCGACCGCGTCGACTTCACGGCCCTGAACCAGCGCCTGGCGCAGAACGGCGTGCATGAAAAACTGACCGCGCAGTGGATTGACCGGTGCCTGCGCAAGCTCGGGCTGCGCCCCGAACGCAAGGCCGCGTAAACCGCCTGCCGGAGGCACCACCGCGGCGCATCCGCGCACCATGCCGGACGTTGGCGCGGCGCGCCCCGCTATGCTAAGTTTCCCTCTCCACAGGGAGCGCATTGCCGCATGTCCGAGTACCTCCGGCCCACGCAGTTCGAGGAAGCGCTGCGGCTTCTCGCGCGCGGCCCGTACGCGATCCTCGCAGGCGGCACCGACCATTACGCTTCGCGGGTCGGAAAACCGCTGACGGAGCCGATCCTCGACGTCACGGCGATTCGCGGGCTCAGGGAGATTGCCGAACGGGCGGACCATTGGCGAATCGGGGCCGCTGCGACGTGGACCGACCTGCTCGAGGCAAGCCTGCCGCCGCAGTTCGACGGCCTACGGCTCGCGGCCCGCGAGATCGGCGGCGTGCAGATCCAGAACAGCGGCACGCTCGCGGGCAACATCTGCAACGCCTCGCCGGCGGCGGACGGGGTCCCGGCCCTGCTCGCCCTCGACGCAGGCGTGGAGTTGTCGCGTACCGGGCATGTGCGCGTGGTGCCGCTTGCGCAATTCATCCTCGGCCCCCGCAAGACCCAGCGCTGCTCGGACGAACTGGTCTCGGCGATCCTGGTCCCCAAGTCGGAGTTCGAGGCCCGCAGCCATTTCGTGAAACTCGGCGCGCGCAAATACCTGGTGATTTCGATCGCAATGGCGAGCGCGGTAATCGAACATTCGGCGGGCGTCGTGTTCAAGGCGCGCGTCGCGGTGGGAGCGTGCTCGCCGGTCGCGGTGCGGCTGGCCGCGCTCGAGGACGCATTGCGGGGCCGTCCGATGAATGCCCGGCTGCCGGAACTGGTCCACGCGGAGCATCTCGCACCGCTCCTGCCGATCGACGACGTGCGGGCAAGCGCGGGTTACCGGACCGGCGCCGCCCTCACGCTCGTGAAGCGCGCCATCGCCGGAGCCTGCGCATGAACCAGCCGCGCGAGGGCTTCCTCGGGCAGGACGCTGCGCTGGAGCTGAGCGTGAACGGCGGCACCGTCCGCGTCGCCTCGCCGCCGGCCACCCGCCTGGCCGACGTCCTGCGCGACGAGCTCGGGCTGACGGGGACCAAGATCGGATGCAATGCAGGCGATTGCGGTGCGTGCACGGTGCTGCTGGACGGCCGGCAGGTATGCAGCTGCCTCACTGCGGTAGCGCAGGCGGCCGGCCGGAATGTCACCACCGTGGAAGGGCTCGCGGCCGACGGGCGCCTGTCCGACCTGCAGGCCTCGTTCCAAAAGCATGGCGCTGCCCAGTGCGGCATCTGCACCCCGGGCATGCTGATGGCGGCCGCCGACCTGCTGGCGCGGACTGCAGCGCCCGACGAGGCCGAGGTCAAGGACGCGCTGGGCGGCGTGCTGTGCCGCTGCACCGGCTACCAGAAGATCATCGAGGCGGTGCTGGACGTGGCATCTGGTCCCAGGCCCGACCTTCCCCCAGCTGCCGGCGCAGCCGTGGGTGCACGGGCGGCAAAGGTCGACGGGATCGCGCGCGTGACCGGGGAAGAGCGGTTCGGTGCAGACGACATCCCGGACGACGCGCTCTGGCTGCGCGTGATCCGCTCGCCGCATCACCACGCGAGCTTCAGGCTGGGCGATCTCGATGCGGTCGTAAAGCGCACCCCCGGCCTCGAGCGCATCCTCACCGCCAAGGACGTGCCCTCCAATGGATTCGGCATCTATCCGCACATCAAGGACCAGCCGGTGCTGGCCGACGGAGAAGCGCGGTTTCGCGGCGAGGCCGTGCTCGCCCTGGTCGGCAAGCGCGAGGCAATCGAAACGTTCGACGAGGCGACGCTCCCGATCGAATATGTTCCGCTGCCGCCGGTCATGGGGCTGGATGCCGCCATGGCTCCCGGCGCGCCGCTGGTGCTGCCTGACCGGCCCGGCAACCTGCTGCAGGACGGAGGCGTGCGCAAAGGCGACGCGGCCGCAGCCTTCGCGAGTTGTGCGGCCGTGGCGGAGGGCCGCTTCGAGACGGCCTTCGTCGAGCACGCTTACATCGAGCCTGAGGCCGGCTGGGCCCGGCGCGTAGGCAAGGGCCGCAATGCGCGGCTCGAGATCCATGTAACCACGCAGACCCCCTACATGGATCGCGACGAGATGGCCGTCGTCATGAAACTGAAGCCGACGCAGGTGCACATCGTCCCTACCGCCTGCGGCGGCGGGTTCGGGGGCAAACTGGACATGTCGGTGCATCCGCTGGTCGGGCTCGCGGCCTGGCTTACCGGAAAAACCGTCGCCTGCGTCTACACGCGGCCCGAAAGCATGGCCTCCACCACCAAGCGCCACCCGGCGCGCGTGCATGCGAAATTCGGCTGCGACGCAAGCGGCCGGCTGCTTGCCTGCGAAGTGGATGCCGAATTCGACACCGGGGCCTATGCCAGCTGGGGCCCGACGGTGGCCACTCGCGTGCCCATCCATGCCACCGGTCCCTACATGGTGCCGAACGTGCGCACCCGCGGCCGCGGATTCTTCACGCACTGCCACCCGGCCGGGGCATTCCGCGGGTTCGGCGTGCCTCAGGGAGCGATCGCGCACGAAGCCGTCATGGACGAGCTCGCCGACAAGCTCGGCATCGACCGGCTTGAATTCCGCCTGCGCAACGCCCTCAAGGCCGGCGACGCCACCGCCACGGGCCAAGTGCTCGAGCATTCCGCGGGCCTTGGCGAATGCCTCGAACGACTCCGCCCGCACTGGCAACGCGCACAGGAGGAGATCGCGGCGTTCAACGCAGGGTCGGCGAACCTGCGCCGCGGCGTCGGCATCGGGTGCATGTGGTACGGGATAGGCAACACCTCACTGTCGAATCCGTCGACCATGCGCATCGGCGTGTCGAAGTCCGGCGTCGTGACGCTATACAGCGGCGCGCTCGACATCGGCCAGGGCTCCAACACCATCCTTACCCAGATCGCGGCGGATGCCGCGGGACTGCCCATGAGCACGATCCGGCTCGTCACCGGCGACACCGACCTGACGGCCGATGCCGGCAAGACTTCGGCCTCGCGCCAGACCTTCGTATCCGGCAAGGCGACCGAGCTCGCGGCGCTCGACCTGCGCAAGAAGCTGTTCGCCGCGGCCAACGCACCCGAAGGCGAATACCTCGACTACAGGTACAAGCTGGCAATCGAGGGCAATGGCAAGGCGGCGCAGATCGTGATCCGCAGGGACGGGATCACCCACCGCGTGCCATTGAAGAAGGACATCCTCGGCGAAGGCTATTTCGACCCGCCCACCTCCCCCGCTGACGCAGACGGGCAAGGCGTGCCTTATGCCAGCTACGCATTTGCCGCGCAGATTGCCGAGGTGGAGGTCGACCTGGAGCTGGGAACGACCCGGGTGCTGCGCATCGTGGCCGCACACGACGTGGGCCGCGCCATCAACCCGATCCAGGTGGAGGGCCAGATCCAGGGCGGCACCGTGCAGGGGCTGGGCCTCGCGCTGATGGAGGAATACCTGCCGGGCCGGACCGAGAACCTGCACGACTACCTGATCCCGACGATCGGCGACGTGCCGCACATGGAATGCATCCTCGTCGAGGATCCCGAGCCGCTCGGGCCTTACGGCGCCAAGGGGGTGGGCGAACCCGGCCTGATCCCCACCGCGCCGGCGATCCTCGGCGCAATCGAGAACGCCACCGGAGTGCGCATGCGCCAGGTGCCCGTGCTGCCGCACCGCCTGCGCGCGGCGTTGGGAGCACCGGCGTGACCCATCCGCTCGACAAGGTGGACCCGCAGGATGCGCCCGAGAGCGCCGCGCCGGCGTCTTCCGACGTGATCCGCTGCGACGCCTGCCCCGTGCTGTGCCGCATCCGCACGGGCCAATCCGGCGCCTGCGACCGCTACGCCAACATAGACGGCCGCCTCGTGAGGAGCGACCCGCTGGTGATCCTGCAGCGCGCGATCGAAGGGGAAAAGAAGCTCGTGCCCTTCCTCGAGCCGGGCAAGCCCTGGGACGGCAGCGTGGTTTCTGCGGCAAACACGTTCGTCACCGGCATAGGCGCCACGACGACCTACCCGGACTACAAGCCGGCCCCCTTCATCGTGTCCTCGAAGATGGAAGGCGTGGACATGGTGACGGTCGTCACCGAAGGCATCTTCAGCTACTGCGGCCTCAAGCTGAAGATCGACACCGACCGCTGGCTCGGGCCGGAGCAGGCGGCGGTGCGCGTCGACGGCGAGGCCGTGGGCCACGTGACGACAGCGGAGTACGGCTCGCAGATGCTGGCCCTGGGCGGCGTGCACCACCTCACCGGCGGATCCAAGAAGGAAGGCAACGCCACCTGCGACGCGATGCTCGCGCTCGCCAACAAGGGAGCCGTCGAACTCAGCATCGACGGCGGCTCCACCGTGCTCGTCCAGGCGGGCAAGCCTCCCGTGGTCAATGGCGAGCGCGAGGAGCGCATGCGGGTGGGCTGCGGCTCGGCCACCATCGGCATCTTCGCGCAGCAGTGGCTCAACCACTGCGACGAGGTCATCGTGGTCGACGACCACATCACCGGCGTGCTGACCGAGCACCAGGCCGGCAAGTTCCTCGACATGAAGCCGGCCGGCATCCGCGTGCGCGGCCGCAAGTCCACGCCGGGCCGCTACTTCAAGGTGGCCGAGCCGGGCCTGGGCTGGGGCGGCACCAACGTGGAAGACCCGCTGTCCATCATCGAGAAGATCGACCCGAAGACCGCGTGGCCCGGCCTGCGCCTGCTGATGGTGTCCACGACCGGCGAGGATGCGGAGTGGTTCGTGCTGGACGCAGACCTCAAGCCGCGGAAGGCCCCGATGCCCGGGCCCGTGCGAGTCGTCGTCGAGCGCATCGCGGAGAACTGCGAACCGGCGCTGTGCAGCGTGCTGTTCATGGGCGGCGCCGGCGGATCGCTGCGCGCCGGGGTGACCGAGAACCCGGTGCGCCTCACGCGCTCGGTGAAGGGCGCGATCACGCGCGTCACCTGCGGCGGCGCCCCGGTCTACGTGTGGCCGGGCGGGGGAATCACCGTGATGGTGGACGTCCTCGACATGCCCGACAATGCATTCGGCTATGTGCCCACCCCGGCCCTTGTGCTGCCGATCGAATTCACCATGCCGCTCGCCGCCTATGCCTCGATGGGCGGGCACACGGGCAATGTCGTTGCGCTCGAGGATGTTCTGCGTTCCGCGCCCTTCCGCGCCCAAGCCTGGCGCGACCCCAACCCCTGGCCGATCAAAGGAGACCCGCATGGAAAGCAATCGTCGTGAAAGCCTGAAGATCATCGCCGCGTTCGGCGCCCTTGCGCTCGGCGGCAGCGGCATGCGCGCATGGGCCGCGCCCGTCAAGCCCGGCGCGGACAGCGCATTGATCGTGGTCGACGTGCAGAATTGCTTCGTCACGGGCGGCACGCTCCCGGTGAAAGGCGGCGAGGAAGTCGTGCCCGTCATCAACAAGCTCGCCAAACTGTTCGAGAACGTCGTCGTGACGCAGGACTGGCATACGCCCGGCCATGCGTCGTTCGCCTCGAGCCACCCCGGCAAGAAGCCCTTCGAGACCACCAAGCTGCGCTACGGCACCCAGGTGCTGTGGCCGGACCACTGCGTGCAGGGCACGCAGGACGCCGCGGTCCACAAGGACATTGCGATCCCGCAGGCGCAGCTGGTGATCCGCAAGGGGTTCCACAAGGACACCGACAGCTACTCGGCCTTCATGGAGGCCGACGGCAAGACCAGTACGGGCCTGGCCGCCTACCTCAAGGCACGCGGCATCAAGGAAGTCTACGTCGCCGGCCTCGCCACCGATTTCTGCGTGGCATGGACTGCGCTCGATGCGCGCAAGGCCGGGTTCAAGGCCGCGGTCATCGAAGACGCCTCGCGCGGCATCGACCTGAACGGCTCGGTCGCCAAGGCCTGGGCCGACATGGCCAAGGCCGGCGTGCGGCGCATCCAGTCCTCCGACCTCGGATAAGCGCTCCCCCGGCCATGCGCGCCTCTTCCATGCGATTCGCGGACGGCCGGCTGCACCTGCAGCACGGCCCGATCGACTGCATCGTCGAAGCCACGGGCGAGCGCGACGAGGTCGACACTGCCTACGCCCAGGTGATCCGCCGATTCGAGGACGTCCTGCCGGCGCTGGCCGGCGAGCTGCCGATCCTGCGCTCGCCGGTACGCGCGGCCTACCCGCTGGTGCGGGGCCCGGTGGCCAAGCGCATGGTCGCGGCTGTCTGGCCCCACCGGGAAGTGTTCGTCACTCCAATGGCCGCCGTGGCCGGCGCCGTGGCGGACGAACTGCTGGCCGCCCTGGTGCGCGGGCGCACCGTTCACAAAGCCTACGTGAACGACGGCGGGGATATCGCGCTGCACCTGGACGGCTACGCGGAGTTCGACGTGGGCATCGCCGGGAACCCGGCCATGGCCATGCTCGACGGCAGCCTGAAGATCAGTTCGGCAAGCACGGTGCGCGGCATCGCCACTTCCGGCTGGCGCGGGCGTTCCCAGTCGCTCGGCATCGCCGATGCCGTCACGGTGCTGGCCGAAACGGCCGCAGCTGCCGATGCCGCCGCGACAATGATCGCCAATGCCGTCAACGTCGACCATCCCGCGATCCGCCGGCTCCCGGCGCGCGAAGTCAAGGAAGACAGCGACCTCGGCGACCTGCCGGTGACGGTGGAGGTCGGCGCCCTGCCCCCGTCCGCAGTCGAAGAAGCGCTCGATGCCGGCACCCGGACGGCACGGGACCTGCACAGCCGCGGCCTTGTGGTCGACGCGTACCTTTCCCTGAACGGGATGTGGCGCACCGCCCTGGGGAGCGCAGCACACCAGCTGCGCGCCAGATGCTGAGGCGGCTGTTCACCCTGCTGGTCCTGTACGCCTGTGCGGGCACGGCCGCGGCGGCCGGCGACATCGCCGTCGTCTACCTGGGCACCAACGACTGCCCGTACTGCCAGCACTGGGAGGCGCGCGCCAAGGGCGAGCTGATGGCCGAGTTGCGCGGCTCGACGGTGCGCTACTTCGAAGTCAAGGGCGAGACCCTGCGCCGCCCCATCGTCGAGCGCCACTACCCCGACGAACTCAAATGGCTGGCCCGCAAGCTCGGGCCTGCGCGCGGCGTGCCGCGCTTCATCCTGCTGGTGGACGGCGAAATCGCCTGGAGCGTTTTCGGGACCAACGATTACGAAAGGATCTTCCTGCCCGCACTGCGGCAGGCGATGGCCCGCGCGGACGGGCGGGCGCGCAGTTGAAACACCGGTTGGAGTACCATTCCCAGCAACAACACAGAGGGAGTTCTGAGATGAAACGTTGGCACATGTTGTTTGTCGCGGCGTTCCTGGTGGCGGGGACCGCCCAGGCGCAGCCGATCAAGGTCGGCGAGCTGAACAGCTACAAGGTCTTCACCGCTTTCCTCGACCCGTACAAGAAGGGCTGGGAGCTGGCGCTGGAGGAGATCAACAAGTCCGGCGGCGTGCTCGGCCGCAAGATCGAGGTGATCTCGCGCGACGACAACGGCAACACCGGCGACGCCGTGCGCGTGGCGGAGGAACTCATCTCGCGCGAAAACGTGAGCCTGCTGATGGGCACCTTCCCCTCGAACGTGGGCCTCGCGGTCAGCAACCTGGCGGCGCAGCGCAAGATGGTGTTCGTGGCCGCCGAGCCGCTCACCGACAAGATCGTCTGGGAAAACGGCAACCGCTACACCTTCCGCCTGCGTCCCTCGACCTACATGCAGACCGCCATGCTGATCCCGGACGCCGTCAAGCTCAAGAAGGCAAAATGGGCCACCGTCCACCCGAACTACGAGTACGGCCAGTCCGCCACCAAGTGGTTCAAGAGCCTCATGCAGCAGAAGCAGCCCGGCGTGCAGTTCGTCTCCGAGCAGGCGCCGCCGCTGGGCAAGATCGACGCCGGCGCGGTGGTGCAGGCGCTGGTGGATGCCAAGCCCGACGCGATCTTCTCGTCGCTCTTCGGCCCGGACCTGCAGAAGTTCGTGCGCGAAGGCAACACCCGCGGCCTGTTCAAGAACACCGTCGTGTTCAACCTGCTGGCCGGTGAACCCGAGTACCTCGACCCGCTCAAGGACGAGACGCCCGAAGGCTGGTACGTCACCGGTTACCCGTGGAACGAGATCAAGACCCCGGCCCACCAGAAATTCCTCGCCGCCTACCAGGCCAAGTACAAGGACTACCCTCGCCTGGGCTCGATCGTCGGCTACTCCACCATGTACACGGTGGCCAACGCGATCAAGAAGGCCGGCTCGGTCGATACCGAGAAGCTGATCGCCGCGCTGAAGGGTCTCGAGATGGAGACCCCGATCGGGCCGATCGTCTACCGTCCCATCGACGGGCAGTCCACGATGGGCGCCTACGTCGGGAAGCTCGCCAAGAAGGACGGCAAGGGCGTGATGGTCAACTGGCACTTCTCCGATGGCGCGCTGTTCCTGCCGCCCTTCGAGGAAGTGCGGGCGATGCGGAAAGAATAGGTATTGAAGGGGGGATGAAGCCCCCCCTCAGACCCCCCGGGCAGCTTCGCATGGAGTTCCCGGGGTTTTTGTTTCTGCCTTGTGCCGTTCCGTAAATGACCGCTGCCGCAATCCTGATCCAGTTCCTGAACGGCCTCGCCAGCGCGAGTTCGCTGTTCCTCGTCGCCGCCGGCCTGTCGCTGATCTTCGGGGTGACGCGGATCGTCAATTTCGCGCACGGCTCGCTGTACATGCTGGGCACCTACATCGCCTACAGCCTGATTGAACACTTCGGCCGCGGGCCGCTGGGATTCTGGGGCGCCGTGCTGCTCGCCGGACTCATCGTGGCCGCATTCGGGGCGCTGGTGGAGATCTTCCTGCTGCGCAGGATCTACGCCGCTCCGGAACTGCTGCAGCTCCTGGCGACGTTTGCGCTGGTGCTGATCGTCAAGGATTTCGCCCTCTGGGTATGGGGCCCCGAGGACCTGCTCGGTCCGCGCGCGCCGGGCCTGGGCGGCGCCGTGGAGATCGCCGGGCGCCAGTTCCCGGAATACGACCTGTTCCTGATCGTGCTCGGCCCGCTGGTGCTGGCCATATTGTGGGCGATCCTCACGCGCACGCGCTGGGGCACGCTGGTGCGGGCCGCAACCGAAGACCGGGAAATGGCCGGGGCCCTGGGCGTGAACCAGAAATGGCTGTTCACCGGCGTGTTTGCGCTGGGCTCCCTGCTGGCCGGGCTCGGCGGCTCGGTGCAGATCCCGCGCGAGCCGGCCAACCTGTTCATGGACCTGTCGGTGATCTCCGACGCTTTCGTCGTCGTGGTCGTCGGCGGCCTGGGCTCGATCGGCGGCGCATTCCTCGCCGCGCTGCTGATCGCCGAGATCAAGGCCTTCTGCATCGGCATCGGCGACGTGACCTGGTTCGGGCACGTGCTGTCGTTCTCCAAGCTCACCCTGGTGGTCGAATTCATCGTCATGGCGGTCGTGCTCGTCATCCGCCCGTGGGGATTGCTCGGCCGGCAGCAATCGGTGCCGCGCAGCTCCGGCGCCGCGGAAGCGCCGCTCGCCCTGCCCTCCAGGACCGCGGTCCAGGCGCTCGTCGCGCTGCTGGCCGCGCTCGCGCTCGTGCCGGTGTTCTTCTCGGGCTATGCGCTGGTGCTGCTGATCGACATCATGGTGTTCGCGCTGTTCTCCGTGAGCCTGTACTTCATCATGGGACCCGGCGGGATGCATTCGTTCGGGCACGCGGCCTATTTCGGCCTTGGGGCCTACGGGGCCGGGCTGATCGTGAAGAGCGGCGCGGCCATGGAAGTCGGCCTGCTGGCGGGGCCGCTGCTTGCGGGGATCGGGGCGCTGGTGTTCGGCTGGTTCTGCGTGCGGCTCTCGGGCGTCTATCTCGCGATGCTTACGCTCGCGTTCGCCCAGATCGCCTGGTCGGTCGTTTTCCAGTGGGACGCGGTGACCGGCGGCTCGAACGGCCTCATCGGCATCTGGCCGGCGCCCTGGCTGGCGTCGAAGACCGCCTACTACTACCTGGCCCTCGCGGGCTGCGCCACGGGCATCTTCGTGCTCTGGCGCATCCTGTACGCGCCGTTCGGGTACGCCCTGCGTGCCGGACGCGATTCGCCCCTGCGCGCGGACGCGATCGGCATAGACGTCCGCTCGCGGCAGTGGGGCGCGTTCGTGATCGCCGGCCTCGCCGCGGGCCTGGCGGGCTCGCTCTCGGCGTTTTCCAAGGGTTCGATCTCGCCCGAATCCATGGCCGTGCCGCGTTCGGTCGACGGCCTGGTGATGGTGCTGCTCGGCGGGATCCAGAACCTGACCGGGCCCGTCTGGGGCGCCGCGCTCTTCACCTGGCTGCAGGATGCGGTGGCCCGCGAGATCGACTACTGGCGCGCGGTGCTCGGCGCGGTCATCCTCGCGCTGGTGCTGGCCTTCCCGCAGGGCATCGCCGGCTACATCGGGCAGTTCATCGAATCGCGCCGGGTGAAATCCGCAGGTGCGCCGGCATGAGCGTCCTGAAAGTCCGCAACCTGTCCAAGGCGTACGGCGGCGTGCAGGCCGTTTCCAACGTCACGTTCGAAGTGGCCGCGGGGGAACTGCTCGCGCTCATCGGTCCCAACGGCGCCGGCAAGACCACCTGCTTCAACATGCTGAACGGCCAGATCGCCGCCGACAGCGGCAGCGTGGAATTCGAGGGCCGCGCCCTGACGGGCCTGAAACCCCGCCAGGTCTGGCGCCTGGGCGTGGGCCGCACGTTCCAGATCACCGCCACCTTCGCTTCGATGACGGTGCGCGAGAACGTGCAGATGGCCCTGCTCTCCCACCACGGCCGGCTGGGTTCGCTGGCGTCGATCGCCACCCGGGCCTGCGTGGACGAGGCGGAAGCGCTCCTCGAGCGCGTCGGTATGCGCGCTCAGGCGGATCGCAGCTGCGCGGTGCTGGCCTACGGCGACCTCAAGCGCATCGAACTGGCCGTGGCGCTTGCGAACGAACCCCGCCTCCTGCTGATGGACGAGCCCACCGCAGGCATGGCCCCGAAGGAGCGCAACGCCCTCATGCGCCTTGCCGCCGACCTCGCGCGCGATTCCAACATCGCCGTCCTCTTCACGGAGCACGACATGGACGTCGTGTTCGCGCATGCCGACCGCATCATCGTGCTGGCCGCGGGCGAACTGATCGCCGAAGGCCGGCCCGACGAGGTGCGCGCCCACCCCAAGGTGCGTGAGGTGTACCTCGGCAGCGGCGCCATGTACGGGGCCACCCATGCTTGAGGTGAGCGCGCTCAACACGGCTTACGGCCGGGCGCACATCCTGTTCGACGTCGCGCTCGACGCCCGGCCCGGGGAGGTCGTGGTGCTTCTCGGCCGCAACGGCGCAGGCAAATCCACCACGCTGAAGTCGCTGATCGGGCTGGTGCGGCCGCTGTCGGGCGAAATCCGATTCAACGGCCGGCGCATCGACCGCCTGCAGCCCTACCAGGTCGCGCGGCTGGGCCTCGGTTACGTGCCCGAGGAGCGGCGCATCTTCGCGGACCTGAGCGTCATGGAAAACCTCGAGGTCGGCCGCCAGCCGCGGCGCGACGGCGCAGCCTTCTGGACCCCGGAGCGCCTGTTCGAGCTCTTTCCCAACCTGGGCCGCATGAAGGAGCGCGGCGGCGGGCGCATGTCGGGCGGCGAGCAGCAGATGCTCACGATCGCGCGCACGCTGATGGGCAACCCTTCCACGGTGCTGCTCGACGAGCCCTCCGAGGGCCTCTCGCCGCTGATCGTCGAGCAGATGGCCGCCACGATCCGCGACCTCAAGCGCGAGGGGCTGTGCGTGCTGCTGTCCGAGCAGAACCTGCACTTCTCGGAGCTGGTGGCAGACCGCGCCTATATCATCGAGACGGGCCAGATCCGCTACAGCGGGACGATGGCCGAGCTGTCGGCGGACGAGGCGGTCCGGGAACAATACCTGTCTGTATGAGAACCAGCGCATGAGCATCTCCCCATGAGCAGCGAAGAGAACCCGGGCTGGATCGCCGGCATCGACGTAGGCGGGACGTTCACCGACCTGATCGCCATCGATACGGTCACCGGCGCAGTGCGCCTGGCCAAGGTGCCCACCACGCCGCAGAACCAGGCGTTCGGCGTGCTCGCGGCGATCGAATCCGCGGGCCTCGACCTCGCCCGGCTTGCGCTGATCGTGCA
>JAFEDL010000129.1:17989-19409 GCA_018241645.1 Pseudomonadota bacterium
TCACCACCAAGGGCTTTCGCGACGTGCTCGAACTGGGCCGCCGCACGCGGCCGAATTCCTACGGCCTGACCGGCTGGTTCGAGCCGCTCGTGCCGCGGGAACTCCGGCTCGAAGTCGCCGAGCGCGTCGACGCCGACGGCAACGTGGTGACACCGCTCGACGAGGACGCGGTGCGCAGGACCGTGCGGCAGCTGAGGGATGCCGGGTGCGAAGCCCTGGTCATCCATTTCCTGCACAGCTATATCAATCCCGCGCACGAAGCGCGTGCGCTCGCGATCGCGAAGGAGGTCTGGCCGAACAAGTACGTGACCGCGGGCCACCTGATCCTGTCGGAATACCGCGAGTACGAAAGGGGCGTGACCGCCGCGGTCAACGCCTCGGTCCAGCCCATCCTCGACCGCTATATCCAGCGCCTCGTCGATGAGTTGAAGGCGCGCGGCTTTGCGCGCGACCTGCTCGTGATGCAGGGCAACGGTGGCACGGTGGCGGCCGGGCTGGTGGCCGAAACCGCGGTGAACACGGTAATGTCCGGACCGGCCTCGGGCATCATCGCCGCGGCCTACTCGGCCACCGCCTCGGGCGTGGCCAACGTCATCACCTACGACATGGGCGGCACTTCGACCGACGTCGGGCTGATCAAGGACGGCGTGCCGACCGTATCGGCCGAACTCGAGATCGAATACGCGATGCCGATCCACGTCCCGATGGTGGACGTGCACACCATCGGCGCGGGCGGCGGATCGATCGCCTTCCTGTCCGAGGCGGGCATGCTGCAGGTGGGCCCGCGCAGCGCGGGCGCCCTGCCCGGCCCGATCTGCTACGGGCGCGGCGGCGCCGAGCCCACCATCACGGACGCCAACCTGCTGCTCGGGCGCCTGAACCCGGACAAGCTCCTCGGCGTGGACAGCCCCGTGAGCCTCGAGCACATCAGGGAGGTTTTCGAGGCGAAGGTCGGCCGCGCGCTCGGACTCAGCGCCATCGATTCGGCCGCCGCGATCATCCGCATCGCGAACGACAAGATGGCCGGCGCGATCCGCATGGTGTCCCTCGCCAAGGGCCACGACCCGCGCGATTTCGCGCTGTTCCCGTTCGGCGGCGCAGGCCCGCTGCACGCCGCCGCATTGGCCAGGGAACTGGGGATCCCCCGGCTGCTGATTCCCATGCGCCCCGGCATCACCAACGCGCTGGGCTGCGCCGCGGCGGACCTGCGCCACGACTATGTCAACACCGTGAACAAACCGCTGGCGTCCCTCGACGAGTCGCTCGTGAAGCGCACGCTCGAGGCGCAGATCGCCGAGGGGCGCGCTACCCTCGCGCGCGAAGGGGTGGCCGTCGAGGGCGTGAAGCTGCTGCATTTTGCCGACATGCAGTTCCAGGGGCAGAGCCACATCCTCACCGTCGCCCTGCCCGGCACGGAAGT
>JAFEDL010000012.1 GCA_018241645.1 Pseudomonadota bacterium
GGCGCCACGACCTGCACCGGGTGGAAGGACGACCCGTCGGACACGTGGACGAAGGAGATGCCGGCCTTGGAGTCACGGCGGGTGCGGACCCAGCCCTTGAGGGTGACCGGGGTATCGGCCGGCGCGCGGCCGGCGAGGATTGCGGAACAAGGCAGCGATGACATGGCGGAATCTCTGGTGGGAAAGGCAATGCGGCAGGCGGGTACAATTTGGACATGATATCGCTCCCCAAACGCGTGCGGATCGTCGAGATGGGCCCCCGCGACGGCCTGCAGAACGAGCCCGGCACGGTCCCGACCGCGGTCAAGCTCGAGCTCATCGAGCGGCTTGCCGATGCCGGGCTGACGGCGATCGAGTCGACCGCGTTCGTCTCGCCGAAGTGGATCCCGCAGATGGCCGACCACACGGAAGTGCTGAAGGGGATCCGCAGGCGGCCCGGCGTGACTTACCCGGTGCTCACGCCCAACCTCAAAGGCTTCGAGGCCGCGCTGGCGGCGGGGGCCGCCGAGGTGGCGATCTTCGGCGCCGCGTCCGAATCGTTCTCGAAGAAGAACATCAACTGCTCGATCGCCGAGTCGCTCGAGCGCTTTCGCCCGGTGGCCGAGGCGGCGGCGAGGAACAACGTGCGCGTGCGCGGATACGTATCGTGCGTGATCGGCTGCCCGTACGAGGGCGACATCGCGCCGGCCAGGGTCGCGGAGGTCTCGCAGGCCCTCTACGACATGGGCTGCCACGAGGTCTCGCTGGGCGACACGATCGGCGTGGGCACCCCGCGAAAGACCCAGGCGATGATCGAAGCCGTGTCTCGGGCCGTGCCGATCGGCAAGCTCGCCGGCCACTACCACGACACCTACGGCCAGTCGCTGGCCAACATCTACGCCTCGCTCGAGATGGGCGTGGCGACCTTCGATTCCTCGGTGGCGGGACTGGGCGGCTGCCCCTATGCCGCCGGCGCCTCTGGGAACGTGGCCACCGAGGACGTGCTCTACATGCTCAAGGGGCTCGGCATCGAGACCGGGGTGGACCTCGACCGCGTCGCCGAGACCGGCGCGTGGATCTGCGCCATCCTCAAGCGCGAACCCGGGTCCAAGGCCGGCCGCGCGATCGCGGCCAAGCGCGCAAAGCAGGCTGCGTAAGTTGGCAGTGCAATCGCCCTGCGTCGAAGTGTGCCGCATGGACCCTGCGAAGGACGTCTGCGCGGGGTGCTACCGGACCCTGGACGAAATCGCGCGCTGGCGCGACATGGACGATGCCGGGCGCGAGGCTGTGCTTGCGGCCGTGGCGGAACGGCGTGTCGCAGATAATTTTCCAATACAGGCACAGTAAACTCCTTGAGATCGGCCACTGGAGCCGATCTCCTGAGCTAAATGTCCGAGAAATTCCCGCCCCGCCCTTTGCCGGAGGCGAACCGCGCCGCGCCCGCAGCCCCCTCCGCCGCGAACGCCGGGATCCCGTTGTACCACTCGTAGCGCATCGCCTCGCGCACCGGTCGGCCCTGCTGCATGTGGACCGACCGCCGGTCGGCGCGCATGCACTGCTGGGGGAACCGCGCGATCTCGTGGGCCATCGCCTCGGCGGCCGCCCGCGACTGCCCGTCGGGCACCACCTGCTCGCAGCACCCGATGCGCAGGGCTTCCTCGGCGGGAACCTTGCGCCCGGTGAGGATGATCTCCATCGCCCGCCCGGTGCCGACCAGCCGCGGGAGCCGCACCGTGCCGCCGTCGATCAGCGGCACGCCCCAGCGCCGGCAGTACACGCCGAAGTAGGCCGAGGCCTCCATCACGCGGATGTCGCACCAGAGCGCGACCTCGAACCCGCCCGCCACGGCGGGACCGGCGATCGCGGCGATCACCGGCTTGTCCAGCTCCATGCGCGTCGGGCCCATGGGGCCGCGCGGCACCGGGCGGTTGTCCAGCGGATAGTCGCCCGCGCTGATGCGCGGCGGGGTCCCGTCCGCGCCTGCAGCGGCATGTTTCAGGTCGAACCCGGCGCAGAACGCGCCGCCCTCGCCCCAAAGCACGGCGACGGACGCCGACTCGTCGGCATCGAATGCGCTGAAGGCATCGAACAGCGCCTCCGCGCTGTCCGGATCCATCGCATTGCGCGCCTCGGGGCGGCTGTGGATCACCGTCCAGACGCTGCCTTGCTTCTCTATGCGCACAGCCATGGTTTCCCCCCCCGCGCGATCAACTGTAATGCGTGGATGGTACAGTCAACGGCAAGGAGTGCAGACCATGGACAGCAGCGCCCAGCCCCGCCAGGCCACCTGGTATTTCGACGTCATCTCGCCGTTCGCCTACCTGCACCTGCAGCGCTTCGGCGAGCTTCCCGCCGGCCTTGCGATCGAGTACAAGCCGGTGCTGTTCGCCGGCCTGCTGAACCACTGGGGCCAGAAGGGGCCGGCCGAGATCGCGGCCAAGCGCCGCTGGACGTACCGCGCGTGCCAGTTCTGGGCCGATACTCACGGCATCCCGTTCCGCTTCCCGGCCGCCCACCCGTTCAACCCGCTGCACCACCTGCGGCTGATCCTCGCCTGCGGCACGACTCCGGAAGTGGTGCGCCGCGTGTTCGAACACCTGTGGACCACGGGCGGCGACCCCGGCGACGAGACGGCTTTCGCCGCGCTGGCCCGTTCGCTGGGGATCGACGACCTGGCCGCGCTGGGCGCGGCCGAAGTGAAGGACGCTTTGCGCCGGAACACCGAGGAGGCTGCCGCCCGCGGCGTATTCGGGGTACCCACATTTTTTGCCGGCGGGGAACTCTTCTGGGGCAGCGACTCGGTAGAATTCTTCAAGGCTTGGCTCGCTGAGCCGGGCATCCTCCAGGCCGCCGAGATGCGGCGTATCGATGCGCTGCCCGTCGCAGCGGCGCGAAAGGGCTGACCATGATCCGTATCCTCGCTTCGTTCCTTGCCGCCGCGGCCCTCCTTGCCGGCTGCGCCACCCCCGACCGCGCCCCGGCCGGCAAGCCGAAGCTGGTGGTCTTTTTCGTCATCGACGGCCTGCCGCAGCACCAGGTCCTGGACTATCGCGACCAGCTCGGTCGCGACGGCTTCGCGCGCTTCCTCGACCGCGGTGCCTGGTTTGCCGAGGCGCATTACGGCCACGCGTTCACGGTCACCGCGGCGGGGCACGCGACGATGCTCACCGGCGCCTATCCGCACCGCACCGGCGTCATCGGCAACGAGTGGCGCGACCGCGCGACCGCCGCCCCCGTCTATTGCACGGGCGACGAAGCGCACACTTACATCGACAACCCGACCGCAAAACTGGCCGGCACCAGCCCGAAGAACCTGCAGGTCGAAACCGTGGGCGACGTGCTCAGGCGCGCCGACCCGCGCGCCAAGGTCATCGGCATCTCGGGCAAGGACCGCGGCGCAATCCTGCCCGCGGGGAAGACCGGCACGGCCTACATGTACATGGGCGGCACCGGGCGGTTTGCGTCGAGCACGTACTACATGAAGGCGCACCCGGACTGGGTCACGGCGTTCAACGCCGAAAAGCGCGCCGATCGCTACTTCAAGGCAAGCTGGGCGCCCCTGCTGCCGGACGCCGCGTATGCGCGCTCCGTACCCGACGACCGCCCCTGGTACAGCAAGGGCGGCAAGCTTCCCAAGGTGCTGGGCGAAGGCCAGGACAAGCCCGGCCCGGCCTTCTACGGATCGCTGCTGCCGAGCCCTTTTGCCGATGCGCTGACGCTCGACTTCGCGCGTGCGGCAATCGCGGGCGAGGGGCTGGGGCGGGACGACGTTCCCGACATCCTTGCGATCAGCCTCTCGGGCCACGACTACGTGAACCATGCGTACGGCCCCGAGTCGCGCCTCTCGCACGACCACCTGCTGCAGCTCGACCGCCTGCTCGAGGCGTTCTTCGCCGACCTGGACCGCAGCGTGGGCAAGGACAACTACGTAGCCGTGCTCACCGCCGACCACGGCTTCATGCCCGCGCCCGAATACAGCGTGTCCCTCGGCCGCGATGCCGGCCGGCAGAACATTCCCCAGACCCTCGAGCGCCTGAACAAGGGCCTGGCGGCAAAATTCGGGGAGGGCATCTGGGTGCGCGGCTGGTCGGCCAACGGGATCCTGCTCGACACCGCGTTCATCGCGCAAAAGCGGGTCGATCGAAGCGCGCTGGACGCCGAAGCGCGCCGCATCCTGCTCGGCGAAAGCGGCATCGTCGGGGTGTTTTCCGCGGCGGACCTCGCCGCGAACCGCGTTCCCGCCGGCACGCCTTTTCTCGAGCAGATGCAGAAGACGTTCTACGCCGACCGCTCGCCCGACCTGCTGGTGGTCGCGCGGCCGTACTGGATGTTCGAGGCGCGCCGCGCGGCCACCTCCACGCACGGCTCCCCGCACCCCTACGACCACCACGTGCCGATCCTGTTCTACGGGCCGCGCTGGACGGGAACCGGCAAGGTGGAACAGCGGGTGGAGGTCGTGGACATCGCCCCCACCCTGGCGAAGATGCTGGGGGTGGCCGCGCCCCCGGCCTCCGAGGGAAAGCTGCTGCCGCTGCCTTGAGCGGCGGGTCGAAGCCTCTCAGCCGTACTTGCGCAGGTCGTCGATGACCTTGCCGTCGTTGGGCAGGCTGCCCGCGGCGACGAATTCCACTTCCCCGCGCAGCTTGGTGACCTCGCGGATCGTCGCCACGATCGTTGCGTTGAGCGAGTCGCAGGCGGCCGCACCGCCCTTGAGCGCGCATTTGAGCGTCATCCTGTCGCTGCCCACCTCCCCCTCGATCACCAGTCGCGCAGCAGCGACTTCCGTGTGGCGCCGCACGATCTCCGCGACCTGCTTGGCAGTGACGAACATCGCCCGGACCTTGGTGCTCTGGTCGGCGCGCCCCATCCAGCCCCTGATGCGCACGTTGGTGCGGCCGCAGGGACTCGCGCCCGGCAGCACGGCCGAGAGGTCGCCGGTGCCGAACCGCACCAGAGGGTAATCCTGGTTGAAAGTGGTGACCACCACCTCGCCGACCTCTCCGGGGGCCACCGGGTCGCCGGTGCCGGGGCGCACGATCTCGACCAGCAGGCCTTCGTCGATGAGCATGCCTTCGTTCACGCTGCCGTCCGCGGCGGCGGATTCGTAGGCGATCAGGCCGAGGTCGGCCGAGGCGTAACTCTGCAGCACCCGGATGCCGCGCTCCCCCATCGACTTGCGCAACGCGGGCGGCAGGTATTCGGCCCCGACGAAGGCTTTCCTGAGGCACGAGATGTCGGCCTTCAGCTCGTCGGCCTTGTCGACGATCAGCTTGAGGAACGAAGGCGTGCCGACATAGCCGGAAACCGACAGGCCCGCGATCGCCGCCACCTGCATTTCGGTCTGCCCGGTGCCGGTCGGGACCACGGTGCACCCGAGCGCGAGCGCGCCGCTTTCCATCATCGAGCCGGCCGGCGTGAAATGGTAGGCGAAGGTATTGATGACGATGTCGCCCGGCCGGAAGCCCGCCGCGTAGAGGCCGCGCGCAGAGCGCCACCAGTCGGGGCCGGCCCCCTCGGGGTCGTAGATCGGGCCCGGGGAGATGAAGATCTTCGCCAGCTTCGCGAGCGGCGTGGCGTTGAGCCCGCCGAGCGGCGGCAGCTGCTTCTGCAGGTCGCCGAGGTCGGACTTCCGGGTCACCGGCAGCCGCGCGAGCGCCTCGCGCGAAGTGACCGCCGCCGGGTCGACGCCCTCGAGGATGCGCGCAAACCCGGGCGCATTGGCCTTGGCATGCGCGATCTGGCGGGGCAGCCGGGCCAGCAGCGCCGCTTCGCGCGCGGCCGGGTCGCGCGTCTCGGATGAGTCGTAGTAGTCCACCTGGTCGTCCCTTTACAGCCAGCGCTTGCGCCGGCGATAGCTCTTCACGTCGCGGAAGCTCTTCCTCCCGCCCGAGGAAAACCCCAGGTAGAACTCCTTCACGTCCTCGTTCTCGGCAAGCGCCCTGCCCTCGCCGTCCATCACCACGCGGCCGTTCTCGAGGATATAGCCGTAGTCCGCGTACTTCAGCGCGATATTGGTGTTCTGCTCGGCCAGCAGGAACGACACGCCTTCCTTGGCGTTCAGTTCCTTCACGATCTCGAAGATCTCCTCGACGAGCTGCGGCGCGAGGCCCATCGAGGGCTCGTCGAGCAGGATCATCTTGGGCCGCGCCATCAGCGCGCGGCCGATCGCCGTCATCTGCTGCTCCCCGCCCGAGGTGTAGCCGGCCTGCGAGCTGCGCCGCTCCTTCAGGCGCGGGAAATACGCGTAGACCTTCTCGAGGTCCTGCACGATGCCGGCGCGCCCCGCGGCGCTCGTGTAGGCGCCGGTAAGCAGGTTCTCCTCGATCGACAGGTGCTGGAAGCAGTGGCGGCCCTCCATGACCTGGATCACGCCGCGCTTCACGAGGTCGGCCGGGGTGAGCTTGTCGATGCGCTCGCCCTTGTATTCGATGTAGCCCTTGGTCACCTCGCCGCGCTCGCCCTTGAGCAGGTTGGACACGGCCCGCAGCGTGGTCGTCTTGCCGGCGCCGTTGCCGCCCAGCAAGGCGACGATCTTCCCCTCCGGTACCGTCAGGGACACGCCCTTGAGCACGAGGATCACGTGGTTGTAGATGACTTCGATGCCGTTGACGGTGAGCAGTGCGGAACTCATCGGGACTTCTCCGGGGTTGCGGCGGTATTTGGCGCGGCTCCATGCGAGCCGCGCCAAATACCGCCTGCGCCGCGCGCAGCGCGGTCGCAGGCGGGGACGATCAGCCGGCGTCCTTGGCGCAGTCGCGCACCGGGATCTTCTTCTCGGCCGCGTACTTCGCCGCGGATTCGCGGATCAGGGGCTTGATGATCTGCAGGTCCGATTCGTAGACCTCGGGCGCCACGTTCCATTTCTTCCCGTCCCAGGTCTCGATCCGGGCGCTGTGCGAGCCCTGGTGGTCGACGCAGGTGGTCTGGATCGGGTCCATGAAGCCGGTGAAGCCGAGCTTCTTGATCGCGGCGGCGTCCAGCGCCAGGTTCTCCAGGCCCCAGCGCACCTCCTCGCCCTTGAGCGGCTTCTTGCCGTACTTGAACTGCGCGCGCTTGACGCCTTCCACCGCCATCATCCCGGACACCAGGCCGCGGTTGTAGAGCACCTCGCCGACGTCCTCCTTCTTGCCGCTGCCCTGGCCCTTGTCGTACACGTACTTGAGGATGTCCTTGTGCACCTGCCCCTGCCCTGGAGGCGCCAGGAAGGTGAGCGCGTTGTAGCCTTTAGCGCCGTCTCCCGCCGGCGTGACGTCCGGCTCCGCGCCCGACCACCAGACGCCGTACATCTTCTCGCGCGGGTAGCCGGTTGCGACCGCCTCCTTGAGCGCCGTGGAGTTCATCACGCCCCAGCCCCAGAGGAACACGTAGTCGGGCCGGTGCTGGCGGACCTGCAGCCAGGTCGCCTTCTGCTCCACGCCCGGGTGGGTGACCGGCAGCAGCATCAGCTCGAACCCGTGCATCTTGGCGCGCAGCTGCAGCAGCGGGATCGGCTCCTTGCCGTACGGCGAGTCGTGGTACACCAGCGCGATCTTCTTGCCCTTGAGCTTGTCCAGGCCGCCCTCCTTCTTGCCCACGTACTGGACCAGGATGTCGGCGGCGTCCCAATACGTGCCGCCGAGGGGGAAGTTCCACTTGAACACGGTGCCGTCGACCGAATCGGCGCGCCCGTACCCCGCGGTCACCAGCGGGATCCTGTCGCCCGGCGCCTTGTCGGTCAGCGCGAAGGTGATGCCGGTCGACAGCGGCTGGAACACCGTCGCCCCGGTCGGGCCCTTGCCCTTCAGGCGCTCGTAGCATTCGACGCCGCGGTCGGTCGCGTAGCCGGTCTCGCATTCCTCGAACGTGATCTTCACGCCGTTGATGCCGCCGTCGCGCGCGTTGACCAGCTTGAGGTAATCCGCATAGCCGTTCGCGAACGGCACGCCGTTGGGCGCGTACGGGCCGGTGCGGTACGGCAGCAGCGGGAAGAACTGCTCCTTCGCCTGCGCGAACGCCGGTGCGCTTGCGGTGGCGGCAGCGGCGGCAATGACGGCCCCGGCTGCCGCGGCCAGGAGCTTCCTTTGGGTTGCTTGTCTCATCTCCACATCCTCCTTTGAACAATGCCGCCCGGGAAATATCTCGGTCGGTTACGAAAAATCCCTGCGCGTCAGTGCGGGAACGGCCACAGCCGCAGCTTTTCCTTGCCGATCGCCCAGAGCCGGGCGAGGCCGTTGGGCTCGGCGATCAGGAAGAAGATGATCAGCGACCCGAAGATCATCACCTCGAGGTGCGACTTGGTGGCCGTGGCCAGCGGCAGGCCGAGCATCGCCGGCACCTGGTTGAGCAGGATCGGCAGGGCGACGATGAACAGCGCGCCGAAGAAACTGCCCAGGATCGAGCCCATGCCGCCGATGATGATCATGAACAGCAGCGTGAACGACAGGTTGATGTCGAACGCCAGCGGCTCCCAGGAGCCCAGGTGGACGAAACCCCACAGGGCCCCCGCCACGCCCACGTAGAACGAGCTCACCGCGAAGGCCGTCAGCTTCGCGTACACCGGCCGGATGCCGATGACTTCCGCCGCCACGTCCATGTCGCGCATCGCCATCCACGCGCGCCCCAGGTGCCCGCGCACAAGGTTCTTGGCCATGAGCGTGAACACCGTCACCACCGCGAGCAGGAACAGGTACTTCCTCGCCGGCGTGTCCACGCGCCAGCCGAAGAGGTCGATGGTCGCGGTCGAGACCGAGCCGGACGAGGCGTAGTTGGTGAACCACTTCACGCGCGCGAAAGTCCAGTCCATGAAGAACTGCGCCGCCAGCGTTGCCACCGCCAGGTACAGGCCCTTGATGCGCAGGCTGGGGATGCCGAACAGCATGCCGACCGCGGCGGCGATCAACCCGGCGAGCACCAGCACGACGAGGAAATTCAGCTGCGGCACCCGCAGGACGATGTTGTAGGCCGAATAGGCGCCGACCGCCATGAAGGCGGCGTGGCCGACCGAGATCTGGCCGCAGTAGCCCACCAGCAGGTTCAGGCCGGTCGCGGCCAGGGCCAGGATCAGGAACGGGACGAGGATCGACAGCAGCAGGTAGTCGCTCGCCAGCAGCGGCACGCCGATGAACGCGAACAGCAGCAGCACCGCCATGAAGATGCGGTCCTGCAGGATCGGCAGCATCTGCTGGTCCGCGCCGTAGGTGGTCTTGTACTGGCCGTTTTCCCGGTAGAACATCTAGACCCTGTCGATGAGTTTTTCGCCGAACAGGCCCTGCGGCCGGACCAGCAGGAACAGCAGGGCGAGCACGTAGGCGAACCAGTTTTCGATGCCGCCGCCGGCCAGGTCGAAGGTCTTGACCAGCACCGGCGCGAGGAACACCTCGGCCATCTTCTCACCCACGCCGATGATCAGGCCGCCGATGATCGCCCCGGGCACCGACGTGAACCCGCCCAGGATCACCACGGGCAGCGCTTTCAGCGCCACCTGCGAGATGGAGAACTGCACACCCAGCTTGGCGCCCCACACCATGCCGGCCACCAGGGCGACGACGCCCGCGACCGACCACACGATCACCCAGATCCGGTTGAGCGGGATGCCGATCGACTGGGCCGCCTGGTGGTCGTCGGCCACGGCGCGCAGCGCGCGCCCGGTGGACGTCTTCTGGAAGAACAGCGCGAGCAGCGCGACCAGCAGCGCGGCCACCAGCGCGGCCGCGACGTCGTCCTTGTTGATCAGGATCCCGCCCTGGAACACGCCTTCGAGGATCATCACCGGCTCCTTGGCGATGCCCAGCTCGATGGAGTAGATGTCGCTGCCCCACACGGTCTGGCCGAAACCGTCCATGAAGTAGGACACCCCCAGCGTCGCCATCAGGAGCACCACGCCGTCCTGGTTGACCAGCGGCCGCAGCACGAGGCGCTCGATCACGATCGCCACCAGCACCATGATCCCCATGCCCAGCAGGGCCGCGGCCCACAGCGGCATCGCCTCGGCCATGCGCGCGACCGACAGCGCGGCGAACAGGACCATCGCACCCTGCGCGAAGTTGAACACGCCGGACGCCTTGAAGATCAGCACGATGCCCAGGGCCACCAGCGAATAGAGCACGCCGGCCATCAGCCCGCCCAGCAGCACCTCGGTATAGAAGCCGGGCGTGCCCGCGCCCGTCGCGAGCGGCGCGACGAGCCCCGCCAGCAGCAGGACGCCGACCGAGACGATTCCGATGTGCTGCTTCATCGCGGGCGCCCTCAGTGGCTCACGCCCAGGTAGGCGTCGATCACGGCCTGGTTGCCGCGCACCTCTTCGGGCGTGCCGTCGCCGATCTTGCGGCCGTAGTCGAGGACCACCACGCGGTCGGAAATGTCCATCACCACGCCCATGTCGTGCTCGATCAGCACGATGGTCGTGCCCATCTGGTCGTTGACGTCGAGGATGAAGCGGCACATGTCCTGCTTTTCCTCCACGTTCATGCCGGCCATCGGCTCGTCGAGCAGCAGCACGCTCGGCTCCATGGCCAGGGCCCGCCCGAGGTCCACCCGCTTCTGCAGCCCGTACGGGAGGCGCCCGACCGGCGTCTTGCGGTAGGCCTGGATCTCGAGGAAATCGATGATCAGCTCCACGGCCTCGCGATGCTCGATCTCCTCCCTGGCGGCCGGCCCGATGCGCAGCGCCTGCAGGAGCAGGTTGGTGTGCATGCGCAGGTTGCGGCCGGTCATGATGTTGTCGAGCACGCTCATGCCCTTGAAAAGGGCGAGGTTCTGGAAGGTCCGCGCGATGCCCGACAGCGCGACCTCGTGCGGGTCCATGTCGTGGAATTCGCGCAGCGCGCCGTCCATCCTGAGCCGGATCGTGCCCTGCTGCGGGTGGTACACGCCGTTGATGACGTTGAGCATCGAGCTCTTGCCCGCGCCGTTGGGCCCGATGATGGAGCGCACCTCGTGCTCGCGCACGTCGAACGAAACCTCGTTCAGCGCGCGCACCCCGCCGAAGGAGAGCGTCACCCCCTCGACCGCGAGGATCACGTCGCCCGCGCCCTGCGCGTCGCTCATGCGGCCCTCTTCGCGGCCGCGGCGGGGAAGGTCTTCGCGTCGCGGATCTTCACGTCCGCGGAAATGCTTCCGGTGCGGCCGTCCTCGTACTTGACCTGCGCCTCGACGTGAACGCTGCGCAGGCCGTCGTACAGGGCGGCGACCAGCGGCTGGTAGCGCTCGCCGATGTAGCCGCGCCGGACCTTGCGCGTGCGCGTGAGCTCGCCGTCGTCGGCGTCCAGTTCCTTGTGCAGCACGAGGAACCGGTGGATCTGCGAGTTCGCCAGCTCCGGGTCCTGCGACAGGTCGAGGTTCACCTTCTCGATGCACTCCCCGACCAGCACGTAGACCTCGTCGCGCGAAGCCAGGTCGACGTAGCCGGAGTACGGCAGGTTGCGGCGCTCGGCCCAGTTGCCCACCGCCTCCATGTCGAAGTTGATGAACACGCAGACCCGGTCGCGGCCGTCGCCGAAGGCGACCGCCTCCTTGATGTACGGGAAGAACTTGAGCTTGTTCTCGATGTACTTCGGCGCGAACAGCGTGCCGTCCGACAGCCGCCCCACGTCCTTCACGCGGTCGATGATCTTCACGTGCCCGTCCGGATCGAAGTAGCCGGCGTCCCCCGTATGGAACCAGCCCTCGGCATCCTTTGCCTCCGCGGTCGCGCCGGGGTTCTTGTAATACTCCTTGAACAGACCCGGCGAGCGGATCAGCAGTTCCCGCTGCGGCGTGAACCGGAGCTCCACCCCCGGCACCGCCGGCCCGACCGTGTCGGATTTCACCTGCCCGTTGGGCTGGATGCACACGAACACCGAGGTCTCGGTGGAGCCGTACAGCTGCTTCAGGTTGATGCCGATCGAGCGGTAGAACACGAACAGGTCCGGCCCGATGGCCTCCCCCGCCGTATACGCCACCCGCACGCGGCTCATGCCGAGCACGTTGCGCAGCGGCCCGTACACCAGCACGTCGCCGAGCGCGTAGAGCAGCCGGTCGGCGGGGCCGACCGGCTTTCCGTCGAGGATCCTCGCGCCCACGCGGCGCGCCACCTCCATGAAGTAGGCGTACATCGAACGCTTGAGCGAGCCGGCATCCTCCATGCGGATCGACACCGTCGTGAGCAGCGCCTCGAGCACCCGCGGCGGGGCGAAGTAGTACGTCGGCCCGATCTCGCGCATGTCGTTGATCACGGTCTCGGCCGATTCCGGGCAGCAGATGCAGTACCCGGTCACGAACGGCTGAGCGTACGAAAAGATGTTTTGCCCGATCCAGGCCGGGGGCAGGTACGCGAGCACGACGTCCGAGTCGGCCAGCCCCTCCATCTGCGCCGCGGCCTGAGCCCGGTCGATCAGGGCGGTATTCGTGAGCACCACACCCTTGGGGTTGCCGGTGGTGCCGGAGGTGAAGAACATGGCGGCCGTGTCGGCCCCCTTGCCGGCCGCGACCTCGGCGTCGAAGAAGCCGGGATTCTGCGCGTCGAACTCCCGGCCGGCCGCCTGCAGCCGCTCGTAGCTCATCAGCGCGTCCTGAGCGTAGTTCCTGAGCCCCCTCGGGTCGTCGAAGTAGATGCGCGTCAGCATGGGGCAGACCGGCAGGATCTCGAGCAGCTTGTCGACCTGCTCCTGGTCTTCGGCCACGGCAAAGCCGATTTCCGCGTTCTGGATCGGGAAGGCCATTTCCTCGGCCACCGCGTCCTGGTAAAGCGGCACGGGGATCGCGCCCAGGCACTGGGCCGCGCACATCGCGGCATAGAGGCGCGGCCGGTTGTCGCCCACGATGGCGAGGTGCTCGCCGCGCTTTAGGCCATGCGCGGCCAGCCCGCAGGCGAGCGCCCGCACCTCGTCCGCAAACCTGGCCCAGCTCCACGTCTGCCAGACGCCGAGCGCCTTTTCGCGGATCGCGGGCAGGCCTCCCCTCGCCTGCGCATGGTGCGCGAGCAGCTTGGGAAACGTGTCGAGCGTGCGGATGTCAACCGCCATCGCGCTGCCTCCTCCGGTTGCCGTGCGTCCACCGCATCATGGGCGGGGGATCGTTTCGCTTGATTCTTGCACAAAATCGGGCCCTTGCACCCGGTGCCCCGGGATACACCACAGTCCGGCCGGCGCAGAGTTTAGGGGCCGCGCTCGCGCGAGGTTGTCGCCTCGGCGACAATTGCGCCCATGAACGCCCCGTCCACCCTTCCCGCGGACTTCCTGCGCAGCTCCATCTGGGCCGCGAACCTGGGCGCCGACACGCTCGCCCGGGTGGAGTCCGAGGTGCTGGAACGGTCCGTACCGGGCGGAGGCGTGGTCTGCCGCAAGGGCTCGCCGGTAGACTACTGGGTCGGCGTAATCGAGGGCCTGGTGAAAATCTCGAGCGTTTCGGCCGAGGGCAAGAGCGTGACATTCACCGGGGTGCGGGCCGGCGGCTGGTTCGGCGAAGGGTCGGTATTGCGGACCACCGCGTGGGGCTATGACGCCGTCGCGCTGCGCGACTGCCGCGTGGCGCTCATGCCCCGCGCCACTTTCCACTGGCTGCTGGAAACCAGCATCGAGTTCAACCGCTTCCTCCTGGAGCAATTGAACGAACGCCTGTCCCTGTTCATCGGCATGCTCGAGTCCGACCGCCTGCTCGAGCCCGAGGCGCGTGTCGCCCGCTGCCTCGCCTCGCTGTTCAATCCGCACCTGTACCCGGGCGGGGGGCGCGACCTGCAGATCTCGCAGGAGGAGATCGGCTACCTCTCGGGTGTCTCGCGCCAGCGCGTGAACCAGGCCCTGCACGTGCTCGGCCAGGCAGGCCTGCTGCGGGTGGCGTATGGGGGCGTTACGGTGCTCGACCTGCCGGCCCTGGGCGCCTTCGGCAGCTGATCCGCCTCCCGGGCGTGCCGGAGCCCCCCCGGCAGCGAACTTCGGCTTGCGCGCCGGGAACGCAAGTTGCATCCTTGGGGCCACACCCACCTCCCCGGAGCCCGCCCAATGACCAGCATCCTCCCGCGCCGCGCCCTGGCGGCAATCGCAATGCTCGCCTGCGGTGCCGTTGCCGCGCTCCCCGGCACCTCCATGGCCCAAGGGACGATCCGCATCGGCGCCCCGCTTCCGATCACCGGCCCGCTGTCCCCCGAGGCGAAGAAACTCCAGAACGGCATGAACCTCTGGGTCGAGACGGCCAACAAGGCCGGCGGCATCAAGGTGGGCGCGAAGAAGATGAAAGTCGAAATCGTTTACGTCGACTACCAGTCCAACACCCCGCGGGCGGTGCAGGCGACCGAGAAACTGATCACGCAGGACAAGGTGGACTTCCTTTTCTCGCCGTTCGGCTCGGGCGCGGCCAAGGCCGCCTCCAGCGTCTCGGAGAAGTACGAGATGCCTACCATCGCCGCGACCGCTTCCTCCGAGCAGGTCTATGACCAGGGCTACAAGTACCTGTTCGGCGTCTACACGCCCAACCAGACGCTGACCGAGCCGCTCGCCGACCTGGTGAAGAAGCAGGCCGGCGGCGTGCAGCGCGTGGCGATCCTCGCCCGCAACGACCTGTTTCCCCTCGCGATCGCCCAGGAGATGGAGAAGTCGGCCAAGAAGCGCGGCATGAACGTGCTGTATTTCGAGAAGTACGCCATCGGCACCCTCGACCACGCCTCGGCGCTCAGCCAGATCAAGGCCGTCGCGCCGCACTGGATCTTCGCCACCGGCTACATCAACGACCTGATCCTGATCAAGAAGCAGATGTCGGACCTCGGCATCGAGGCCCCGGTCGTCACGATGGTGGCCGGCCCGGCCTACAAGGAGTTCGTCAGCGCCCTGGGCAAGAGCGCGGAAAACGTCACCAGCGCCGCGTGGTGGCACCCGGCGGTGCGCTACACGAGCAAGGACGTGTTCGGCTCGACCGAGAACTTCAACAAGATGTTCCATGCCAAGTACGGCACCGAGCCGGACTACGGCGAGGCCTCCTCCGCCGTGTCCGGGGTGGTGCTGCAGCTGGCCATCGAGGCCGCCGGGACGCTCGACAAGAAGGCGGTGCGCGACGCGCTGGCGAAGATGAACACCATGACCTTCTTCGGCCCGATCAAGTTCGGCCCGACCGGGCAGGTCGTGTCGCTGGACCCGCCGGTGTTCCAGGTGCAGAAGGGCAGGCAGGTCGTGATCCTGCCGGCCGGAATCAAGCAAGGCGACCTTCAGCTCGGCGTGAAGTGAGGGTGCCCGCGCGCCGGGCGGCAGCGCCCGGCTAGCCCATGCTTTCGCTGCAGATCCTCGCCAACGGGCTGGTGCTCGGCGGGCTCTATGCCTGCATCGCCGCCGGGTTCTCGCTCGTCTGGGGCGTGCTGAACGTCATCAACATCCTGCACGGCTCGTTCATCGTGCTGGGCGGGTACCTCGCCTACTATGCCTACGCGCAGTTCGGCATCCACCCGTTCGTTTCGATCCTGATCGCGGCGCCGCTGTTCTTCGCGCTGGGATACATCCTGCAGCGCTCCCTCATCAATCGCATGATCGCGGCACCCGTGCTGCTCACCCTTTCCCTCACGTTCGGCCTGGACCTCATGCTCTCCAACGGCATGCTGGTGGCCTTCACGGCGGACTTCAAGAAGCTCACGCTCGACCCGCCGCTGGGCGTGCTCAACCTCGGCGGCATCGCGCTGCCGGTGGACCGGCTCTTTGCCATGGTGCTGGCGCTCGCGCTGACGGGTCTCCTCTACCTCCTGCTGTCGCGCTCGCGCATCGGCCGGGCCATCGTGGCGGTGCGCATGGACCGCGAGGCGGCCGCGCTGATGGGCGTCAACGTGAAGCGGATCTATGCGGTGACCTTCGGCCTGGGCGCTCTGATGGCCGGCGCCTCGGGGCCGCTGCTTGCGATGATCTTCCCGATCTCGCCGCTGTCCGGGCCGGTGTACCTCGGCAAGGCCTTCGTCATCTGCGTGCTCGGCGGCCTCGGCAGCGTGCCCGGCGCGATGATCGGCGGCCTCGCGCTCGGCGTCGTGGAGAGCTTTGGCGCGCTTTGGTTCGGTCCGGAGCACGCGATCACGCTGTCGTTCACGCTGCTGATCCTCATGCTGCTGTTCCGCCCCACCGGCCTCTTGGGGCGCACCGGATACGCATGAGGAAGAGCGCGCTCCTCGCCGCCGTACTGTTCCTGCTGGTTGCGCTGGTGCCGCTCGCGGGCGACGCCTACTGGCTGCGCCTCGGCACCACCATGCTGATGTACGGCGTGATCGCGATGGCCTGGAATTTCATCGGCGGGCTGGCGGGCTACCCCTCGTTCGCGAGCGCCGCGTTCTTCGGCCTGGGCGCCTACGCCGGGGCCGTGGCGCAGAAGCTCGGGGTACCGATGGGCCTCGCCTGGACCCTGGCGGGGGCGCTGTCGCTGGCCTTCGCCGCACTGCTCGGGCTCGCCCTGCTGCGGCTGCGCGGCCACTACTTTGCGATCGCCAGCCTCGTGGTCGCGGAGGTCCTGCGCGAACTGGTCAACTCCGCCACGGACCTCACCGGCGGCGGCATGGGCCTGAACCTGCCGGTGCCGCACGACGCCACTGTAGCGTCCCAGTCCGAGTTCTTTTTCTATGCGATGCTCGCCCTGGCGGCGATCACGTTCGCGGCAATGCTGTGGGCGACGCACTCCAAGCTCGGCTTCGGGCTGCGCTGCATCCAGCAGAACGAGTCCGCAGCCGACATGCTCGGCGTGAACACCACCCTCTACAAGGTCGCCGCCTTCATGCTCTCCGGCGCCTTCGCGGGGGCCGCCGGCGCGATCTACGCCTCGTGGGTGCACTACATCGAGCCGCCCGACGTGTTCGACGTGCTGTACTCGGTGAAGGCGATCGTGATGGTGCTGCTCGGCGGGGCCGGCTCGGTGTTCGGGCCCCTGTTCGGCGCGGCGATCTTCCTGTCGCTGGAAGAACTGGTGTGGCGCAACTACCTGCAGGTGCACACGGGCGTGCTCGGGCTGATGATCGTGCTGCTGGTGCTGTTCCTGCCCAAAGGCGTGTTCTCGCTCAGGTTGCCGTGGCGGAAGGGCAAGCCATGACCACCCTGCTGCAGCTCGAGGGCGTGACCCGCCAGTTCGGCGGCCTCAAGGCCGTGTCCGGCGTGGACCTGTCGGTCGCGCCGGGCGAGGTAATCGGGCTGATCGGGCCCAATGGCGCCGGAAAAACCACGCTCGTCAACGTGATCACCGGGGTCCACCGGGCATCCTCCGGCATCGTGCGCTTCGACGGCGAGGACGTGACCGGGCTGAAGCCGTTCCAGGCGGCGCGGCGCGGCATTGCGCGCACCTTCCAGATCGTGCAGCCGTTCCCGGAAATGACCGTGGCCGAGAACGTGGCAGCCGCGGCGATGTTCGCGGGCGCGGTGCGCTACGGCGACGAGGCGAACGCAGAGGCGCTCGGGCACCTGCGCTTTGTGGGCCTGGCCGAGATGGCGGACAAGCGCGCCTCTTCCCTCACGCTGGCAATGCGCAAGCGCCTGGAACTCGCCAAGAGCCTTGCGATGCGCCCGAAGCTGCTGCTGCTCGACGAGGTGAACGCCGGACTGAACGCCACCGAGGTCGACCACGCACTGTCCCTCATCCGCGGCATCGCGGCGCGCGGTGTGACCATCCTGATCATCGAGCACCTGATGAAAGTCGTGCTTTCGTTGTGCACGCGCATCGTGGTCCTGCACCACGGGGAACTGATCGCTTCGGGCACGCCGCAGGAAATCGTCCAGGATCCGCGCGTGATCCAGGCCTATCTGGGCCGGCGTTATGCCGCCGGCGGCGAGGCAGCGGAGGGCCAGTCGCATGGCTGAACCGCTGCTGTCGATCAAGGGCGTGCACGCGGGCTACGGCGACGTGCCGGTGCTGTGGGGCGTAGACCTTGCGATCGAGCGCGGCGAGATCGCATGCCTCGTGGGCTCGAACGGCGCGGGGAAGACCACGCTGATGCGCACGATCTCGGGACTGGTCCGGGCGACGGCGGGCTCGATTGCCTTCGACGGCGCGGAACTGGCCGCCGCCGAGCCTGACGCCGTGCTCGCAGCAGGCATCGCGCACGTGCCCGAGGGCCGGCGCCTCTTTTCCGCCATGAGCATCCGCGACAACCTGCTCATGGGTGCCTACCTGCGCCGCGACGGCGCAGCTGCGGTCGAGGCGGACCTGAAGAAGATGTACGCGATGTTCCCGATCCTCGCCCAGCGCCAGGAGCAGGATGCCGGCACCCTCTCCGGCGGTGAGCAGCAGATGTGCGCGATCGCGCGCGGCCTCATGGGCGCGCCGAAGATGCTGCTGATCGACGAGCTGTCGCTGGGCCTCGCGCCGGCCGTAGTCGACCAGCTCTGCGACGCGCTGCGCGCCCTCAACCGCGAAGGCCTCACGCTGCTGGTGGTGGAGCAGGACGTGGCCACCGCCCTCGAAATTGCGAAGCACGCGTTCGTGATGGACACCGGGCGCATCACGCGCTCGGGAGAGTCCGCTGCGCTCGCCAACGACCCGGCAATCCGCGAGGCCTACCTCGGGTCGCTCTGACCCCCCTTACCAGGAGAGAAACCGATGTCCGACGTCCCAGTATTCGCCCCCGGCAATTACCGCTACGTGAAAGCCGTGTTCCAGTATTCCGGCGGCGTGGCCGCCGAGCCCGGCTACGAAATCGAGCGCGCGCGCTTCGCCAGGCCCCTGCCGGTGGCAGACGCCTATGCCGCAGTCGAGGCGCACCTCAAGGCCATCGGTCGCCCGGCCACCGCGTTCGCGCAGTGCGAGCTGCGCTCGCCGGAGCCGTTCACCGACCAGGGGTTCTACGAATTCAACAAGGTCTACGTGCAGACGCTCGCGCGCTGGGGCATCTACAAGGATGGCGACCCGCTGATGAACCCGGTGGCGCGCACCAACGTGTGTCCCATGTACGGCAAGCCGGCGACGCCCTCCATGTACGCGTTTTCCTACACGGTTCCCGCGCGCGGCTCGAAGCGCGGCACGTTCGTCCTGGCCGGCGGAGGCGATGCGCGCGAAGGCGGGACCAGCGCCACCTACCAGGACCGCATCGTGCGCTTTCGCGACACCTCGCCCGAGGGCCTGCGCGAGAAAGTGCTGTTCGTCATCACCGAGATGGAACGGCGCATGAAGCTGCTAGGCTTCGGCTGGAAGGACGCGATCACCACCGAGATCTACACCGTGCAGAACGTCGGCCACCTGGTGGGCGAGCTGCTCGCGGCCCGCGGTGCGGCGGAAGGCGGGGTGGTCTGGAATTACACCCGCCCGCCGGTGGTCGACCTCGAGTACGAGATGGATGTGCGCGGCGCGGCGCGGGAGATCGTCCTCTAGACGACGTTCCTTTCGAGCAGCGGCCGGTTTGCGGCGATTCGTTCGAACGCCAGCGGCGACAGGTCGAGCGTGCGGTAGCCGCCGTGCACGATCAGCTCGGCCACGCCGCGGCCTACCGCCGGCGACTGCTGCAGGCCGTGCCCGGAGAACCCGTTGGCGAAGACGAAGTTGCGCACCTCGGGATGCGAGCCGACGATGCCGTTGCAGTCGAACGTGTTGTACTCGTAATAGCCGGCCCAGGCGCTGGTCTGGCGAAGCGCCTCGAACGCCGGCACTCGCGCCGCCAGCACCGGCCAGATCTCCTCTTCAAAGAGCGCATGGTCCGGTTCGAGCGGCAGGTCGTCCGGGTCGTCGTCCGGGGCCGGCGAGGTTCCGCAGATGAACTGGCCGCGGCCTTCGGGCCTGAAATACACGCCGGAGGGGTCGATCAGCAGGGGCGCCCCCTCCACGGGTGTCGGGCAGGTGAATACGAACACCGAGCGCCTTCGCGCGCGCACCGGCAGGTCGATGCCGAGCCACTCTGCCGGCGCGCGTGCCCAAGGGCCGGCCGCATTGACCGCAATGTCGCAGTCCAGTCCGCGGCCATCGGCGAGCCTCACCGCTCTGATCCGCGCGCTGTTCCGGACGAAGCCGCAGGCTTCGGCCGCCACATAGGTTGCGCCGAGCGAGCGCGCCTTGCGACGAAACGCCTGCAGCAGGCTGTACCCGTCGAACCAGCCTTCGCCCGAAAGCCCAAGGGACGCGGCGGCCACGCCCTCGGCCGAGACCCACGGGAATCGCGCCCGCAACGCCGCTGCATCCAGCAGGGCCACGTCCGCCCCGAGCGAGCGCTGCAGGCGGTGGTTCTCCTCGAGGACCGCGCGCCCCGATTCCGGCGCGAGGAAGAGGTACCCCGCCTCCCGCAGGCCGATCTCGGGCCTTTCGTCGCCTACCGCGAGACGGCGGCCCGCTTCGCGCAGGAATTCGATGCCGAACTTGCCGATCCCGATGTTGATCGCGGTGGAGAACTGCTGCCGGATAGAACTGGCCGAAAGCGCCGACGAAGCCCGGGCATAGGACGGGTCGCGCTCGATGACGGTCACTTCGCCCCTGAACGCGGGATCGCCCAGGGTGAAGCACGCAATCGCGCTGCCCACCGCCCCGCCGCCAATGATCACCACTTTCCTGCCCGCCATTGCGAACCGCCCCGCCGTTGTGCGTTGACACGTTGCCGGCGCATAGCATAGCGTCCCCGTTTGCCCCGGAGCACCCGTGTCCGCATCGATCCGCCACATCAGCGCCGAGGAAGTCCACGCGGCCCTGTCCTACCCTGAACTGATTTCCGCCTTGCGCGACGCGTTTGTCGCGGGCGCCGAGGTCCCGCTGCGCTCCAGCCATTCGGTAACGCCGGGCGGCGACCGGCTGCTGCTGATGCCGGCGTGGAATGCGGGCGGGGATCTCGGGGTGAAGCTGGTGACAGTATTTCCGCGCAACCCGGAGCGCGGCATTCCCAGTGTATCGGCCCTCTACGTGCTGCTTGACGGCGCCACCGGGCACCCGCGCGCGCTCATCGACGGGGAGGCCCTGACGCTGCGCCGGACGGCAGCCGCATCGGCGCTTGCGTCGATGTACCTGTCGCGGCAGGACGCGAGCCGGCTGCTCGTGGTCGGCACTGGAGCGCTCGCGCCCTACATGGCGGCGGCGCATTGCGCCGCGCGGCCGATCCGGAAAGTACTGGTGTGGGGGCGCTCCTTTGAGCGCGCAAGCGCCCTGGCGGCACGGCTCTCGATCGAAGGTTGCACCGTCGAGCCGGTGGCATCGCTGGCCGAGGGTCTCGCGGACGCGGACATAGTCACTTGCGCGACAACCGCCCGCGGGCCGGTGGTGCGCGCGGAATGGGTCGGGGCCGGCACGCACGTGGACCTGGTCGGTGCGTTCACGCGCGGGATGCGCGAGTGCGACGATGCGCTGGTACTTCGATCCAGGGTCTTCGTGGATACCTATGCAGGCGCGCTCAAGGAAGCGAGCGACCTGCTCGATCCGCTGGAAGCCGGCCTGTTCGGGCGCGAGCACCTGCTGGGCGAACTTGCCGATCTGGCGGCCGGCCGTCACCCGGGCAGGTCCGCACGGGACGAAATCACGCTGTTCAAATCGGTAGGCAGCGCACTGGAAGACCTGTGCGCGGCGCGCCTGGTGTTCGACCGCTGCGGCTAGGCAGATACCGCAGGGCCGAACAGCCGCCGGTACGCCTCCCGTCGCGCCTCCATGTTGCGCCCGAGCGCGTAGTAGAAGGCATGCGGGGTTACCAGTGCGTCCTCCCGGCCCAGCGCATTGGCGCCGTAGCTCGACCAGCGATAGGCCCCCGGATGGCGCGCCAGGCGCGCGCGCACCGGATTGAGCTCGATGTAGCGCATACAGGCGTACAGATGCCGGCGGACGTGGATCGGCGAGGCGTCGAAACCATCGTCCCAGAGCGCACAGGCCCGGCCGATCCGCTCGCTTGCATACCGGTCATGCCGCGCGCAAAGCGCCTTTAGCAGGTCGGCGACAGCGCCGGGTTGCCTTGCCGTGGTGAGCAGGTGCAGGTGGTTTCCCATCAGCACATACGCATGCACGCTGCACTCGAAGTGCGCTGCATAGCGCGCCAGCCAGCGCAGGAAGACTGCACGGTCGCGCTCGCCGAAGAAGCATTCCGCACGGCCGGCGCCGCGGCGGATCACGTGCAACGCGACGTTGGCGGGGCAAGCATGGGCAGGCCAGGACATGCCCAAGGACAACGGGGCGCGCGTGTCCGGCGTTGACCCTGGCGGGCCTACTTCTGCTGTCGAAGCAAAGACTCGACCACGCCGCGGACCCTTTCCTCGGATTCCCGCTGGGCCTGCTCCTGGGCTTCGCGCAGCGCCGCCTCCCGGGCCAGTCGCCGGGGCGCGATTTCGGCCGCGCGCAGTGCTTTCCGCTCGGCCTCCCGCATCGCCTTCTTCTGCGACTCGGTGCGAACGCTTTCCTCGGCCTCAAGGCGCGCACGGTGCGAGGCCTCGAGGCGCACGGCAACCTCATTGGCGCGAATGGCCTTGGCCTCGGCAGCGCGCATTGCCCGGGCGATGGATTCACGCCGCGCCTGAGCCTCCGCCTCGGCGCGAGCCCGTTCCTCCGCCTCCCGGCGCGCCTTCTCCTCGGCTTCGAGCCGCGCCCTTTCCTCTGCTTCGCGTCGCGCACGCTCTTCGGCCTCGCGCCGCGCCTTTTCCGCCGCTTCGCGACGCGCCCTTTCTTCGGCCTCGCGACGAGCCTTCGCCTCGGCCTCGAGCCGTGCCCGCTCCTCGGCTTCCCGGCGCGCCTTCTCTGCCGCCTCCCGGCGCGCCTTCTCGGCCGCTTCGCGGCGCGCCCGTTCCTCGGCCTCCCGGCGGGCACGCTCTTCCGCCTCGCGCCGGGCTCTTGCCTCGGCTTCGAGCCGGGCCTTTTCTTCAGCGGCCCGCCGTGCCCTCTCCTCGGCCTCCCGGCGCGCCTTTTCTTCGGCCTCGCGCCTGGCCCGTGCTTCGGCTTCGATCCGGGCCCGTTCCTCAGCCTCCCTGCGCGCCTTCTCGGCCGCTTCGCGGCGTGCCTTTTCTTCCGCTTCCCGCCGGGCCTTTTCCTCGGCCTCCCGCCTTGCCTTGGCCTCCGCCTCGAGCCGCGCTTTCTCCTCCGCCGCCCGTCTTGCCCTTTCCGCCGCCTCCCGGCGGACCCGTTCTTCAGTCTCTCGACGCGCCTTTTCAAGGGCGTCGCGCTTCGCTTTTTCCTCCGCATCCCGCTTTGCCTTGGCTTCCGCCTCAAGGCGCGCTTTCTCCTCCGCTGCGCGCCTGGCCTTTTCAGCCGCCTCACGGCGCACCCTTGCCTCCGTCTCGCGCCGCGCCTTTTCAAGGGCGTCGCGTTTGGCTTTTTCCTCTGCCTGCCGCTTCTCCTCAGCCTCGCGCTCCGCGTTCTCGGCCGCGGCATCGTCCTCCGGAACTGCGGTGCCCCGCAGTGCGGCGAGCTTGCGCTTGGCGAGCTCCAGATACACACCCTGCGGGAAGTTCTCGATATAGAGGTCCAGCTCTTCCGGGTCGTCCGTGTCCTTGATGGCCCGCCAGAACTCGAGCTCCACTTCGGTGCCCTGGGCGTCGGCGGCCCATGCCGGGGCCACCTCCGTCCGGGGCATGTCCTCGGTTCCGAGCAGCTGGGTGCTGTCGTCCTCTGCCGGCTTGGTGGGCAGGCCCTTGAGGACGCGCTGCAGGTCCTCGGCGAACTCCTTCGCCGACTGGTAGCGCCTGGCAGGGTCCTTTGCCAGGGCGCGGTTGATGACGCGGTCGTACTCGGGAGACAGGGACTCGATGATCAGGGACGGGGCGGGCGGGTCGTCCTGGACGATCCTCTTGGCCACCGAGAAAGCACCTCCGCCCTGGAAGGGCTTCTGCCCGGTCAGGAACTGGTAGAAGATCACGCCGGCCGAGAAGATGTCGGTGCGCCGGTCGATCTTGTGACCCTGGACCTGCTCCGGCGACATGTAGGCGGGCGTGCCCACCATGGTGCCAACCTGGGTGGCGCCGGGCCGGTCCGGGTCGCTGATGCGCGCCACCCCGAAATCGGCGAGCTTGACGTGGCCCTCGGAGTCGACCATCACGTTGGCCGGTTTGATGTCCCGGTGGACCACGCCTTCGTTGTGCGCGAATTCAAGCGCATCGAGCAGCTCGGTCATCAGGCGGACCGCTTCCTTGATCTCGAACTTCTCGTTTGCGTCGAAGGAAGCTTTCAGCTCCTTGCCGCGGATGTACTCCATGACGATGTAGGCGATCTCGCCTTCCTCGCCGAAGTCGTACACCTGCACGATGTTCGGGTGGTTCAGCCTTGCCACCGCCTGCGCTTCGCGCGCGAAACGCTTTGAGTAATCCTGGGCGGTCGCCGGGTCGAGCTCCCCGACGAGGATGGTCTTGACCGCGACTGTGCGGTTCAGCTTGGGATCGCGGCCCTCGTAGACGACCCCCATCGCGCCCTTGCCGAGGACGCGGCTGAGCTTGTACCGGCCCAGCGACTCAAGTGGCGGCGCTGCCATTGCGGGCGGACCTCATCAAGGAACCGGACATTGTGCAATGCTTCATTTGCCGTCGCAATGCGGCGGGGCACCCGGGCCAACGGCCTAGTTCGGCCGGGTCGGCGCATGGGTGAGCGGCTTGGGGATCTGGATACCCTGCTCACGCGCCTTCTGATACCACCGCAACGCCGTCTCGTAGTCCCGCCGCACGATCTCGTTGCCGGTGTTGTAGATGTCGCCAAGGCGCTTCTGGGAGGGGCCGTGGCCGGCCTCCGCTGCGGCGGTAAAGGCTGCCAAGGCTCCCTTGAGGTCACCGTTGCGGTCGGCCTGCAGCCCTTGCTGATACCGCTCCTCCGCCTGTTGGGGGGCCAGGCCGGCCGGGGGTTTTGGGGGGCGCTCAGGGCGCGACTTGGCGGCGGGTTCTTTGGCCGTTGCGGCTGGAGGCGGAGTCTGTATCGGAGTGGCTGCCGGAGCCGGCGCGGGTCGGGCAACCAATGCCTTCAGCTCTTCAGCCGCCTGTGCCGGACTCACGGCCAGGACCGCATCGCGCGACGGAATGGCAAGGGTGCGGCCGACCACCAGCTGGTTGATGTTGCCGTCCAGGAACGCGTCGGGATTGGCGCGGTACAGCGCGAGCACCATCTGGTGCAGCGTGACCCCCGGGGGGCGGGTCTTGCCGGCAATCCTGAACAACGTATCGCCACGGGCGACTTCGTATGCCGAGGCCACCTCGGCGGGCGGTCGCACAGCTTGCGCCGGTGAAGGGGCGTGTCTGGGCTTCTTTTGGGCCAAGGCTGGAGTCGTGGCCGAGGCCAGGACACACAAGACGGCGGCAAGGGCCGAAACCTGCGCAAGGCCGCGCAGCGGCCCGGGCGCGGGGTCGGTGCCTACTCGCAAAAGAATTCTACGGTTTCCGTGGCGCTGGCGCGGGGCTGGCCGAACGCGATCCAGCCATGGCCGCGCAGCGCGAACTCGGCACGCCGCAGGACGACCTCGGCATCGCCCTCCACGGTCACATAGGTGCCGTTCGCGCTGTGGTCGGCCAGCACGAACTTGTCCAGGCGACGCTCTATCTTGCCGTGCTGCCGCGAGGCCATCCGGTCGATGATGACGAGGTCGCCCGCCTTGTCCCGGCCGAGCGTCAACGACGTTCGCCCGCCCTCAAGGAGGATCTCCTGGTCGAGGTACTTCAGGCGCAAAGTCGTGAGTTTTTGCTTGACCATCGAGCGGTTTGTGGCGAGCGTGGTCTGGTCTTCGGTCTGCTGCCAGAGGATCTCGTACAGGTCCACCGCCTGAGCCTTGCCCTTGACCTCGATCGAATACAGCCTGCGCGAAGACGAGCGCATGATCGGGCTCATCATTTCGACCGTCTCGCGGGAGGTCATGATCTGGCCCTTGGAGGCCAGGCCCGCGAGGCGGGCGGCCAGGTTGACCGAGTCGCCGAACACATCCCCGTCGCGCTCGACCAGCGGGCCAAAATGGAACCCGATGCGCACGCCGATCTTGGTATTGGCCACCGGGGGAAGTTCGTCGATGGCGCCCTGCATCTCGATGGCCGCGCCAGCCGCCGAACTGGCGTCCGGGAAGGTCGCCATCACCTCGTCCCCGATCGTCTTGATGACGCGCCCGCCGATGACCGCGGTCTTGTCCTTGAAGATATTGATGCACCGGTCGATCGCCGCGTGGGCGACCGCGTCGCCGGCGCTTTCGTACAGGCGCGTGCTGCCGCTTACGTCGACAAACAGGACTGCGGCTTGGGCAATTTCGCTCATTTCGGGATTATGGCCAACTTACGGCGATCCCGCCACTCGGGCCGTTGAGGCCGGGGGAGGCGGGCGCCGCAGGGGCCCGATCCGGCGCGGGTGGGAATCCATGGATTCCTGCCCCGCGGGTTTCGTCGTTGCTTGGCGTGTCCTACGGCCTCACCGGGGGGCTGGCTTCGGAGCAGGCTTGACCGGCTCCGAAGGCGTATCCTCGTCTTCGCCGAATCCCTCGGGAACCGATATGCCGAGCTCCAGCAAGCGGTGCTCGAACGCCGGGCTTACGCCGACGTTACCCGCAAAGCCGTAATTGATCTGCTGGGCGACACTGTCCGTGTCGAAACCCACCTTGGACGCCTCGGCCACCGCTGCCGATACGGACGACTGAACGGTAGAGACGTTTGCCAGCGCCGTGGCAGTGGTTGCGTTGGTCTTCTGGGCGATCGAAGTCGTCGATCCTCCCAGGAATGCGCTAACCGAAACCGAAGGGCTAGTGTTAAACACCAAGGTCGCCGGTGAAACGGGCGCCGTATAGGTCACGCTGACCGACGGCGCTGTCACTATGAGGTTCACCGGCGTTGTGACCAATTGCAAAGCGCTACTCGACGAATTGCCGCCGACGGTCCCGCCCCCGGTAATCTGTACCGACCCAGTGGTATCGATGGAAAGCGGGTTGGTCGCGAAATTGAATATTGAAACCTGCCCCCCGTTCGTAGTCTTAAGCAAGACATTCGCCCCACCGGTAATGGGATCGTTGATCGTGATCAGCGGCGTGAGATTGTTTACGGCGGCGCCCGTCGCCGTCACCGTAACGCCCGAAAAGAAGTTCGATTGGCCCGGCGCGTCCGTGGTGAGGCTGCCCACCACCACGTTCCCCTTATATTGGGTGGTCCCGCTGTCGTTCACGATCAGGGCCTTCGTGCTGGGACCGGTGATCGTAGCATTGAACGTGTTGGCCGCGCCGGTAATTGTCGTGTCCTGGCTCAGCACAATCGCATCGCCGTAGGTCTGCGCCCCCGTGGTCCTCACCGAACCCCCGTCGATGCTGGTCCCGCCACCGGCGTCGGTAGTGAGCGAGGTCAGCGCCGTGGTGTTGCCAACCGCACCTCCAAAGGTTGTGAGCCCGGTCGTATTAACCGTCAGCGCCTGGGCGCCGTTGATCGTGCTACCGAAGTTGATCGCTCCGCCGCCGGTCAACGTCGCGTTCGCACCCAGC
>JAFEDL010000130.1 GCA_018241645.1 Pseudomonadota bacterium
TGACAACGAAAACAAATCGACCCCTCATCGTGTCTTCCGTGGTCGCGGGCGTCGACACGGTTACCGCGGTAACAGAGGGCATCTTCAGCTTCTGCAGCTTCAAGGTGAAGGTGGACACCGATCGCTGGCTGGGCCCGGAGCAGGCCAATGTCCGCGTCGACGGGGAAGTCATCGGCCACGTGACGACCGCGGAGTACGGCTCGCAGATGCTGTCCCTGGGCGGCGTCCACCACATTACGGCAGGCAGCAAGCGCGAAGGGCGCGTGACCGTGGAGACCCTGCTGAAGCTTGGAAACCGTGAGCCCGTGGCCCTCGAGATCGAAGGCGGGTCGCGCGTGGAGATCTGCGCCGGCCGGGCCCCGGTGATCGACGGCGAGCATGGATCGCTGATGCGGGTGGGCTGCGGCTCGGCCGTGATCGGGATCTTCGCGAAGCAGTTCTACGGACTCGCTGACGAGGTGGTCGTGGTGGACGACCACATCACGGGCGTACTGTCGGGCCACCAGGCCGGCCGCTGCCTCGATGTGAAGCCGACCGGCATCCGCATCCGGGGGAAGAAATCCACGCCTGGGCGCTACTTCCAGGTGGCCAACCCCGGGCAGGGCTGGGGCGGCACCGACCTCGAGGATCCGCTCGCGATATTCGATCCGTGGGATTCCGCGCAGGCCTGGCCGGGCTTGCGTCTGCTTGTCGTATCGACGACGGGCGACCGGGCGGAATACTACGTGCTGGACGACAAGCTGATGCCGCAGCGCGAGGCACTGCCTTCGGCGGCCGCCGAGATCGTCGGGCGAATCGCGCAGAACTGCGAGCCTTCGATTGCCACGGTGCTATTCATGGCGGGGGCGGGCGGAAGTCTTCGAGCGGGCATCACGGACAACCCCGTCCTGCTGACGCGCGCGATCAAGGAAGGACGTGTCACCGTGCGATGCGGCGGTGCCCCGGTGTATGTCATGCCGGGTGGCGGGATCACGTTCATGGTTGATGTGGAGCGAATGCCCGCCCGGAGCTTTGGTTCGGTCCCGACTCCGGCCATCGTCGCGCCCATCGAATTCTCGATGACCATGGCGGACTACCTCGACTTCGGCGGCCACAGCGACCAGGTGTTTTCCGTCGATGCCGCGTTGAGCCGTGCCCGGACAGCACTGCAGGCGCCGCCGCGGGGCTACGAGGTGCGTACGATCGGCGAATGACGTGGGCCCTGTATGCGGCCGGCTCGATCAGGGCCGTATCCACTTCCAGCACGGTCCCATCGACCTGGTGATCTTCGCGCTGGGCGAGAGCGCCGTGATCGAAGAAGCCCACGCGAAGGCCTGGGCACGTTTCGGGCAGATCCTGCCGGAATTGGTCGCCGAACTTCCCGACCTTCGGCAAGCGATCGACCCGCGAGTCCAATGCGGGATGGTGGGCCCTGTCGCCCGGCGAATGTGGAGCGCTTGTCGTCCATTCGCGCGCGACTTCATCACGCCGATGGCGGCCGTGGCCGGATCCGTCTCGGATGAAATCGTGGATTTCTATCGGACTGCCGGTGTCAGGCGAGCCGCCATCAACAACGGAGGCGACATTGCCCTGCATCTTGAAGCGGGCGAACGAATGCGCATTGCGGTTGTGCCCGACATCTCTGATCCGCACGCGGCACACGATCCCGGAAAACGGCTCCACCTGAACATCGATGCCGCGAACCCAGTCCGTGGTGTTGCGACGAGTGGATGGCCGGGGCGGAGCTTCTCGCTCGGCATCGCGGACAGTGTGACCATCCTCGCATTGACGGCTGCGCAGGCGGACGCCGCCGCAACAGCGGTCGCCAACGCGGTCAACGTCGATCACCCGCTTGTCGTTCGCCGGCCTGCCCGGGAGTTGCAACCGGATTCGGACTTGGGCGACCGCCTCGTGACAGTGGCCGTACCGGCTCTCCCGGAAACCGTGGTGCACGACGCCCTGGACGCCGGGGAGGCCAAGGCTCGCGAGCTGCTCGACGCGAACTTGATCGCGGCCGCGGTGCTGGTGTGTCAGGGCCGGGTTCGAATGGTAGGTCGTAGTGCGTTCATCTTGCAGCCACCATGACCGAAGCAGTCCGATGACCGCCAACAGGAATGGGAGCGGCGTCCCCTGGAATGACGCCAGTGGCAAGCGCCTGCGCGAATGGCTGGGAGTGGATGACGCAACGTTCCATGACGTGCGCAAGTGCGCGATCGTTCCAATGGGGATGTGTTATCCCGGGCGAGGTGCTGGAGGCGACTTGCCGCCGCGTCCTGAATGCGCGCCACTGTGGCATGACCGGATTTTCGCGCTCATGCCGCGGGTCGAACTCACCATTCTGATCGGGCAGTACGCCCAAGCGAAATTCCTTGGATCGCGCCGTGGCCCAACGCTCACCGAGAAAGAGCGTGTCGCCAGCGTGCTGGCGCAATGACCAGCGCAGCGCGAAACATGTGAGCCTTCAGGCGGCTTCTCCGGACGCAGCGTCCGGAGCACTCAGTCGTGCGGCGCGGTCCCCGAGAACCGACATCACGTGGAAGAAAGTCTTCGCATCCGCCGCCGAAACTTCGGCAAGCAGGTCGGCCTCCACCTGACTGATCATGGCCTCGACGTGCCGGTGGACCTTTTTGCCGGGCGTGGACAGGCTCAAGCTCAGGCGCCTCCTGTCATGCATGTCCACTGCCTTCTTGACATAGCCCTGTTCGACCAGCTTTTCGATTGCGCGGGCAACGAAGAAGGCGTCCGTGCTCGTCCTCGCGGCCACTTCCTTGGCAGAGATCGGCTCGAATCGACCGATGACCGCCATGACTCGCCAACCGATCACCGTCAGGCCGAACTCATCCTTCCACCTCGGCGCAAGAAAGCGCGTGATGCGCGTGGCGATCGAAAGACAACGGTAGGAAATCCTGTTTTCGAGAGGGACGCTGTTCGGGGTACGCATCCGTTGATTCTATGGGGCCACCGCAGTTGACAGCCATGAACGACGACCCAATAATAGCGAACCGCTACTAATTTTGAAGGAGATCGGGTATGTCGAATTCCGAGAGCAATGAGACCTTGACTCGGATGGGTCCAGGCGCTGCCATGGGACGGGTGTTCCGGCAGTTTTGGCAGCCCGCGCTGCTCTCCGAGGAATTGCCCGTAGCGGACTGTCCGCCGGTTCGCGTGCGGCTGATGGGGGAAGACTTTGTCGCCTTTCGCGACTCCAGCGGCAAAGTGGGGTTGCTCGACGCGCATTGCCCCCACCGACTCGCGGACCTGTTCTTCGGCCGCAACGAGGAGGGCGGTCTTCGTTGCGTCTATCACGGCTGGAAGTTCAGCGTGGCGGGTGAAATCCTCGACATGCCCAGCGAACCGCAAGGAAGCCCCATGCGCTGCAACCCGAATCTGCGTGCAAAGGCGTATCCCGTGCGGGAAGCGGGCGGCATCATCTGGGCGTATCTCGGCCCGCAAGAGTCCATGCCGGCTTTGCCCGACATGGAATTCATGAGCCTTCCTCCGCAGAACGTCCATGTTTCCAAGTGCCTGATGAAGTGCAACTATCTGCAGGCACTCGAGGGCAGTATCGACACGGCCCACCTGACCTTCCTGCACCATTCCATGGCCCCGATGGAGAAGGACGTCTTTGCCGTGGGCAATCTTCAGGAATTCGGGGATGCGGATGGGGCGCCGCGGTTCTTCTGCGAAGACACCGACTTCGGAATGCGAATCTCCGCACGAAGGGACGGGGGTAACGGCAACTACTACTGGCGCATCACCCAGTGGTTGATGCCCAACTACGTGTTGGTGCCCACAGCCGAGGGGCTGGTGTGCAGAGCCAATCTGTTCATTGCCATCGACGACGAAAACTGCTGGTGGTATCGCGTCCGCTATCACGTCGGACGTCCTCTTGGCAGTGACGAGCTGGCGGAATACAAGACTGGAAATCTGGATTACGCGAGATTGATCCCGGGCACCTACATTCCGCAGGGGAACCGCGCGAACGATTACCTGATGGATCGGGATCTGCAGAGACGCGGCTCATTCACCGGAATTCCGAGTGCCCAACTTCAGGACCTCGCCGTGCAGGAGAGCCAGGGGCCGATCGCAGACCGGACCAAGGAGCACTTGGGTACCTCGGACACCGCGATCGTGAAATGCCGCAGACGCCTCCTCGAGGTTGCGAAGAAGTTCGCAAATGACGGAACCGTCCCGACGGCGGCGAAGCGCGGCGAACTCTACAAGCACCGCGCCATTGCCATTCTGCTTCCGATGGATATCACACCTGAACAGGCGGGAAGCCATCCGGCAACAGTGCCCGATGCCCGATAGTGCCCCCCAAGACAGTACGCAAGGAGACAGCTGTGAAACGGATATCGAAGTGTGGAATTTCCTTGAGGCTTGCCGTGGCGTTGTTCGCCTCGGCCATCCTGTGCAACGCGCACGCCCAGACCAAGGAGGTGTGGCCGTCCAAGCCAGTCCGGTTCGTCGTTCCATTCACGGCGGGCGGTTCCATCGATGTGCTGGCACGCCTGGTGGGCAGACACCTCGAAACCCGTCTGAATCAACCGATCGTGGTGGAGAACCGCACGGGCGCCGGTGGAACGGTCGGTACTGATCTTGTGGCCAGGGCTCCGGCGGATGGGTACACGCTACTTTTCACCGCGCAAGGGCCGTTGGTGCTCAACCCCTTCCTGATGAAGCGCCTGCCGTACGACGCGACAACATTTGCGCCCGTGACGGTCGTGGTCGAGGCGCCGAACGTGCTCGTCGCGAGCAGGCAGCTGCCGGTTTCCAGCTTCGAGGAACTGCGCAACTTCGCCAAAGCCAATCCCGAAAAGATGACATTCGCGACTCAGGGCATCGGGACGACAGGCCATGTCACGGGCGAATTGATCAACCAGCAGGCCGGCACCGCGCTGACGCATGTCGCGTATCAGGGTTTTCCGCCGGCGCTCACCGATGTTCTCGCGGGGCGTGTCAGCCTGATGATAGGTGACACCATCAATCTTGTGCCGCGAATCGTTTCGGGGCAATTGCGCCCGATCGCTATCGCTTCCACCAGGCGCAGCGCCGTGCTGCCGAACGTTCCCACTTTCGCCGAGGCTGGCTATCCGGCGATCGTCTCGGGACCCTGGTACGCGGTCGTGGCCCCGGCAGGGACACCGATCGAGATCAGGCACAAGCTGGCCGACGAGATTCGCCAGGTGCTGGGGCTTCGCGAAGTGCAGGATAAGCTCAAGGAGCTGGGTGTCGAAGCCCGCGGCCTCTCGCCGGAGGAGTTCGATGTTTATCTGAAGTCGGAATACA
>JAFEDL010000131.1 GCA_018241645.1 Pseudomonadota bacterium
CATGGGTGAAGCGGCGCATGGTGCAGCGCGAAACGCCGGATGCCGACGATGCAAATCGAGCGCCCGGGCCGCCGGCATCCGGCCCTACCCCCGCTTTGTTTGATCTAGAGCAAGGAAACGGAGTCGTTCGCGTTCAAAGATGTGCCTGTCCGCGCCCGAACCTGGGCCCGCCGAACCCGAACACACCGAGGAGGCACCGTGAGCGACATCAGTCATGACAACGAACCGATTCCCTTGATGCAGCAACTGCTGGACAACCCTTTCCTGTTGCTGTTCCTCGGCGTGATGATCCCGATGGTCCTCTACGTCGTCTGGGGCGTATTCGACATCCTCACCGTTCCGCTGGCCAAGTAGGGGGATGAACCCATGAGCGCAATACTGCCCCCTTCGGAACGCCTCTGGTGGAAGCATCCCCTGGACCGCGTCGAGGGCACCTGGATCGCGATCGCGCTGGTATGGTGCCTGATCATGTTCGCCATGATGGTCGGCTGGCACGTCTACGGGAAACAGAACCTGTCCACCGAGACCTACAGGACCAAGCCGGACATGTTCGCCGCGAAGGCGCAGGCCGTCGTGGACAAGTACACGGTGCGCACCGAGACCGACGACAAGATCCCCGTGGTCCACCCGCCCGAGGGGTCCGACGTGTACCTCATCGCGCGGCTGTGGGCCTGGTGGCCGATCCTCGAGCTGGAGAAGGGCAAGACCTACCGCCTGCACCTCACCTCGATGGACTACAACCACGGGTTCTCGCTGCAGCCGGCCAACATCAACATCCAGGTGGTGCCCGGTTATGAGCACGTGGTGACCGTGACGCCGAACCAGGCGGGCAGCTTTTCCGTCGTGTGCAACGAATATTGCGGCATCAACCATCACACGATGGTCAGCCGCCTCTACGTGAAATAAGGGGGGGTAGAAATGTCCACTACTACGACTTACCGGACCTGCCCCCGGTCGGGGCTGCAGTTCGAGAGCCAGGCCGAGAAGCTGATGATTGCGAACGCGGTGGCCGCGGTCGTGTTCCTGCTCATCGGCGGCATCCTCGCCGTGGGCGTCGTGCTGACGCGCTGGCCGGCGGTGCACTGGCTGCAGGCGGACACCTTCTACCAGGTGCTCACCGCGCACGGCATCGACATGCTGATCTTCTGGATCATCTTCTTCGAGATCGCGGTCCTGTACTTCTGCTCCTCGACGCTCCTGCGATGCCGGCTCGCCACGCCGCGGATCGCCTGGCTCGCGTTCGCGCTGATGCTGATCGGCGCGGTGACCAACAACGTCGCCGTGTACCAGGGCAGTTCGAGCGTGATGATGACCTCCTACGTGCCGATGATGGCGGCGCCCGCGTTCTACCTGGGCCTGATCCTGTTCGCCGTGGGTGCGCTGATCGGCTGCTTCGTGTTCCTCGGGACCCTGGTCATCGCCAAGCGGGACAAGACCTACCAGGGCTCGGTGCCGCTGGTCACCTTCGGCGCGGTCGTCGCGTGCATCATCGCGGTGTTCACCATCACCTCCGGGGCGATCATCCTGATCCCGACGTTCCTGATGTCGGTGGGCATCGTCAAGGAGGTCGACCCGCTCGTGTACCGCACGATCTGGTGGGCCTTCGGGCACTCGTCGCAGCAGATCAACGTCGCGGCGCACATTTCGATCTGGTATGCGATCGCGGCGATCGCCTTCGGCGCGAAACCCATGTCGGAACGCGTGAGCCGCGGGGCCTTCCTGCTCTACATCCTGTTCCTGCAGCTCGCGAGCGCGCACCACCTGCTCGCCGACCCCGGCCTGTCCACCGCATGGAAGGTCGTCAACACCAGCTATTTCATGTACTTCGCCGTGCTGGCCTCGATGATCCACGGCCTGACGATCCCGGGGGCGATCGAGGTGGCGCAGCGCCAGAAGGGCTACACCAAGGGCCTGTTCGAGTGGCTGAGGAAGGCGCCGTGGGGCAACCCGGTGTTCTCGGGGATGTTCATCTCGCTGATCGGCTTCGGGTTCCTGGGCGGCATCTCGGGCGTGATGATGGGCACCGAGCAGCTGAACATGATCATCCACAACACGATCTACGTGCCGGGCCACTTCCACGCGACCGTGGTCGTGGGCACGACGCTGTCGTTCATGGCGCTGACCTACTTCCTGATCCCGGTCCTCTTCCGGCGCGAGATGATCAACCCGGGCCTCGCGAAGCTGCAGCCGTACCTGTTCGGCCTGTCGATGTACTTCTTCTGCCTGGTGATGATGGGCGCGGGCACCCTCGGCGTCTCGCGGCGCCACTGGGACATGGCGTTCAGCGGTTCGGCCATGGCCTACGAGTGGCCCGGCGCGGCGTACCTCATGATGGGGCTGGTCGGCATCGCGGGCATCGCGGCGATCACCGGCGGCGCGATCTACATCTACATCACGGTCGGGTCGATCCTGTGGGGCAAGCGCCTGGACAAGGGGGCGGAGAGCGCGAAGTTCACGCCGATCCCGCCGACGGCGCCTTCCGCGGTGGTACAGAGCTACGGCTCGATGGGCTTCGCGGCCCCGGGCACCTTCGCCCTGGCCATGGTGTTCCTCGTGGCGTTCGTGCTGTATTACTTCATCAACTGGAAGTACCTGTCCACGCTCTGGGGCATGAGCTGAGGCCCGCAGGGGCCCCGGCTCGAGGACGGCCATGAACACCACAGCGCTCCCCGGCCCAGGCGCACCCCGCGCGCGGCAACTCGCGCGGGAGGTGCTGGGCGTGTTCAAGCTGCGCATCGGCGTGATGATCATGATCACCGCGCTGGTCGGGCTGGCGGTGACGCCGGGCCCCGCGCTCAGCCTCCTGCAGTGGGGGGTGCTCGCGGTGTCCGTGTTCGTCTCGTCGGCCAGCGCCGGCGCGTTCAACCAGTACGTGGAGTTCGAGACCGACCGCCTGATGGCGCGCACGCGCACGCGCGCTTTCGTGACGGGTGCCCTGCCGCACACGCCCGCGTGGCTGCTGCTGATCGGCGCGCTGCTGGCCGTGTCGGTGGCCGCGGCGTGGCTGGCGCTGAACGCGGTTTCGGCGCTGTTCGTGTTTCTCGGCGCCTTCTTCTATGCCGTCGTGTACACGGTGTGGCTCAAGCGCCGCACCTGGCTGAACATCGTGATCGGCGGCCTCGCAGGCAGCTTTGCGGTGCTGGCAGGCGCCGCGGCCGCGGACCCGGGCCTGGGCGCGCTGCCGCTGCTGCTGGCGCTGGTGCTGTTCCTGTGGACCCCGCCGCATTTCTGGAGCCTCGCGATCGCCAACCACGCGGATTACGCGGCCGCCGGCGTGCCGATGCTGCCGGTGGTGGTGGGGGAGGCGCGCGCCGCGCAGGTCGTGTTCCTGAGCACGGTGGCGCTGGTGGCGGCCTCGATCCTGCCGGTGTTCTTCGGCGCGGGGCCGGCCTACCTGGCCGGCGCGCTTGCCGGCGGCCTGCACTTCGTGCGCAAGGCCTGGCTGCTGGCCCGTTCCCCCGGGCGCAGCACCGCAATGGGCGCCTTCTTCGCATCGCTCGTGCAGCTGAGCCTGCTGCTGGTGGCCGCGAGCGTCGACGGCGCGTTGCGGTGATCGCCTGCCGGACGGCATTTGCCGCGGTGCTCGCGGGGCTGGTGCATGCCTCGCCCGCGCTGCCGGCGGACCCGGCGCCCGCAGGCGGGCCCGCGCTGGAGCAGGCCGCCGCTCTTCGCGCCAGCCAGGCCGTGCTCGGCAGCCAGCCGGGGGATTACACGCTGCTGGACCGCGAAGGGCGGCCGGTGCGGCTGGCGGACTATCGCGGCAAGCCGCTGCTGGTGAGTTTCATCTACACCGGGTGCTTCACGGTCTGCCCCACCAGCACGCGCATGCTGAACGAGGCGGTGACTGCGCTCCAGGACCGGTTCGGCACCGGCCAGTTCAACGTGGTCAGCATCGGCTTCAACCAGCCCGCGGACTCCCCCCAGGCGCTCAAGGCATTTGCGGCGCAGAACCGGATATCGCTGCCCAACTGGGAGTTCCTCAGTCCGCATCCGTCGATCGTCGCCGCGCTCACGCGCGATTTCGGCTTCAGCTACGTGGCCACCGCCGCGGGGTTCGACCACCTGCTGCAACTGACCATCCTGGACGGCGAAGGGCGCATCGTGCGGCAGGTCTACGGCGACCGCCTCGGCGCCAGCCAGCTCGGCGAGCCGCTGAAACAGCTGCTCGCGGGGGCGCCGCTGCCGCAGGACGCGCGCCTGTCCGACCTCATCGATCGCGTGCGCATCCTGTGCTCCGTGTACGACCCGGTCACCGGGGCCTACCGGGTAGACTACGGCCTGGCCATCATGGTCGCCGGGGGGGTTACGTTTGCGCTTGCAATGGCCTGGTTCTTCCTGCTGGAGTGGCGCACCCAAAGGCAAGCGCGCCGGCGGCAATCGGCGCATGGATCCAGCCGGTTCCCTGCGTAGCCGCGGGCTGGCGGCCTTCGAGGGGCTCGAGCGCGTGTTCGACGCGGCGTTCGGCAGCGCGCTCAACCCGTTGCGCCACCTGGGCGCGCTGGGCTTCCTGTGCTTCTGGCTGCTGGCGGTCAGCGGGATCTACCTGTACGCGGCGCTCGACACTTCGGTCGGGGGCGCCTGGCGCTCCGTCGACGAGCTGTCGCGCGAACAGCGATACCTGGGCGGGCTTCTGCGCAGCGTGCATCGCTATGCGGCGGATGCGTTCGTGATAGTCACGCTGGCGCACCTGGTGCGCGAGCTCCTGCTCGGCCGCTACGCCGGGTTCCGGCGCTTTTCGTGGCTGACCGGGGTGCCGCTGCCGTTGTTCGTGTTCGCGTGCGGGATCGGCGGGTTCTGGCTGAACTGGGACCAGCTGGGGCAGTTCTCCGCGCTTGCCACGGCGGAGTTCCTCGACTGGCTGCCGTTCTTCGCTTCGCCGCTGACGCGCAATTTCCTCGACGCCGCGAGCGTTTCGGACCGCCTGTTCTCGCTCTTCGTGTTCGTGCACCTGGGCGTGCCGCTGCTGCTGCTCTTCGGCCTCTGGTTCCACATCCAGCGCATCGCGCGCGCGGACGTCTTTCCGCCCCGCGCCCTGGCGATTGGCACGCTCGGTGCGCTGCTTGCGGTGGCGCTGGCCGCGCCGGTCATGAGCCAGGCGCCGGCCGACCTGTCCATCATGCCCGGGCCGCTCGCGCTGGACTGGTTTCTGCTGTTCGCGCACCCGCTTGCGTATGCGACGTCGCCCGGCCTGGTCTGGGCGCTGTTCTGCGCGACGCTCCTGTTCCTGCTGGCGCTCCCGTTCCTGCCGCGGCCGGCGCCGCCTGCGGTGGCGAAGGTCGACCCGGACAACTGCAACGGGTGCCGCCGCTGCTTCGAGGACTGCCCCTATGCGGCAATCACGATGGGGCCGCATCCCAACGGCAAGGCCGGCCGGCAGCTGGCCCGCGTGGATGCGGACCTGTGCGCGAGTTGCGGCATCTGCGTCGGGTCCTGCCCGTCGTCCACGCCGTTCCGCAGCGGGGCGCGCCTGCTCACGGGCATCGACATGCCCCAGTTGCCCATCGACGCGCTGCGCCGCCGCCTGGAAGAGGGGCTGGCCGCGTTGCGCGGCGAGCGCAGGATCGTCGTCATCGGCTGCGACCACTGCGCGCCGGTGGACCGGCTGGCCGGCGGCGATGTCACGACGCTGAGCCTCATCTGCACGGGCATGCTGCCGCCGTCCTTCGTCGAATACGCGCTCCGCGGCGGCGCTTCGGGCGTGCTGGTGACCGGCTGCGAAGAGGGCGCATGCGCGTATCGACTCGGCACGCGCTGGACCAAGGAGCGACTCGACGGCGCGCGCGAGCCGCACCTGCGCGCCTCGGTGCCGCGCGAGCGGCTGGCGACCGCCTGGCTGCCCGCGGGGGACGACCGCGCGCTGGCGGCCGCGCTCGACGAATTCAGGCGCGGGCATGGCTGAGCCGGCCGCACCGCGCCCGACCACCGCGGCCGCCTGGATCGGCCAGGGAGCGCTCTATATGCTGTTCGCGCTGTTCATCGGCGTGTTCTCGACCTGGCCCGCGTACCGCCACCTGCCCGCCGACCAGGCCCTCATCAAGCTGAGTTTCACGCACAATGGCAAGCGCGTGAGCGAGTGCCGCCAGCTCAGCCCTGCGGAACTGGCCAAGCTGCCGCCGAACATGCGCGCGCCGATGCAGTGCCCGCGCGAGCGCGTCCCGGTGGTGGTCGAACTGGACATCGACGGCGTGCAGAGCGTCCGGCACTCGGCCTCGCCCTCGGGACTGTCCAAGGACGGTGCCTCGGCCGTCTACCGGCGCCTGCCGGTCGCGGCCGGCCAGCATCGCATCACGGTGCGGCTGAAGGACAGCCCGGGCCCTGCGGCCTTCGACTATTCGCGCGACGAGTCGGTGACGCTGAAGCCGGCCCAGGTGCTGGTGATCGACTTCGACGCCGAGAAGGGCGGGATAACGCTGCGATGAAACCCCTGGCCGACATCCTCATCGATCCGGCGTCGCGCGCGGACGCCCCCGGGCATCGGTATAGCCTCGCCGTGCCCGCCGGCGCGCGCGGCAGGCTTGCGCGCGCATGGCTCTGGTTGGGCCTCGCGGCATTGATCGGCGCGGGGCTGTTCTCGGTGCTGCTGGTCGTGTCGCGCACGCCCGTCGTGTCGCAGTGGCTGCCGGTGGCCGACTTCTTTCGCGTCGCGCTGGTGGTGCACGTGGACCTCTCGGTGCTGGTCTGGTTCATGGCGCTGGCCGGCATGCTCTGGAGCCTCAACGGTTCCGAGTGGGGCCTTGGCTGGGGCTGGTCCGCGCTCGGCCTGTGCGCGGCGGGCGCCGCGCTGATGTCGCTGGCGCCTTTCCTCGGCGGCGGCGAAGCCGTCATGGCCAACTACATCCCGGTGCTGAACGGCCCGGCCTTCATTGCCGGGCTGCTCGCATTCGCGGCGGGCGTGGTGCTGCTGGTCCTGCGCGGCATGCTTACGGCGCCGCGGCTGCGCCTGGGCATCGACGGCCGGGCGGCGCTGCAGTTCGGCCTGAATGCCTGCGCCGTGTCCGCGGCGGTGGCGCTGATCGCGTTCGGCTGGTCCTATTTTTCCGTGCCGGGGTCGCTTTCGGGCAAGGCGTATTACGAGATCCTGTTCTGGGGCGGCGGCCACGCGCTGCAGTTCACCTGGACGCTGCTCATGCTGGT
>JAFEDL010000132.1:0-865 GCA_018241645.1 Pseudomonadota bacterium
GCAGCGATCGGCAGCCAGTGTTCGATCAGGCGGGCAGTCATGGGCAATCTTCCGTGGAATGTCCGTGGCGCATTGAATGGCGCTTTCAACGGGAATCAATGAGGCGCAATGCGCCGGATGAACATTGCCCGGCGCATGAATGGCGCATTCAATCCGCAGCCGGCTGGCCCGACTCGTAGCGATAGCGGCCCCAGCGCCCGCGACCGGGCGGCTGGATTTCGGGGTGTGCCGTCATCAGTTCCTGCATCAGCCGCAACACATGCCGCCGGCTCAGTCGCGTGATCTGCCGCAGATCGGCGTTGGCCAGCCCGGGCTGCCCGCGTCGCGCCCGCTCCACCAGCAGCGACAGCACCCGGGCCTTGGCCGCCTCCCAATCCAGCCGCCGATCGCGCAGCACCTGGCCCGGCTCGGCCAGCCGTTCATGCAGGTCCGGCGCCAGTGTCCAGAACGTGCCACGCCCCGCACCGCCGCGCTCCACATAACTGAGCCGCCTCGCCATGTCATCGAGCAGGTCGAGCATCTGCTCCTCGGACTTCTGGCAGTTCAGCGCCAGCGTCGCGGTATCGGCTTCGGGATGCGCCAGCAGGTGATGCAATACGATCAGTTGCGGCACCGTCAGGATATGGCCGCGCTGCGCTTCATCGGCCACAAATGCGCGAAACGGTGCGGAAACCGCCTGTCGGCAGAAACTCACCCGGACCATGCGCCCCGGCTCGTCGATGCGCGGTGGAGACTTGCCTTCGGTCAGCGTCGCCTCGTACATGCGGCTGATGCCGAGATTGCTGCGGTTGACCAGCCGCAGTCGCATCAGCGCCTGCACCAGCACCGGATTTCGCGCCACCGGCGCATGGTTGAGGATGTTGGC
>JAFEDL010000132.1:992-5622 GCA_018241645.1 Pseudomonadota bacterium
CCGTGCTCGATCGTGGTGATCGGGTTGTCGGCGTTGATGCGTTCTTCAAGCCGCATCAGCGCCAGTGCCAGCGCACTGCGGCCATCGGCGCGGTCCGAATAGTCGGTGTCCGAACGCATGCGCAGGTGCGTCCAGAGATAGTTCGGCACCACACGGGCCAGCGCGTCGTCGCTGCCGCCAAGCAGCACGCCGGCCCGGCTCAGACGCCCGTCCTGCACGACACCGAGCGCCCCGAGCAGATCGAGATCAGGGCGTGCAAGCAGATCGGCCGGCGCATTCTCGGCCGCAGCCACCTTGCGCAGGACCTCCATCGCAGCCGGCGAGAGCAGGGCGGCGGGCGGTTCTGCGCAGGGCGGCGCCGTGAAGTCGGCCGTGCCGGATTCGACCATCACTTGCGCCCGAAGCGTGCCGGTCAGCGGCAGGCAGTCCTTGCCCTTCCGGATCCTGCCGCTGCCGGCCGTATCGGTATACGGCGCCAGCCCGCCGAAAACCTGCATCACCAGCAGGCGACCGGTGCCTTCCGGCACGGAAAGCTCCTCGAAGGCGGCCGTGATCTTCGGATCGGTGCCGTTGTAGATCGCGCTGGTCAGCGCAGGGACGTCGATATCGCCCGGCACGCCGACGATGGCCCGCGCCCGGCCACGCACCTTGTCGGCCACGCCGAACACGACAGTACCGCCGCCGCCGTTGGCCATGCAGACGGCCATGTCGATGACCTGCGCCCGAGCATCGCGGACGCTGCGGGTAATCCATTCCTTGAAGTCGAGATCCTGGCCTTCGAGCTCGTCGGCAACGTGTTCCTGCAGCGCATCCAGCAAACGCAGGATGTCGGCCGTGCTACGCAGGCTCACGCCGCCGCCTTCGGATCGACCAGCAGCATGCGCAACGCCGACAGTACCCGGCGCGGGTATTTGCGGTACATCGTCATGCCGAGCCAGTACGCCGCTTCCTCGCGGCCCATTGCCTCGATGCCGTCGGCAACGGCACGCATGAAGTCACGGTTGCGCATCGGCGCCAGCACGCGAAACAGCAGGCCGAGCGACAGGGCCAGATCCTCATCAAGCGATGCTGCCCGCTGCTGTGCGAACGGCAGGCCGCCGAGATCAATGCGCCCGCGCGCCAGTGTGCGCAGCACCCGGTGCTCGATCAGCGCCAGATTGCGCCCGCGCAGGCCGGCAATGCGCACCGGCACCTTCAGGTGCGGCGAGGCCGGCGCCGGCAGCTGCCAGATGCTCAGTTCCAGATCGCTGCCGCTGTGGCGGCAGGCGTGCAGTTCGTAGTGCGGGGCACCGGCGTCGGGTGGTCGCAGACCGGGCAGAAGTGGCGGGGTCATGCCTGTCCTTCAGCAGTGGCGGTTACATGGGCGGTCCCGGAGCCGGCGCGCGTCAGTTGCTCGGCAAAGCGTTCGGGCGCATCACCGGCCAGCAGCAGACCGTCGGTGAAGGTCAGCGTCAGATCGAGGCTGAGGTCGCGCTCGGTGGCGGCGCGCAGTTGCGGATCGAGAAAATCCCGCAGCGGCCGCACGTCTTCGAGACTGCCGGTGAATTCGATCTGGCATTCGCTGCCGCCGGCCGTGGCGTAGCTGGCGCTGAGCTTCATGCGCTTGTCGGCTTTCGGCACCGTACCGGCCAGCCCGATCAGTCGCAGCGCGTCCGTGGCATCGAACAGGCGCAGCGTCAGGCTGCGGATCAGCACATAGCGTCGGGCACGCGCCTGTTCCCAGAGTTGCACCAGCGCCTCGCGCAGCACGCCTTCGACCGCCAGCGGGCCGGCGGGCGGCGGCGGAACGACCGGCGGCGTTACCGGACCAGTACCGCCACCGGCACCGGTCGGGTTCTTGCCCGACGGGTCAGGATCGTCCGTGTCGACAATCGTCGTCGGCGGCGGCGGCGGCGGTTCCGGAGGCCGGCGAGGCCACAGGCGCAGTTCCTCGGCGCGCGTCATGGTCATCAGCAGCGCCTGTTCATCGATGCGCAGATCGGCCCACGGATCGCCCGGACCGTAGAGCAGGTCGCCGTGCCGGTAGACGAAATCGCCGGACTCGATGCCGTTGCGGATGCCGCGCAGGAACACGTCGTTACCGATCAGCATCGGCAGCCGCGGGTTGCGGCGAAATTCCTCGCGCAGCGAGGCCATTGTCAGTTCGCCCTTTCGCAGCGGTGTGCGGTCGCGGATGTAGGTCGGCGAATCCGGCTCGTCTTCGGGCAGCCGCAGCTTGCGGTTGTCCGTCAGCACCCGTGCCACCGCCCGCTGGCCGGCACCGGGGCTTTCGGAGGCCGTCTGCACTTCGATGACGCTGTGGGCCAGATCGACATCGAAGCCGTCTGCCCGGATGCCCGACGGGTAGAACACATGCCGGTAGGCCTGCTGGATCGCCAGTGCCAGCCTCTGCTCGGCCGTCTGGTACCAGGACAGCACCATCTGCTGCTGATGCTCGGGCAGGTCGCGCAGGCTGTCGGGCTTGCGCATGGCTTCGAGTGCGAGCCGGTAGGTCATCCTGCGGCGCATTTCCTCGCACCGGCCGGCATCGACGACGAGGAACATCAGGTTGTTGCGGTTGATCCGGAAATCACTGCCGTTGCCACGGAACAGGTAGATACGTCGCACGAGATCGGGCAACTGCACACTGGCCGCCGAGACTTCGACCGCGTCGTAGCCCGGCACCACCAGCCACGGCTTGCCGTCGCCGGCATCATCCGCGACATCGTACGAACCGGCCGGAAAGGCGATGAGATTGAACGTGCCGCTCCTGTAGATGCTGCGCAGGCGGTCGTTGAGCCCGGCACGCACGTCTGCCGGATCGACCCGGTGTTCCTGGGCGCGCAGCAGTTGCGTCAGGTTGGCTTCAGTCAGGAAGCGCAGCGGTGCATTCGGCCGATCATCGAGATACGCCGACTGCTGCACGAAACGGGTACGGGCATCGTCGATGAACCCTGCATCGGTCGCCGGCGACAGCAGTGCATAGCGCAGTGCATCGGCGCCCAGCCCCTTCAGGCTGTCATTGAAAGCCAGCGAATGCATCAGCACGGTACGGGCCACCCAGGAACCGTACGGCGGCAGGCCGGCGTAGTGCTCGGCATCGAGCCGCTGTGCGAGCGCCGGGTGATCGCCGATCGTGGCACCGACATCCGCCTTGATCGCCGGCAGGAACAGCCCCTGCTGCATGCGGGTGACGATCTCCTGCCGGATCCCCGGGACCGACAGGTCGATGTGGTGGGTGTGGATGGCGAAGGTATCGCGCGGACGCTGCTGCCACAGGCAGGCGATCGTGCGCGCCAGCAGGCGCAGCATGCCGCGCACCCGCTGGAAGTTCACGAGCGTCGCGGTTTTCTCGCACAGCAGTTCGATCAGTTCGGGGTGCAACGGGAACCCGACCCGGAAGCGTTCGACCCGCACGTCGTTGATGCCGAAATCCGGCAATTGCGCCCGCTGGCCCTGCCACAGCGAGGCATAGGCTTCGATGACCGGCGCAGCCCGTGCATCGTCGACCGCTGCAAACAGCCGGCGGCGCAGTACCTGCACGGTTTCATCATCGGCCGTCGGACAAAGCAGCGTCGCCTTGCGCGCCGAAACGCTTTCCATCTCGGTCATGCGTTCGGCGATATCGCGGTTTTCCTCGCTGTAGGCGTCGGTGGCATCGCCTTCCTTGCCGATGGCAAGCGTGTAGACGACGGCCGCGCGCGGCGTCGATTCGATGGCCTTGAACAGCGCGGTCAGAAAGGCCGTGAGCTGTTCTCCGGCCTGCTGGCGATCCCGAGCCTTGAGCTTGCGCAGGTAGGCAGCCAGCTCATCGAGCAGGATCAGCACCGGTCCGCCGGCAAACAGTTCGGCCAGCGTCGCAGCACCGGGAGCCACACGCTGCTCGTCGCTGCGCCGGACCAGCTCATAGCCCCGATGACCGGCCAGCGCAAAGGCCAGTTCGCCCCAGGGGGTGTAGGCCCGCAGGCCGTCGCCGAGCGACCGACCGTTGGCGAAGTCGGCATTCTCGCCATCGAAAGCCGCCACCCGCACGGCTTCGCCCGGCAGCAAGGCCGGATCGATGAATTCGGCCACGTCGGCGACCCCGGCCATGCCGCGCACGACATGGGCGAGTGCGATCAGCGCATGGGTCTTGCCGCCACCGAAACCGGTATCGAGCCGGAAGATTGCCGCCAGCTGCTCGCTGCTGCCGTTGAGCCGCAGGCAGATGTTGCGCAGCAGTTCGCGCAAGCCTGTCGTCGGATGCGTGTTGGCAAAAAAGCGCGCCGGCTCGGCATAGTCGGGCGGCGCTGTCCCCCTGAGCACCATGGCCAGATCGGCTGCGAACTCCGCTTCACTGAGCGTACCGGCAAGTACGTCGGGCCGGGGTTTACAGGTGTCGAACAGGGTGGGCAGGCTCATGATCCCCAATATCCTTATTACGCAGTTCCGGAAATCCATTGGCTGCCGGAAACGGCCGCGGGCTCCGGGTATCAGTCAGGTTGCCGCGTCGGCAGCCGACAAATGCCACGGACGCGAAGCGCATCAGTATACGAAGGCAGCGGCAGAAACCTGATCCGGATTTTTGCCATGCCGATGCGTCAAGGCAATTGCGGCAAGCAATTGAATTTGACTCAGAAAACAGAAAAGCCCGCATCTTTCGATGCGGGCT
>JAFEDL010000133.1 GCA_018241645.1 Pseudomonadota bacterium
TGCTGACCTTCGGCGGCGCCTACGCCGTGCTGCCCTACGTCTACCAGGGCGCCGTCGACAACTACCACTGGCTCACCGCGACGCAGATGATCGACGGGCTCGCGCTGGGCGAAACCACGCCCGGCCCGCTCATCATGGTGGTGGCCTTCGTCGGGTTCGTGGGCGGCTGGGGCGCGCACCTCTTCGGCCCGGACAGCCTGCTCCTGTCCGGCGCGGCCGCCGCCGCGGTCGTGACGTACTTCACCTTCCTGCCCTCGTTCATCTTCATACTGGTGGGCGGGCCGCTCGTGGAAACCACGCATGGCGACCTCAAGTTCACCGCGCCGCTCACCGGCATCACGGCCGCCGTGGTGGGCGTGATCGTGAGCCTTGCGCTGTTCTTCGCGGGGCACGTGTTCTGGCCGGGCGGCATGGCCGGGCGGTTCGACTGGATTTCCGCCCTCGGGGCGGGCGCGGCGCTGGTCGCGGCCGTGCGCTACAAGGCCGGCCTCATCCCGCTGATCGCGGTCGCCGCCGCGGCCGGCCTGGTATTGCGCCTGGCGGGGCTCGCGTAGAATCTGCGGACCAGGAGACCGCCATGCCCGCCTACCTCATCGCAGAAATCGAAGTCACCGACCCCGCCGCGTACGAGGGGTACAAGTTGCTCACTCCCGCGGCGATTGCCGCATACGGCGGGAAATTCCTCGTGCGCGGCGGCGCNNTTCGCCTCCATGGAGCAGGCGCGGAAGTTCTACGACTCGCCCGAATACGCCCCGGCGCTCGCGATCCGCAAGGCGGCTTCGCGTTCCCGGCTGGTCCTCGCCGAAGGCCTCGCATGAGCGCACGCGCCCTTGCGCCTGCCGCGCTCCTCGCCGCCGCGCTGCTCGCGGCCGGCTGCGGCTCGATGCCCGGCACGTCCGCCAACCGCGAAATCACCGATCCTGCCCGCTTCCTGCCGGACGTCCCGCTGCCCGAAGGGACGAAGATCGACCTCGAGCGCACGCTGATCCTCGGCGGCGCGCCCGACTGGACCGGCAGGGTCGCCGGCGTCACGCCGCTCTCTGAGGAGGACCTGATCGGCCACTTTCGCGAGCAGCTCGGCAAGGGCGGCTGGAAGCTCGTGTCGATCGCGCGCTCGAAGGCGTCGATCATGACCTTCACGAACGCCACGCGCGCGGCCACCATCGAGGTCGCGCCGGCCGGGGGCTTCGGGGGAAGCTCGGCATTTACCGTGGTGGTCTCGCCGCAGCTCGGCGGCGCGGCCCCGGGCCAACCCGCCCCTGCAGCCGGCCGCAAATAGGAAAGGGCGCCCGCAGGCGCCCTTTCCTGGTCCCCGCCGGGCTGGCTATTTCTTCTTCGGCGCCATGGTCGCGCCCTTTGGTTCCGCCATACCCTTGTTCTTCTTGTAGTTCGCCACGGCCCGGTCCTCGGCCTTGCCGAGATCGGCCGCTCCCTTGGCCTTGGCCGCGGCATCCTTCTCGGCCTTGGCGGCCTTCTCGGCATCGCTCATCGGCGGCGCGGGCGGCAGCTTGGCAAACGCGGCCCCGGCGATCATGCCGGCGGCGACGCAGGCGATCAGTCTTTTCATCATGGTTCCCATTCCTCCTAGTGTTGCGGCTGCGCGGCCGGCGCAGGCTTGGCTTCGCCGCCCGCATTTCCACCTGCGGCCTTGCCGGACTTGACGTCGTTGTACCAGAGCTCGTGGTGCTCCTTGGCCCATTCCTCGTCCACGTAGCCCGTGCGCATGCCCTGGTAGGCGCCTTCGGTGCCGATGGTGCCCATGTAGATGTGCGCGAACGACATCGCGATGAACAACACCCCGCCGATGCCGTGCACGATGTTCGCCTGCTGCATCGTGGCGCGCACCTGCTCGAAATTCGGGAACAGCATGATCAGGCCGGTGACGCTCATCACGGTCCCGAGCACCACCACGCTCAGCCAGAACCAGCCCTTCTCACCGGCATTGAAGCGCCCGGAGGGGACCTGGTGGTCCGACCCCATGCCGCCGAGGCTCAACAGCCAGCGCAGGTCGCCCGCCGAGGGGAAGTTGTAGCGCACGTAGATCAGCGCGAACAGCACGATGGAGACGAGGAACAGCGGGCCGATGAAGTTGTGCAGGTTCTTCATCAGCATCGTCAGCCAGGCGAAGAGGGTATATCCGATCACCGGCAGCAGCACGTGCTTGCCGAACAGCATCACCAGCCCCGAGATGCCCAGCACGCAGAAGCTGATCGCCATGCTCCAGTGCGCCCAGCGCTCCAGCGCCGTGAAGCGCAGCACCAGCCGGCCGCTGGGCGGCTGGTGGAGCTTGATCGGCCCCTTCCACAGGTAGAAGGCGCCGATCGCGGCCGCCGCCAGCACGACCAGCAGCCCGCCGTAAAACGTCACCGGGCCGTTGCGGTACTTGCGCCAGGCTTCGCCCGCCGTGGTCATCGTGTCCTGGCCGAAGAACTTCGCCTGCGGCTGGATCAGCACGCCGGTCTCCGGCCCCTTGATGCTCGTGTAGTTGGCGTCACCCGAGCGCACTTCGCGCCAGACCGGCGCGTTGTTGCCCGGCTGCACGGCCTGGCGCTTGGCCTGGGTATCGTCGGCCGCCGGCTGGGCCGGGGGCTGCGCGGTCGCCTGCGCGAAGGCCGCGGCGGGCAGCAGCGCCGCGCACGCGGAAATGGCCAGGCCCAGCAGCCCGGAACGTAGGTTCATCATGGTCTCCTCCGGCCCGCGGCGGCTAATCGCCGATCCGCTTGTATTCGTTCTGGCCGTTGTTGCGCGCCTTGACCTGGGTCTCCCAGCTGAGCTTGTCGCCCTTGGTCCACTTGGCGTTGCCGGCCCCGATGGCGAGCGGGTCGTTGTCCCACGGCTTGCCGTCCGGCTTGCCCTGGTACTTGCCCTGCTTCTGGCCGGTGGAGGCCTGCTCGACCTCCATGCAGCCCGTCGCGCCGAAGGCCGCGAGCACCGCGACCAGCACCACCCGCTTCATGATGCCGGCCCTCATGACTTCGCTCCCGCGGGCGCCGGGGCGCTGCCGCCCTTGCCCTGCCCGTAGGCCGTGCCCCAGCCCCAGACCTCGGAGCCCTTGCCGCGCCGCGTCACGCGCTCGCGGTAAATGTCGGCGATCACGTCGCCGTCGCCGCCGAGCAGCGCCTTGGTCGAGCACATCTCCGCGCACGCGGGGAGCTTGCCCTCGGCCAGGCGGTTGCGCCCGTACTTCTTGAATTCGGCCTCGGACTTGTCCGCCTCGGGACCGCCCGCGCAGAACGTGCACTTGTCCATCTTGCCGCGCAGGCCGAACGCGCCCGCCTGCGGGAACTGCGGCGCGCCGAACGGGCAGGCGTAGAAGCAGTACCCGCAGCCGATGCACAGGTCCTTGTCGTGCAGCACCACGCCGTCGTCGGTGCGGTAGAAGCAGTCGACCGGGCACACCGCCATGCAGGGCGCGTCCGAGCAGTGCATGCAGGCCACCGAGATCGATTTCTCGGCCCCGATCACGCCGTCGTTGATGGTGACGACACGCCGCCGGTTCACGCCCCAGGGCACCTCGTGCTCCTGCTTGCAGGCCGTGACGCAGCCGTTGCACTCGATGCAGCGCTCCGCGTCGCAGAGGAATTTCATTCTCGCCATGGTCGTCTCCTTAGGCCTTCGCCACTTGGCAAAGCGTGGTCTTGGTTTCCTGCATCATCGTGACAGAGTCATACCCGTAGGTGGTCGCGGTATTCACGGCCTCGCCGCGTACGATCGGCGCAGCGCCCTCCGGGTAGAAGGCCAGCATGTCCTGTCCCTGCCACCAGCCCGAAAAGTGGAACGGGATGAAGCAGGTGTCGGCGCCGACGCGCTCGGTGACCAGCGCCTTCACCTTGATCTTGGCCCCGGACGGCGTGCTCACCCAGACGTATTCGCCGTTGCGGATGCCCCGGTCGGCCGCGGCCTTGGGGTTGATCTCGACGAAGTTGTCCTGCTGCAACTCGGCCAGCCACGGGTTGGACCGGGTCTCCTCGCCGCCGCCTTCGTACTCCACGAGCCGGCCGCTGGTGAGGATCATCGGGAACTGCTTGCCGATGTCCTTGTTCTTCTGCTGGACCGACTTGAACAGCGTGGGCAGCCGCCAGAACGCCTTCTTGTCGTCGTGCGTCGGGTACTTGTCGACGAGGTCCGCGCGCGGGCTGTACAGCGGCTCGCGGTGCTTGGGCACCCCGTCGGGGAAGTTCCACACCACGGCGCGCGCCTTGGCGTTGCCCCACGGGTGGCAGCCGTGCTTCATGGTCACGCGCTGGATCCCGCCGGAGAGGTCCGTCTTCCAGTTCTTGCCTTCGGCAGCCGCCTTCTCCTCCTCCGTGAGGTCGTCCCACCAGCCGAGCTTCTTCATCAGCACGTGGTCGAATTCCGGGTACCCCGTGGTGATTTCCGCACCCTTGGAGTGGGAACCGTCCTCGGCCAGCAGGTTGACGCCATCCTTCTCCACGCCGAAGTTGGCGCGGAAGTTTCCGCCGCCGTCCATCATGGATTTGGAGGTGTCATACAGGTTCGGCGAGCCGGGATGCTTGATCGCGGCGGTGCCGTAGCAGGGCCACGGCAGGCCGAAATAGTCCCCGGTCAGGTCGTAGCCGGTCTCCTTGTCTACGCCGCCCTTGGCGCGCAGCGTCTTCACGTCGAACACGTGCATGTTGCGCATGTGGGCCTTGAGGCGCTCGGGCGACTGCCCCGTGTAACCGATGGTCCACGCGCCGCGGTTGACTTCGCGCAGCGTGTCTTCCATTTCGGGCTCGTCCATGCCGCCCTTGCCCTTCACCAGCTTGATCGACTGCTTGCCGTCCTTCTTGCCCACCAGCTGGTCGCCGAATCCGAGCTTTTGCGCAAGCTGGTACATGATCATCTGGTCGGTGCGCGCCTCGAACAGCGGGTCGATCACCTTTTCGCGCCACTGCAGCGAACGGTTCGAGGCCGTGCAGCTTCCCGAGGTCTCGAGCTGCGTGGCGGCGGGCAGCAGGTACACGCCGTCCTTCCTGACCATCGCGCTCATCGCGGCCGTGGCCGAAGGGTACGGATCGATCACGACCGTCAGGTCCAGGCGCTTCATTGCCTCGACCATCTCCAGGCCGCGCGACTGGCTGTTGGGCGAATGTCCCCAGAAGATCATCGCGCGCAGGTTCGAATCCTGGTCGATGTTCTCGTTCTTCTCGAGCACGCCGTCGATCCAGCGCGACACCGTCATGCCGGACTTGGCCATCATGCCGGGCGCGTACTGCTTCTTCAGCCACTCCAGGTCGACGTTCCAGACCTTGGCCCAGTGCGCGAAGGCTCCCGGGGCGAGGCCGTAGTAGCCGGGCAGGGAATCCGGGTTCGGGCCGATGTCCGTGGCGCCCTGCACGTTGTCATGGCCGCGGAAGATGTTGGCCCCGCCGCCGGACACGCCGATGTTGCCGAGCGCGAGCTGCAGGATGCACGATGCCCGCACCATCGCGTTGCCGATCGAGTGCTGGGTCTGGCCCATGCACCAGACGAGTGTCGAGGGGCGGTTCTTGGCGAAGGTCTCGGCCACGCGCTTCAACTGCTCCTGCGGCACGCCTGCGACGCGCTCGACTTCCTCGGGGGTCCACTGCTTGACCTCCTCGCGCACCTTGTCCATGCCGTAGACGCGGTCGTTGATGTACTTCTTGTCCTCCCAGCCGTTGGCGAACACCTGGTGCAGGATGCCGAACAGGAACGGGATGTCCGTTCCGGACCGGATGCGCACGTACTCGTCGGCCTTGGCCGCCGTGCGCGTGAAGCGCGGGTCGACGACGATCATCTTCGCGCCGTTCTCCTTCGCGTGCAGCATGTGCATCACCGACACCGGGTGCGCCTCGGCCGCATTCGAACCGATGTACAGCGCGCACTTGGTGTTCTGCATGTCGTTGTAGGAGTTGGTCATCGCGCCATACCCCCACGTGTTCGCGACGCCCGCCACCGTGGTCGAGTGGCAGATCCGCGCCTGGTGGTCGGTGTTGTTCGACCCCCACAGCCGGGCCCACTTGCACAGCAGGTAGGACTGCTCGTTGTTGTGCTTGGAAGAGCCCACCAGGAACAGCGCGTCGGGACCGGACTCCTTCTTGATCTGCAGCATCTTCTTGGAGATCTCGTCCAGCGCCACGTCCCACGAGATGCGCTTGTACTTGCCGTTCTCCAGCTTCATCGGGTACTTGAGGCGGTGCGAGTCGGCCGTGATGCCGTGCTCGCGGATCGAGGCGCCCTTGGCGCAGTGCGAGCCCAGGTTGATCGGCGAATCGAACACCGGCTCATGGCGCACCCAGACGCCGTTCTCGACGACCGCGTCCAGGGAGCAGCCTACCGAGCAGTGCGTGCAGACGGTGCGCTTGACCTCGACCTTGCCGGCCGGCGCATCCGCCGCTTCGGCCTTGCCCAGCATGTTGAACGGCAACTGCGTGGCGACGGCGCCCGCGCCTACCGAAACGCCCGAGCGCTTGAGGAAGGTGCGGCGGTCGATGGTCTTGCCAAGCACGCCCGAGAGGCTGCGTGTAAGGCGGGATTGGGGCGCGACAGCGCCCCCAGCGGATTTCCTGGTGAGCAGCATGGCGTGACTCCTCAGACCTTGGTTGTGCGGTAGTAGTTGTTGATGTGCTCGGAGGCCGAGTAACCCCGGGTAGAGCGCTTGCCGGTGCCCGTGGCCGCGGGCTGCGCCTGCGAAGCGGTCTTCGCCGCGATGGCCGCTACCGTTGCGGCCCCGCCCGCCCCGACAGCAAGGAGGAAGTTGCGCCTGTTTAGTCTGGTTATTTTAGTTTGAGCCATCTCCGTCTCCTCGTAGCGTGCACGACTTTGCCAAATGACTTATGCAACAAGCTGCATATCTGCGCACGATTCTAGAGCATTCCCGTTACGATGCAATGATGTTGCAAGGATTTCTTCGCCTCGCCGCGGCATGAGAAACTGCGCCCTCGGCGGCGGCGCTGGGGAAGCAAATGGTTGTTGCGTCGCACAACAACTTCGAAACGAGATCGCACCCATGATCAAGGTCAACCTCCAGTACGAATGGACCCCGGCACCGGGCCGGGCGCACGCGCTCGACGCGATGCTGTTCCGGCTGCTGCACGAGATTGCCGCTAGCGGGTCGCTGGCCGAAGCGGCCCGCCGGCTGGGCGTTTCATACCGCCACGCCTGGGGCCAGGTAGGCAAGTGGGGCCAGGTGTTCGGACGCCCGGTCGTGGACCTGCGCCAGGGCCGCGGCGCAAGCCTCACCGAATTCGGCCGCAAGCTCCTGTGGTCGGAGGAACTCGTGCAGGCGCGAATCTCGCACGAACTCGAAAAGGTGCGCCGCGAGATCGAGCAGGCCCTGGCGGGCGAGAGCGGCGAGCCCCGCCTCGTCCTGGCCGCGAGCCATGACCTCGCCCTCGCGGAACTGCGCGACCGGCTCGCGCAGCGCGGCGGGCTCAAGCTCGACCTGCGGTTCGGGGGCAGCCTCGAGAGCCTGTGCGCGCTGTCCAAGGGGCAATGCGCATTGGCCGGGTTCCACCTCGCGGAAGGCCTCGACGACGCGGGCGCGGCGGCCTTTCACCGCCACCTCAAGGACCGGGTCCATACGCTCATCGGCGTGGCCACGCGCACGCAGGGCCTCATGGTGGCGCGCGGCAATCCTGAGCGGATCCGGAGCCTCGCCGACCTGACGCGCAAAGGCGTGCGCATCGTGAACCGCCAGAGGGGATCGGGCAGCCGCGTCGAGTTCGACCAGCTGCTGTCGGGCGCGGGCATCCCCGCCGAAGCCATCGACGGGTACCTCAGCGAGGAATTCACCCACCTTGCCGTGGCCGCGACGGTCGCCGGTGGACGCGCGGACGCGGGCTACGGGATCCGCGCCGCGGCGTCCGCATACGGGCTGGAGTTCATTCCCCTGCTGACCGAGCGCTACTACCTCGCCTGCCGCACCGGCCTGCTTGCGGACCCTGCGATAGTCGAATTCGTCGGCCTCCTGAACAGCCCCGAGTTCCGCCGGATCCTCGCGGCGCTGCCCGGGTACGGGTCGGCCATCACCGGGCGCTCATACGCCGTGCGCGAAGCCCTGCGCGGCGCTCACTGCATCTCGAAGGCGGTGCGCTCGAGCTCGAAGAAGGTCCTGGCAAAGCGCGCCACCGCCTTGTAGAAGTTCGCGCCCTGCGCCGCGTCGATCGCGTCGCACAGCCGCACCGCGCCGGGGTGGATGAAGCGGTGGAAGCATTCGCTCTGCTCTTCCAGCCCGGCGTGCTGCACCGAAATCAGGTGGCGCATCAGTTCGCACAGCGCGGCGACATGGTCCTCCGGTTCGCTGACCGAAGCCTGCCGCCCCAGGCCCCGCGCAGCGAGGTAGGCGCGCAGCTCCACCAGCAGGCTTTCCGGCCCGGTGTGCTCCACGTAGGCGCCCAGGTAGGGCGCCACCGGCGCCTTGCCCACCCCGACCAGCAGCTCGTCGTACTCCTCCTGCGCCGCCTCCTCGTCGATGGCGGCGCACGCGCGCTGCAGCGCGCCCCACGCATCGGCCAGCGCCACCGAATCGTCCTCGCCCACGATCTCGTCGGCCTCGGCCAGGGCCTGCAGCAACCCCGTGTCGGGCGGAGCATAGAAGAGGCGCGCGATCAGCGCATAGAGGTCGGCGCGCGCCCGGTCTTCGGGCGCCTCGGGCGGGATGAACTGGATGGGCTCGGCGGTGGTCATGGGTTCTTCCGCACGTTGAGGATGGACGGCTCGTCCTTGGATTCCATCATGTCGACGACGCGGCAGTCGGCGCACATCTGCAGGCGGCGCATGGCGCCGCCCCCGGCGAACATCGAGTGGGCCGTGAGGCGCCCCATCATCGCGTCGATCATCTGCCGGGTGCCGAAGGGCTTGCCGCAGCGCACGCAGTCGAACGGCGTGGCCTCGTTGAGCGTCACCGCCTCCCTCGCCTGCGCGGTAAGCAGCAGGCGCGGGGCGAGCATGATGGCGTTCTCGGGGCAGGTGTTCGCGCACAGGCCGCACTGCACGCAGTTGCGCTCGATGAACCGCAGCATCGGCGCCTCCGGCGAATCGAGGAGCGCCGCTTCCGGGCAGGCGCCGATGCAGGACTTGCACAGGGTGCAGGTGTCCTTGTTGACCGCGATGCTCCCGAACGGCGCGCCGGCGCCCAGCGCTATCTCCTCCTTGGGCGCGGGCGCGTGCTTCGCGAGGTGGTCGAGCGCGAAGTCGAGCGTGGTGCGCTTTTCGGCCGAGAGGTTGAAGGTCGCGGGTTTCGCCACGCCGCCGGCGGGCGCGAGCGACCACAGGGCCGCCTCGAGCGCCTTCGCGTCTTCCGCGACGAGCAGCTCGAAGTGCCGGCCCGCGTATCCGAGCGCGGTCAGCACCGTCTGCGCAAATCCCATCTGCTTGCGGATCGCCTCGACATAGCTCTCGGGCTCGGCGCCCGCGGACACGACCACCACCTGGCTTGCGCCGTAGGCGATCGCCCCCAGCCATGTGTCCATGCCGACCGACGCCGCGTGGAAGATCTCAATCGGGATCATGCGCGCAGGCAACCCCCTGCCGCGCCTGGCGGGCAGCTGCACCAGCGCGCGTCCGTCCCCCGCGTTGTGGAACACGATGCAGGCGTCCCTGCCGCCCGCCTCGCGATACGCGCCCAGCACCGCCTTGAGCCGCGCCCCGGTGTCCGGCACGCGCGGGTAGGCGTAGGTCATCGCCCCCGAGGGGCAAACCGTGGAGCAGCCGCCGCAGCCGGCGCACAGGTGCGGGTCCACCTTGATGCGGTCGCCGTCGCTGGTGATGGCCCCGGTCGAGCACACGTCGATGCACTGGGTGCACCCGGTCTTGCCTGAACGCCCGTGGGCGCAGATGCGCTCCTTGTATGCGAAGAACTTCGGCTTCTCGAACTCCCCCACCAGCTGCGGCAGCTTCTGCGCCGCCAGCGCCTGCTCGAGGGGGTCATCTCCCGGGGCGAAGTAGCCCTGCGGCAGGTCGGGCATGCGCAGGACAGGCTCGCGCGACAGGTCGAATACGAGGTCGAATTTCTCGCCGCGCTTCGTGTCGGCACGGTCGAAGTCGATGGCGCCGATGGCGCCGCAGGCCTTGACGCAGGCGCGATGGCCCGTGCAGCGGCCCAGGTCGACCTGGTAGGCGAGGTTGATCGCATCTTCCGGGCAGGCGCGCACGCAGGCGTTGCAGCGCGTGCAGACGTCCAGGTCGATCGGGTTGTCCTGCGTCCATTCCACCTCGAAAGCGCCGAGATAACCGGAGATCCGCGCCACCTTGCCCGACCACACGGGATAGCGGCGCTCGGCAGGCAGCGCCCCCGCCCGCGAGGATGTTGCGAGCACGCTCACGTCGAGCTCGCCCGCCAGGCGCTCGGCCCACGCGAGCGCGGCCTCGGACGGCCCGATGACGAGCACGCTGCCGCCTGATTTGTAGCCCACAGTCGGGACGGCTTCCGGGTCCGGCATCGCGGCCAGGGCCAGCAGCGCCGCGATCTTCGGCGTGGCTGCCGCGCCTTCGGCCGACCATCCCGCGTTCTCGCGGATGTTCAGGAAACCCAGTTCGCCTTTCGCGCCGGCGGCTTCGGCCAGTTCGGCGAACAGCGGCGCTTCCTGCGTGCAGGCCACCAGCACTTCGGGGTCGCGCAGGGCGTCATGGAAAGCGCCGACCTCCCTGCGGCACAACTCGGTGTGGATCGTCAGCGGCGACTTCGACTTCAGTGCGGCGGCCAGCGCCTTCGGGTCCAGCGGGATCGTGCGGTTGCAATTGCACAGCTTGATGGTCTTGTCGGCGAGCGCCACGCTTCAGGCCTTTTGGTCGGGTGCATAGGGGGGCGGTGCCTCGGCAGGCAACGATTCCGGTTCCGCTGCGGCCGCGTCCAGCGCCGCCGCGGCATCCGCATCGGCCTTGTCGGCGGCAGCCTTTTCCTCGTCGCTGAACAGGTGCTGGCGCGCCTGGTAGAGGTTCTTCATCATCGTGGCGGGGATCGGGTCCGGGACGCTGTAATCTTCGATGTAGGTGTCCAGCCCGTCCATCACGTTGAACTGCGGATCCTTGAACAACTGCTTCATCGCCGCCTGCTTCAAGCCGGGATCCACGTCCGGGCGCATGAAGGGCGTGAAGTCGGATTCCGGCGTCAGGCTCTCGACCGGCGGCAGCGGTTCGGGGGGAGTCGCCCCGGCCGCGGGCTCGGCGGCAGGCGGCGATGCGGACGCGCCGGAGGGATCAGGCGCGGCGGCGGGCGCGGCCTTGTCCAGCTTGCGGCGCGACCAGCGCGACAGGAACCCGGTGACGTCTTCCTCTTTCACGACGGCTTTCCCGCGCTCTTCTTCAGGCGGTCCTTGGGGCTCACGAACGACTGCGGCCGGTTGCGCTTCTTCGGCTCGGGCCGGTAGTTCTCCTCGACGTAGGCGCCGGCCCAGGCCATCAGCTCCGCCGGCATCGCCACCGTGTCGACCTGCTCGCCGCCGTCCATCAGGCGGCCGGCCTCGTTGTAGCTCAGCGTGACGAACCTGGGCACGGCCAGCCCGTCCTCCATGCGCCACATCACGAACACGCGCGGCTCGTCCGAGGACACGTTCAGGTAATAGCCTTCCGCCTCGTCGCGAAACAGCTTGAGTTCGAAGCCCGGGTGGAGCCACTGCGCCACCCCGCCCTCCTCGACCAGCAGGCTGGGCCCGCTGCCGCCGGTGTGGTTCACGATCACCCCCAGCGGCTCCCAGGCTTCGCTCTGCCAGCGGTTCTGCAGGGCCCGGCGCTGCATCACCACGGCAATTGGAATGGAAGGCTCGTTCATGCGGGGCAATATAACCCAAATAGGTGGCCGGCCCGCCGCAGCCTCCTCCGCCCCTCTGCTATGATCGCAGCCCGTTTGGACAGCAGTAACACCATGCCGGAAAAGGTTATTCCGATTCGACCCGCACCCGCCTTCCGCGAGGCGGGCGCGAGTGCGCCGAAGGCCCCGCGCTACGCAGGCGGCGCGTTCGCGGACACGCTCGGGCGCAGCCTGCGCGACCTGCGCATCTCGGTGACCGACCGGTGCAACTTCCGCTGCGTGTACTGCATGCCGCGCGACGTGTTCGACGAGCACTACACCTTCCTGCCGCATTCCTCGCTGCTGTCCTTCGAGGAGATCGCGAAGATCTCCCGCGTGTTCGTGGGCCTGGGGGTGGAGAAGATCCGCCTCACCGGCGGCGAGCCGCTGGTGCGCCGCGACCTCGAGCGGCTGATCGCGATGCTGTCGGAACTCGGCGTGGACCTGACGCTCACCACCAACGGCTCGCTGCTGGCGAAGAAGGCCCGCGCGCTGAAGGCCGCCGGCCTCAAGCGCATCACCGTGAGCCTGGATTCGCTGGACGACGCCACGTTCAAGGCGATGAACGACGCCGATTTCCCCGTCGCGAAGGTGCTCGAGGGCATCGAGGCCGCCGCCGCCGCCGGCCTCGCGCCGATCAAGATCAACATGGTAGTGAAGCGCGGGGTCAACGACACCCACGTGCTCGACATGGCGCGGCACTTCCGCGGCACCGGGCACATCGTGCGCTTCATCGAGTTCATGGACGTGGGCAGCACCAACGGCTGGCGCATGGACGACGTGATCCCCTCGGCCGAGATCGTGCGCCGCATCTCGGCCGAGTTCCCGCTCGTGCAGGCGGACCCCGATTACCGCGGCGAGGTTGCCGAGCGCTGGCGCTATGCCGACGGCAGCGGCGAGATCGGCGTGATCTCCTCCGTGACCCAGGCCTTCTGCCGCGACTGCAACCGCCTGCGCCTGTCCACCGAAGGCGCCATGTATACCTGCCTCTTCGGCCAGTCCGGCCACGACCTGCGCACGCTGCTGCGCTCCGGCGCGAGCGACGACGACCTGCGCGACGAGATCGTCGCCGTGTGGCGCGCGCGCGGCGACCGGTACTCCGAGATCCGCACCGCCGAGACCGCGCGCGCGTCCAAGGTAGAGATGTCCTACATAGGCGGATAGCGGCCGACCGACCCATGACTGCGCTGCGCCCCAAACTGTCCAACGCCGGCCGGCCCGCGACCTACGAGGTCGAGGCCTACAACGAGCGCGGCGAGATGGAACCGACCGCGATCGCCGGCGAGCACCCCCTCACGCTGTACCTCGACAAGCGCGAGCTGGTCACGCTCATGACGCTGGGCCAGGCGCCCGAGGCGCTGGTGGTCGGGTACCTGCGCAACCAGCGGCTGGTCGGCTCGGTGGAGGACATCGCCGAAGTGCAGGTCGACTGGGAAAGCGACTCGGTGGCGATCGTCACCCGCAAGGGAAAGGGCCGCGGGGTGCAGGAACTCGAGGCGCGCCTCTCCAAACGCACCGTCACCACCGGCTGCGGCCAGGGCACGGTGTTCGGCGGGCTGATGGACGAGATCGATTCGATCAAGTTGCGCGACGACGTGACGCTGGAGGACTTCCAGCTGTATTCCCTCATCGAGCAGGTCAGGAAGCACGAGACCATCTACAAGCAGGCCGGCGCGGTGCACGGCTGCGCGCTCGCGCAGAAGACCCCCGATGGCGCCGAAATCCTGATGTTCGTCGAGGACGTGGGGCGCCACAACGCGGTCGACGCGATCGCCGGCAACATGTGGCTCGACGCGATCGACGGCTCGGACAAGATCTTCTACACCACCGGGCGGCTGACCAGCGAGATGGTGATCAAGTGCGCGCAGATGGGCATCCCGTTCCTCGTCTCGCGCTCGGGCCTGACCAAGATGGGCCACGAGATCGCGAAGCGCACCGGCATCACCATGATCGGGCGCGCCTCGGGCCGCCACTACCTGCTGTTCACGGGCGCGCAGCGCCTGCTGCGCACGGCGCCGCGGCCGACCGCGGTCGCCTGACACTCACGAAGGGGGAACCGCAATGAACGTCGAACTCTATTTCGCGCCCGGCGCCTGCTCGTTCGTGCCGCACGTCGGCCTCGAGATCGTCAAGGCCGCCACCGGCCGGGACTTCACGCCCAGGCTGGTCAAGCTGCACAAGGGCGAGCACCTGACGCCCGAGTACCGGGCCATGAACCCCGATGCGCAGGTGCCGGTGCTGGTCGTC
>JAFEDL010000134.1 GCA_018241645.1 Pseudomonadota bacterium
GGTTGGATGGCCTGCGGCCATCGCCGGCGGTCGTTTTACCGTTGTGCTGCAATGGTTTTGGTGTTCGTAGGTGGTTATGGCTTCGCCATTTGTCATGCTGTCAATCTTACTGTATTGCAGTGGTTTTCGGCTACTCCGTCTCGGCTTCGCCTCGACCATGGTGGACAGCTATCGCACTCCGGCCGGCGGATCGAACTCGAGGCCGTTTGCTGGACACGCCATCCCGTCTTACCGATCGGGCTACGCCCTCAACACCCAGAACCGCTGAACACCAGCGTATTCCGCTTTACCCCACACCAACATCCCAGGCCGACAGACCACCCCCACACAGAAGCTCCAGAGCAGACCAGGCGGCACCCGCCGCAAGCCACACCCCACACCTTTGCCACAAAAACACCCAACACAAATACCTGAGACGGTACTTCTTCAAGGGGACACCTTGGCAGTGGATTAACCTCTACTGCATTATGTATACGTAATGCGTTATAGCGCGTAGGCTACACCTTGCTTGCGTCTGTGAGCTTATAACCGCAGTTCAGGACCACTATAGCCACACAGTGCATTACGTGTTACATTATGGGCGCAAGGGCGGAGTGGCCGCCCTCACACTGAGAGGACAGTTTCGATGACCACCCCCACCCGGCGATCTCGCCGGATTACCACCTCCCTGGCCGCCCTGGCGGTGGCCTTGGGCCTGGGCACCATGGGCGCCCCGCCGGCGAGCGCGGCGCCCCGTGACATCCCGGTGCCGATGGACGCCTTCGGCGATGCGATGCGCGACACTGGCCAGTTCGTGGTCTGTCTCGGCGGGTTCGGCTTCGCCGCCGCGCCGGTCGTTGCCGGGGCCATGTTTGGCGGACCTGCCGGCGCGGCCAAGGCCGCCAAAGAGTGGTTCCCCAAGCTCGGCCCCGCCGGCGATCAAACGATGAAGTCCTGCATGTGGAGCATCTTCCACATCAAGGTCTAACACCTAGAAACCCCAAATAACCCACGCCAGGCCGGCGGTGCACAACGCACCGCCGGCCTTTTTATGTCCTCGAAGTGGTCAACAGCGTTCGGTACGCAGCACCGCAAGGGGCAGAGTAGTAACAACTCGGGGTAGCGGGTGGTTGGCCGAAGACAGCAGCACATTCACAGCTTGGGTGGTGTTGAAACCGCAGTTGTAGCTTTCTTCGGGCGGTCCGTCGAGAGGTGCTGCAGCTACTTCGATTTCGAAGACCAAAGGAATGGTTTCGTCGAGTTCAGAACTATTGATCAGGGTGGGTGGCGTTGCTTGAAGTCCGGGCACTTTCTCGGGTGCCTGGCGGGGAAGGGTTTTGTAGGTATCGCCGACAGATAACAGTGCCGATGGCCAGAACCCGAGGAAAAACTGCTCGGCGGGGTCTTCTGTAGCGGTGTTGGCGCGGGTGAGCCGAATCTGAACTGTAAGCGAGCGGCCCATGGCCACGACGGCAGATTTCTGGGCAGGGTGACGGGGAACGGCCTGAACTGCAGTGTCGGGGGCGGTTCCTTCAGGGTAAGCCAGTACTTGTAGTGATACCTCAGAAAGTATTGGTGCGGAGTAGGTTTCGGCAGGTGCAGGGGCCGGCGTACCAAGCGGTGCCACCGGTGCGGTGACAGTGACAGTGGCCGGTGTTTCCGCAGTGGGGGTGGACTTAGATTGGTCGCCTGGCTGGCTCAGTAGCCATCCAGCGACGAGGAGGATGACCAATCCAGTGGCGGCCAGGAAAATTGGGCGCGGCGGGTTTCTAATTCGCTCCAGCAGGCCGCCGGGGGTGATGGACCCTGAGGCCAGGGAGGAAGCCGGTTCTGTGACTGGCTCGGCGGAGGGTTTGCCTTCCGGATTGGCACCTGAGGAACGATCAGAACCATCTGTGGGACGGGTTGACTCCGCCGCCGTCGGGCCGGAGGCACCGGCGCCCACCAGCTCTTCTTTGCCGCTGACCGAGGGAAGATGACTCTGGAGGTGACTGAGCAGTGTGGGAAAGATCTGGTTCTCTAGGTGATCGCTAGAGCTGTTGAGTACGGCGTCGAGGACTTTCATCATCTGCCGGCCAGGTTCACCCACTGGGCGGCCGGCTTTGGGGTCGGGGACTTCAGCGATGTGAATCGCCAGGTGGTAGGCCCACCAAGAACGGTAGGTCGTTGCCCCTACTTTTCGCGCCGCGTCCGGAAGCTGCGGCTGAAGGCCAGAGACGACGATGTCGCCATATTTCTGCACAAAGGCGATGGCCACGCTGATCGCCATGTACTGGGTCACTGGGGACACTGCGGCCTGCGGAGAATCCACCATAGCGGCGAGTTCCTCGGCGTCACGGTGCTTCAAGAACCCATCAAACAGGGCATCTTTGATGACCTGAGGGAGGTTCTCATCATCAATATGGATGCCGATCGCGTTGGCGTCATCATGAAGGAAATTTCTGGCGTACCGGGCATAGCTTTCAGCTAGTTCGTCGGCAGACACTTCTCCGGCAACGTCGTCAGACACTTCGCCGGCAACGTCGTCGGCAGTTCCCCCCGTGTGTTCCACCGGGAAATAGTAGAACTCATAGACAACCCACCGCGGGTTCTAGCGAACTGTCGTCTCCAACCAATCGTGCATGCAGTAACGACGTCTTACGTAATACGATAAACAACCATGCAGAGACACACGGCGTATCAACGAACCGGCATAAGTTCAGCGGTGCTGGCGGTGACCGCCGCCGCCGCACTGGGGTTCGGGGTGCCAGTGGCGAGCGCACAAGGTTTCACTGATTCTCAGATCGGACGTCAATGCGAGGTGCAGTACCCAGCGGGCGCCGGTTACACAGCGGGGGTGGCATACCTCGCGCCGCCAGGAAGTGCCAGTTCATGGCGCTGCAAGCAGGTGTCAGACCCTCCTGGCGGGGGCGCGATCACCGATCTAGCAGTCGATCTGAACGCCTACTGCCAGCAGTTTGGAGGAGGGGGGATGGCATCCGCCTCAAATGCTGCCGATGCTTCCTCGTTGACCTGCAACTGAACTAGATCTTGCCCTGAGAGCGGTGGACGCCACGCCCGCAAAGGGTCGTTTGACTGCACACTGTGTGACATAATGCGTGTGTGCGTGACGCTGCGCACCCCACAGCAAACCAGCGCCGAGGCCCTCTGCCGCGGCGCTTATCCCGTTCGACCATCCGACCAAAGGCCCACCGCCAATGCGCACCACCACCGACCCGAAGGAAAAGGCGCTTCAAGCCCGCGTCTCCCAAGACCTCGCCGAACGCATCGCCCTGATCGCCAAAGCGCAAGGTAAGAGCACTTCGGAGCTCATCCGTGACGCGCTTAAGAAGGAAGTAGAAGCCGCAGAGAACGACCTCCGAAACCTCCGCAGACAACTTCGCCAACGTCATCTCGCCGAGGAACGCAAACTTGGCCTTCTCCCAGAAGACATGGACGCTTCAGATCCAGACGAGACCGAAACGCTCGACGAGGCCGATGACGACGCCTCGGACACCGCCGGCACGCTCGAAGCCGATGACGAAGCCCCAGCCACACCACAAGTCGACGCCGCCGTTAAAAAGTAGATCTGACAGGCAATCGTCGTCGGGCACCCACACTCAATCTCATACCGATAGGCCTAGGGCGTGTCTCCTTATTGGCGTAGCCAGATGACAACGGCGTACAGGACGACGCCGGCTCGATAGGTCAGTGCGAGTTTGTCGTAGCGGGTGGCGATGCCGCGCCATTGTTTGAAGAGACTGAAGGATCTCTCCACGGTGTTGCGGCCTTTGTAGGTCTCGGCGTCGAAGTTCACGGGGCGTCCGCCGCGTGAACCGCGGCGTTTGCTGTGTCCTATTTGGTCGGAGGGTTCGGGGATGACGGCTTTGATGCCCCGTCCGCGCAGCAGTGCCCGGTTTGCCCTGGACGAGTAAGCCTTGTCGCCCATCACGGCATCAGGCCGGGTCCTGGCGCGGCCTCCGCCGAGGCGGGGAACCCGTACTGCCTCCATAACGACCGGAAACATGGGCGAATCGCCGCCCTGCCCGGGGCCAAGAATCATTGCCAATGGTCGGCCTTTGCCGTCGCAGGCGTGGTGGATCTTGGTGCTCAGCCCGCCGCGGGAGCGGCCGATGGCGTGATCCGGAGGTTCAGCAAACAGTTTCTTGTAATTCGGGAGTTCCCCCTGTGGCACGGGGAAGGTTCGTCCCGTGCTGGTGGGCTCGATTGATGGTCGAGTCAACCGAAACCGTCCAGTCGATTACTCCGGCGGCGTCCGCTTCGGCCAGAAGCTGACCGTGGACCCGGTCCCACGTTCCGTCGGATGCGTAACGGCGGTGCCGCTTCCAAACCGTCTGCCACGGACCGAACTCCGCAGGAAGGTCCCGCCAGGCAATCCCACACCGGTACCGGTAAATGATGCCTTCAACGACTTTGCGATTGCCCCGGAACGGACGTCCACGCCTCCCGTCAGAGCTCGGCAACAACGGCTCGATCCGGGACCACTGATCATCACTCAAGACAGAAGTTCGCGACACACCTTAAGCATCCCAGCCAGCCATCCCTCGATTTAGGAGACACGCCCTAGGGCTGTTTGAAATTTCGCCAAGCGCATAGACGTTTCCTCAATATAGGCATAAGACGAACCTGCAGCGTTTGAAGTCGCGAATCAGGTATCACTAGGTAATAATGCTGGAATCACTGTGTAGATATTCTCGCTTCGTTGGGCATGTGTCAAGGGTTGCAAGTGCCTCATTCCCTCAGAATCAGCGGAGTTAGGCAGAGTGAGCGCCGGAAATGCTGGGCTTTTTGGCGGGCCGCCGGGTATTAGGCAAGCCTGGCCGTTTTCGATGCCTACAAACGGGACCAACATCGCCATGGGATGTTGGTCCAAAGGGACAAGGGCATGAGGATATGAAGGAATCAAGCCTTCAGCTGCTTAAAAAGGTATGGACAAGCTGGCTTTGCGGGTGGTTGAGTCCCCGTGCAGGAGTCCGTGTTTGTGTAGGCTTCGTGTCCGAGAATGGACACAGAAGGACATCAGCATGGCACGCAGGCATACCCCTGAGGGTCATCGCCCAAAGGTCCGCCAAGGGCAGAGAATGCTCAACGACCGCCGTCCGATGTTGAGGTCATCAAGGAGCTTCAAGTCACCGACCTGGTACGGGTGGCTGAACCAGTACGGGCCCGAGAAGACGGCCTCGGCGTCTAAGCGGATCAGAGAGCTGGAGAAGGCGAACGCGCGGCTCAAACGGCTGCTGGCCGAGAAGGAACTCGTCGTCGACATCCTCAACGGGGTCGTTGAGTATTTGCTGCAGCAACGGGCAGAGCATCGCGAAGGCCCTTTCGAGCTGGATGCCGCAGCCGGGTCCACCCACTACCGTCTCCCGCAATTTGGCCCGGGCGGCGCGCCGAACTGTGGGACTCGGCCGCACCCCGGATGGCGGCGGCCGAGAACCGTTAGGGTCACTGCCCCCAGTTCAAGTGCGTTGTCACTGCCATCGGCTGACACGTGTGTAGGCAGTCTGCCCACTGGCGGTCGCAAGTTTTTCAGCCGCTGTCTCGTGAGTGCGCTCGTTAAACGGGTCTTGAACTTGCTCTGTGACCTGAAAGACAAGCTCCAATTGGCACCGCCTGTCCTTCTGTCTGTCTGTCTGCAGAAGGACAGGCTCCGGTCATGTGCGCGCTCAGTGCCCGGCCCGGGCCTTGGCTCGGCGGCCGAGGTAGAGGACGATCAGGCCGCACAACACGGACGGGACGGCCAGCGTGAGGAACAGCTGCTCGTGGCTCCAGCCGGCGGTCAGCATTGCGCCGACGATCAGCGGCCCGGCGATGCCACCCAGCCTGCCGATACCGAGCGCCCAGCCGACGCCGGTCGAACGTACTTCGCTGGGGTAGAAGACTGCGGCGAGGGCGATCACGCTCTTCTGACCACCGCTGACCGAGCAGCCGATCAGGAAGATCGCGATCATGACTACCCAGACCGGCGCACCCAGAGCGATGCTCATCAGGGAAAGAAACCCGCCGCCGACGAGATAGAGCGTTCCGAGGGTACCGAACGCACCAAGCCGGTCCATCGCCGGGCCAACGACGAAGGCGATCGCGATGCCGCCGATAGTGACCATCGAGGCGGCCGTTGCCAGTGTCGCTGCCGAGTAGCCACGCTCGTTGAGGATGGTCGGCATCCAGCTCTGCAGGCCGTAAAACATCGCCAAGTTGATGGCGAAGACGAGCCACAGCAGTAGGGTGCTGAGCAGCTGACCGCGCGAGACGAGCTCACGCAGCTTCACCTGCTTGCCCGGGTCAGAGCCCTCGGTCTTGATCTGCGGGTTGCTAACGTGCGGGAGGGCGGGATCGATCCGGCGGCACAACGCGTACGCAGAGCGGGGCTTGCCCCGGCGCAGATGGTAAGAGATCGACTCCGGCAGCCGCAGAAGCAACAGCACTGCCAGTGCTAGCGGTGCTACTCCGCCGACCACGAAGAGTGACCGCCAGCCGTAGGCGGGGATCAGCAGGTCGGCGACGTAGTTAGCGGCGACGAACCCTAGCGAGAAACCGCAGTAGATGGCCAGCACCAGGCTGGCTCGGAAACGTTTCGGGCTGTACTCCGCTGTTAGCGCGATGGTGCTCGGCGCCGCCGCACCCAGGCCGACGCCGGTGATGAACCGCATCGCCAGCAGCTGCTCGGGACTTTGAACCCACACCGAGGCGAGGGTGGAGAGCGCGAAGATCAGCACACCAGTGATGACGAGGCGCTTGTGGCCGAACTTGTCAGAGAGCGGGGCAAGCACCAGGTATCCGATCATCAGACCGACCAGGGCCGCGGAGAAGATGGACCCCATCGTGCTTTTCGACAGGCCCCAGTCCTCGGTGATCGCCGGGGCCATGTAGTTGATCGCCTGGGTGTCGAACCCGTCGAGGAACATCACCAAGCCACACAGCAATACCGTGCCGAGCTGGAATCGGTTGGGACGTCGGCCGTCGATGAAGCCGGGGAGGTGCAGCGACGGTGTCGTCGCGGTGGTGTCAGACATGGAATACCTCTACTCAAGAGTGGGACGTCGGAGGTAAACCTCAAACGGCGGCAGGAGCACCGACCGCCGAAACGAACGCATCAGCGTGGAACCGCACGGGATCCACCCCACGCTCGCGCGTCAACGCGTCGGCTGCACCGTTGATCATGGCTTCGCTGCCACAGGCATAGATCTGGTGCGTGCTCAAATTGGGATAGTCGGAAATGACGGCGTTCTGGACGTGTCCGGTCATGCCCTCCCAGCCGGGGTGGGCGCGGGAGAGGACCGGTGTGAACCGCAGCCACGGGTAGCGCCGGGTCCAAGAGCCGACGATGTCGAGCAGATAAAGGTCGCCGAGGGTGCGTGCGCCCCAGTACAGGTGGATGGGGCGGGAGAGCCGGCGGGCAATGTGGTCGAGGATGATCGACTGCATCGGCGCGAACCCGGTGCCGGTGGCCATCAGGATGATCGGCGCGTTGGTGTCGTCGGCAGCGTCTTCGACGAAGAACTCGCCGAACGGCGCCTCGATCTCCACAGTGTCGTGGAACTCCAGCTGCTGCAGGATCCTTGCCGAGAACACGCCGCCGGGCTCATGTCGAACATGCAGTTGAGCCAAGTCATTGTGCTGTGGTGAATTTGCCAACGAGTACGACCGGGTGTCGCCGTCATCAAGGATGATGTTGAGGAACTGCCCGGCACGAAAGGGCGTTCGCCGCCCGATGGGATAGCGCAGATCAAGGATCGTCACGCCTGGCGCGACCTGACGCCTCCTGTACACCGTCGTCGTCAATCGCTTCCGCACCGGTGGCGTACGCTGCTCGATCCGCTTTGGCGCGATCACCACGTCACTTTTCGGACGTGCGCAGCATAGCCGCACGTCCTCGGGGCCGCACATGTTTCCCCGGCCGGGCACGTCGAGATCTCCCGTGACCAGGCTACCGACGCAGGTGTCACAGACACCCTTGCGGCAGGAATACGGGATCGCCCAGCCGGCAGTCTCTGCCGCGTCGAGAACGTTTTGCGTGGGGTCGCAGCCGAAGACGATGTCGGTGTCTCTGATGGTGACGGTGAATGTCATCTCAGACCTCCTGAAGGGCGGGAGTGAGCATGCGCAGTGCGGCCAGCACGGCGCTCGGGTCGGCGATGCCGCTGCCTGCGATGTCGAAGGCAGGGCCGTGGCCGACGCTGGAGAAGGGGGCTCCGGCGCCGATGGTGAGTGCAGCAGCGGTCCGGCCGGCCAACGTCTTGATCGGGACGTGCCCCTGGTCGTGATACATCGCCAGATAGGCGTCGCAATCACGCTCGCCGCCGAGGAGGATATCTGCCCCGGTGGGGCCGACGATGTCCAGTCCCCGCTCCCGCAGGGCGGCAACGGCCGGCTCAGTGACTTGCTGATCCTCGTCTCCGAACAGCCCTCCCTCTCCTGCATGCGGGTTGATCCCGAAGACCCCGATTCGCGGGTTGTTAACTCCCATCGAGATCAGCGCCGACTGCAGCGCCAACCCGGCCGCGGTGACCAGCTCCGGGGTGAGGCGCGCCAGCGAGTCGGCGAGTCGTTCGTGCAGCGTCACGTGCGCGATACGCAGACCGCCACCGACGAGCATCAGGAAGACCCGGTCGGCCGGAACACCCGTGAGCTCGGCTATCAGCGGCGGGTACCCGGCGAAACGGATCCCGCCCTGGTGGATGGCGGTCTCGGAGTGCGGGCCGGCGACCACGCCGGCGTAGCCGTCGTCCATGGCGAGGCGCACGGCTCGTTGGGTGTAGACGATCGTGGCGGCACCGGCGGCAGCGGTGACCTGGCCGGTTTTCAAGTCGACGGGGTCGAGGGCTTCGACGTGGACGACATCGCACACCCCCGCCGTGGCCGCCGCTCCCGGGACCGCTTCACGCAGGGTGAGATCCGCCTGCTTCGCGGGCCCGGCGAGCACATGGCGGTCCCCGACGACAACCGGCGCGGCGGCACCGAGTTCGGCCACCGCCTTGACAGCGATCTCCGGACCGATCCCGTTGGGGTCGCCCGTGGTCAGGAGGAGGCGGGTCACAGCGGCAACACCAGCAAGGTGTCGGTGCGTGAACTGTCGCAGACCACGGTTCGCACCTTGAGCAGCGCCTTGCCGTCTGTGAAGATGTACTCGTCGAGGTAGCGGCCGCTGGCGAAGACTTCGGTGGGCCCGTTGCCGGTGACACGCAGCACTACGAATGACGTTTCGCTGGTCGCGCCCGCCCCGTCTTCTTCCAGGATCGCGGGTTGGCCAAGCATATGCCGGTAGGCGTGCGGCTCGTAGATGTTGGCTTCCTTGAGCGCGGAGACGCGGTCCTTGAGCATCGCCTTGTTGTTGGCCCAGATGATGCCAGCCGGAAGGCCTCGGTTGTAGTTATCGGCGGTGGTCACCTTGTAGAACGCGTCGTCGGTGAAGAACTCCGGCCACTCCTCAATTGGGCCGTTGTCGATCGCGCGGACGTAGTACCCCTGTGTGCGGCTGATCAGGTTGAGCGCGTCCATCATGCCTCCTCCTCGATGCTAAATCCCATCGCTTCCCGGTAGACCTTCCAAAAGCCACGGATTGAGGCCTCTGTGACCCGGCTCTCACTGGAGATCGCTTGGTCCCCACCCATCTGGACGGTGGCGAACTCGTTGCTCGCGCCTGCGATGCCGCGCTGGACGAAGCCGCCGATGGCACCGTCCTCCATGGAGACATAACCGGCCGGTCCGACCAGGTTGGACTGCTTCATCCGGATCAGTTGCTGTTCCTCGGAGTCGTCTTCGAAGCCGAGGTAGGTCCAGTTGAGGTTGGTGGTGTCCACCCCGGTCGGCAGCACCTGACGTACGGCGATCGAGTTCTGAATCTGTTGCAGCACGAACCCCGGGTAGACCGAAAGGATCTGCAGCGTGATGTCGTCACCGACCTCGCTGAAGCTGTCGACCAGGGAGGGGTCCTCGAGTTGGTACTCGGAGTCGGAACGGATCTTCTGGTCTTTGTAGTGCGAGGCGGCCTCGGCTTCACGGTTGATCGCCGACCAACTGACGTGGTGGCCGCCGTTCTCCGAGACGATAATCCCGCCCTTCTGATTCAGCTTGTTGAGTCCGAAGGTGGTGAAGAACAAGTGCAGGATGCTCGCGTGGTAGGAGTCTTTGACGTTCTCCATGTAGAGCTTCCAGTTGTTGGGCAGCGTCTGTGTAAAGCGCCCCAAAACGACCGGCTTGCGGCCCCCGAGGACCCGCTCGATCCGTTCGAGGATCTCTTGGCCGAGGTACTCCTCGATCGGGGGGACGTCGTTGTTGAGGCTGCCGAAAATCAGGCCATGCACGTTTGCCAGCCGCAGCCGGCGCGGGCTGTGCGCGGCCTTGCAGAAGTCCTTGCCCATACCGCCTTTGCCGTTAATGCCCTCCTCGAAAGCGACCCCGGTAAGGTCCCCTTGGAGGTTATAGGTCCAGGCATGGTAGACGCAGGTGAAGTCCTTGGCGTGCCCATAATGCTCCATCGCGATCAGCGCACCGCGGTGAGCGCAGCGATTCTCGAAGGCATAGATCTCGCCGTCGTGGTCCCGGGTCACCAGCACCGGCTGCCCGCCGATGAAGGTGGCGCAAAAGTCGCCGGGCTCGGCCAACTCGGCCTCCAGGCAAAGGTAGCTCCAGAACGGACCGTGGAAGATGTTCTCCTGCTCTGCCTTGTAAACCTCCTCGTCCTGGAACACCCAGTACGGCACCTCGGTCAGTGACTGCGGCCAGGTGCGGTCCACCATCGCGGTCGCCGGCCCACTTCCTTCTGACATGCATCCTCCTTTAGGCAGAGCACTGAACACCTCTGCAATCTGTTCGCACAACGAACATATGTATCTTTTCCGAATAAGAGCCAGTATTGTGGTTTTCATCACCGCGTGTCAAGGGGGCAGTTATGAGCAGTGAGGGAATGGCCGGCCTGGCCAAGGGCTTATCTGTACTGGAGGCGTTCGGGACACTCGCACCGCGCCTGAGCATCAGTGACGCCGCCGCGGCGACCGGGCTAAGCCGCGCGACCGCGCGCCGCTGTCTGATGACACTCACCGAGCTGGGATACGTCACCTTTGACGGCAAGTTCTTCTCGCCGTCCCCTCGTGTGCTTCGCCTGGGCGCTACCTATGAGGAGGCTGCACAGCTGCCGCAGCTCGCACAGCCACATCTCGTCGCGGTCCGAGAGGCACTTGACGAATCATGTTCGCTGGCCGTCCTGCAGGACGATGCCTCCTTGTTCGTCGCCCGCAGCGAGACAACCCGCATACTTAACACCGGTGTACGCGTCGGGGCACGCCTCCCCCTCTACGCCTCTGCCACCGGGCATGTCCTCCTCGCTGGGCTCGCCGACGAGGACGTGGCGGCATATCTTGCAGGCGTGGAGCTGGTGGCTCGCACACCCATCACACCAACGGTCCCGGAGGAGATCACGCAACGCGTGCGCGACGCGCGCAGCGCAGGTTTCGCGATCACCGACCAGGAGCTTGAGGCCGGACTGCGCTCGATTGCGGTCCCGGTCTTCGACTCCTCCGGCACCACCGTCGCAGCTCTCTCGGTCAGTGCCGCCACGGCCCGCGTCTCGGTGGACGAATTGCGCGAACGCTTCTTCCCCGTCATCCAGGAGCACACGCTCCTGCTCGGGCGGCAGCTGTAGCAGGACGCTCGCCGCCCGGATCCTGCACTGGTAGCCCCGGCCAGTCTGCCGACGTCCCGAGCCGGTGTGGCGAAAAGTGGAGCTAAGGCGTGTCTCCTAATAGCGTGCTCCAGATGACGACGGCGTGCAGAACGGCCGCTGAGCGGTAGGTAAGGGCTAGCTTGTCGTAGCGGGTGGCCAGGGAGCGCCATTGCTTGATGGTGTTGAAACTGCGCTCGACGACGTTGCGCCGCTTGTAGGCGTCCTTGTCATAGGTAACGGGCCGTCCGCCGGCGGAGCCCTTGCGTTTCCGGTTGGCCTTCTGGTCGTCCTTTTCGGGGATGACGCATTCAATGCCGCGCCCGCGCAGGTAGGCCCGGATTGCCTTGGACGAGTAGGCCTTGTCGGCCATGGCCCGGTCCGGACGGGTGCGGGGCCGTCCGGGACCAACCCGTTCGACCTGCAGGGCGCCCATGAGGTTTTCAAACATGGGCGAGTCCCCGCCCTGCCCGGGCCCCAGGAGCAGGACCAGGGGGCGCATGTTGCCGTCCACCAGGGCATGGATCTTGGTGGTCAGCCCGCCGCGGGAGCGGCCGATTGCGTGATCATCAGGCTCATCGAGCAGATTCATGTAATTCGAGAGCTCCCCCTGTGTGGCGGGGAAGGTTCGTGCCGTGCTGGTGGGCGCGGTTGATCGTAGAGTCCACCGACACCTCCCAGTTGATCAGCCCTTGCGCGTCGGCACGGGTCAACAACGCGGCCAGTACCTTGTCCCAGGTCCCGTTGGCGCTGTTGCGGCGGTGGTGCTTCCACACGGTCTTCCACGACCCGAAATGGGAAGGCAGATCCCGCCACGGGATCCCCGCCCGGTAGCGGTAGATGATGCCCTCGGTCATCAGCCGGTGGTCATTGAACGGCCGGCCCGGCTTCCCCGACGAATCAGGCATCAACGGGGCAATGAACTCCCACTGGGCATCGGACAACAAGGCATAACGCGAACTCACCACTCAATCCTGCCAAAAAGGGCTCCCCAAGCATTAGGAGACACGCCTTAGGGGCCCCGTCGGCCGGTGTCGGTGGCGCAGCGCACGATGGGCGGTGTACATCAGATCGGGCGAAGGAGTCATCTGGTGATGCTGAACCGGAGATTCAGCCGGCCGATCCGCCCGCTGCAGGTGTCGAGAGTGATGCGTGCCGGTCGCTATGAGCAGTGACGGCGGTGCAGTCGCCACCTACGGGTTCCGCCGGCAATTCTTGGCCACGGCCGAGGAAATCTTGACGCTAATCTGCTCCGTAGACGGTGCCCATGGCGAGGTGGCGGTCGTCATCGAGCCGACCAGGGGGCAGCTTGTCGGAGCTGATGTCGCCGACGACGACGTGGTGGATTATGCGATCGAGAGGAACGGCGCGATCGTACGACGGGTGCAGGTCAAGTCCGCCCAGGTGCCTAGCGGGATGAACCCCCTGCGCTACTCCGATGCTGCGGCCATCTTCAAGCGTTTGGGTAGCGGAGCGCACGATGCGGTGATCCTTACCAATAAACCCCTAGCCAAGAAGGTCAAGCTGGCCTGCACAACGGCCAGTGATGCCCCCGGTGGACGTGGCGTGATGTACACGGTGACTGCGACGGCCATCACCGCAGGCCAGGAGCACCCGGCACGGGTGATCATTCACGACGAGCGCAGTGCCGAGGAACTCAAGCAGTCTGTCGTAGATCTCGTTCGGCGGATTCGACGCGACAACGCCACCGCTTTGGGCGAGCGCTCGGCGGCCATGATCACCTCAATGCTGCTGGACCGCATGTTCGAAGCCGCCGCCGACTTGACGCCGCGGCGCTTCACCGCCGCCGAGATCGTGGAGCTGATCTGCACCCCGGAGAATCAGATAGCTCACGCACGCCGGGAACACGACTGGGGCGTTCCGCTCATCGAGGTCCCTCGGCTGCCCTCCGCGGTCGCGCGCACACCGGTGCTAACCACGCTGGCCGAGCTGTTCGACGAGTCCACCGCCGGACGTAACCCCATTGTGGCGGTGCTGTCAGGGACGACGGGATTCGGCAAAACCACTATCGCCGCCGACTTCTGTCACCTCAGCCGCAACCTCTACGAACACGTTGTCTGGATCGACGCAGGCAGCCCAGAGTTGATCCGCGCGCTCATCAAGGATCGACTTGTCCAGATGGGCATCGACGATGTGGAGTCACGCCCAGACCTTGGCGCGGCGTTTCGCGCCGAGATGGCACGTATCGGCGGGCCCTGGATCGTTGTGTTCGACGGCGCTCGCCGCCGCCAAGACATCGAACCGTTCCTGCCGACCAGCGGCACCGGGTTCGTCGTCGTCACCACCACCAACAGCACCGGCTGGTGGCACACCGCACGCACCATCACCGTCGACTCCTTCACCCAGGCCGAAGCCGTGGCGTGTTTCGAGGCCTATGCCGGCATCGAGCCCGGCGCCCACAGCACGGTCATCGCCGACATCGTGGCACGCCTGGGCTACGTGCCGCTGGCCATCGCCATGGCGGCGTCCTACTTCCGCAACGCAGGCGAGGACGTGACAGCGCTATCGCAGCAATACTTCGCAGGCCTGGCCGCGCTCGACGACACCGCGTCGGTCCCCGATGACTTCGACGACACCGCGTTCGCGGCGGTTCGATTCGCCGTCCAACAAATGGGCGCAGAGATCTACGGCAGCACCGAACTGCGCCGCGAGACAAAACTTCTCGTCTATCACTCCGCGTTCTTCGCCCCCGAGCTGATCCCGGTGAATCTGCTCCTACAGACCGTGCAGGGCGGACCCTACGTAGAGCTGGACCTGACCTCTCCCCCCAAGCCGCGCGAGGGCGACCCGCACGTGCTCAACCGCATCCTGACCAGCATCCGAACCCAAACGATCGCGCGGCGCCGCCGCTACCTCGACACCAACGGGGCGGCCAACCCTGCCAGCGACACGATCAACGTCCATCCCCTGGTCCACGAGATCTTGCGCAGCATCCACCTGCAGGCCGCCCCGCACGACGCCTCGATCATGAACCTGCTCGCCATGTTCATGGGACACCTGTACGGGTGGCTCATCACGTTGCGGCCCGCCGGCCAGTTCTTCGCCGTCGAGCAACTGCTTATCCACGCCCAGTGGCTGCTGGACTTCATCGACGACACGATCACCATCCCCGACAACGCCGACGACCACGACGTCTACACCTTCCGCGTCGCCACCTTCTACCTACGCTGCGAACTGGCCAACTGCTACTCATCGCGGGGTGAGTACGACCGTGGCATCACCCTGCTGGAAATCGCCCTCGATGAGTTCGCTGACGTCGAAGCCACCGTGCACCCCCAAGCCGCCGCAGCCAAAGCCGCCGCGGACGCCATCGCCGACATCGAAGCCGGCGGACTCGGCGAACATCGAGCACTGCCCTTCGCCCATCGAGCCATCCAGTCACTCACGAAGCTGGAGACCTTCACCGACCAACCGCGCCGCGGCGAGGTGATCTACCCGATCGCCGCCCAAGCCGCCCAAGCCATCAATAGGTTCGGCACACCAGCCGCCCACCAACTCGCCGAGAATCTGGCCGCTATTGCTGGGCGACAACACCTTTCACAGCCGGCCAATGACACGATCAATCAAATTGACCGTCTGCTACGCACCGGCCGCCACCAACAGGCGCTGACACTGAGCCAACGCGCACGCGCTGTCAATACCAGCGCGTACCAAGACGTCATGTTCGACAACTTCGACACCATCGCCCACCTACATCTGGGTAACTTCAACGCCGCCGCGACCAGCTTGCAACGCATCCTTGACGCAGCCCACGCCACTCCTCACATGCGCCCTCAGGTCGAACTCGCCGCCGAGGAGATCGGCGCGGCGTTGGCCACTACCCGCGCCGCATGGTCGCCCCGATCACCGCGCCTGACCGAACAAGACATCCAACTGCGCGCTCTGCGCCGAAATCCGCCCCCGTAAGTAAGCCCTGGCTGCCGGTCAGCGGGTGTGTCCAGCATTGCTGGACTTGCTGTCCGCCGTACCCTCGGAGGCAGTGGAGCCGGGCATGGATAGCGGCCCACACAGTCGAACGTGGTGATGAAAGCGAGGCTTCCCGGGATGGCTGACGACCAGCAGGTGCCCGCCGAGGCACCACCCCCACCACCACCGCCACCCGGCCGGCCCCCACCCACACCCATCGTGTGGGAAACGGAGCTGAGCACCCGCAGCCAAGACCCTGCCTCGCTGAGGACGGCCGCACTCGACGTCGTGCGCACCGTCGTCCGCGGCGACCAAAGTGACTGACCCCCAGCCGCCCGCACCGGATGATCCGACCGATCCGGACCAGGGTCGGGAATGGGTCGAATTCATCGGCAAAGAACTCGACCGCGAATACACCCGCCGCGACACCATCAATACCCGCTCCGCCGCGTCTATCACCAGCGCCACAGCCCTGGTCACCATCTCCCTAGCCGTCATCGCGGTGATCAGGGGTGAGCACTACACTGTCGGTCTCCCAGCCTGGAAGGTGTGGCTCCTGGGCGCCGCCTTGGTGTGTCTGCTCACCGCAGCCATCTTCGGCATCCTCGCCGGCGCCACCGCAAGCAGATTCCGGATTGCCAGCACCAAAGACATGACCCGCATGCTCAGCGCCGAACTATGGGGCTACCACCGCATCGACGCCCGCAACGAAACCGCCAAACTCAACATCAAGGCCATCCGCACCCTCCGAGCTGGCAACACCGCCAAATTCCGATTCCTCGTACTTGCACTCTTCGCCCAAGCCCTCGGCGTATTACTGCTCGGCGCGTTCGCCGTCGCCGTCATCGCCAATAGCCCACCCACACCGCGGCCTGCTTCCACCACCGTCCCGCCCACCTCCGGCGGGGTGTTGACGCACCACACGGGGAACCAGGTGCCGCGCCCATAGTTGGACGTTGATCATCGCCACCTGATACCGGACCCGTCGAAAACGAGACCGCGCGAAACTGTCGTAACCAAGACATGTGGCGCCAGAACACCGCCGCCGGTTGACCCACTGGCACGTGGCTAGCCATCCGCGAGGCTGCGTCACGTCTGACCAGCACCCTTGTAGCGTTGCGGAGCATGGCAGCAACGGCGGTGGGCGGGGCGCGCGGCGCGCTGATAGATCGGCTGATCAACAAAAGTGATGCCGTCCGCAGTGAGGCCACCATCCAGTCCGATGTACGGATGCTGCTCCTGGATCCCGAACTGGGCCTAGCCGAACGCGACCTCAACGTCGACCTGGAAACCCCGGCTGGGCATGGTCGGCGGATCGACGTGGAGGTGGGCTGCACCGTCATCGAGGTCAAGCGCTCACTATCAACGCCGGCAGCAATCACCGCGGCCCGGCAACAACTGACCGGATATGTAACGACCCGCTCAGCGGAGATGGGCCAGCGCTACGTCGGCATCCTCACCGACGGCCGGCTGTGGCTGGCCTACCACGAAGTCGACGGTGAACTTCGTGAAGCCACCCAGATCACCACCACCCCGGGAGACGTCGGCGCCGAGGAACTGCTGGGCTGGCTCGAAGGGGTGCTCGCGACCCGCCGGGCGATTCGCCCCACGCCGAACGAGATCGCCGAGCGCCTGGGCGCCTCCAGCTCTTCCCACGCCTTGGACTACTCGACACTGGCCGCGATCTACACCGACGGCAAAGACCTACCTACGGTTCGGTTGAAAAGGGAACTATGGGTCAAACTGCTGCGCGGCGCCCTGGGCACCCAATTCACCGACAGCGACGAGCTGTTTCTCGAACACACCCTGCTAGTCAACTCCGCCGAGATCATCGCCCACCTTGTCCTAGGCCTGCGGGCTGAGGATCTCGCGCCCGCAACGCTGCTGTCCGGTGATCAGTTCGCCGTCGCCGGCCTGCACGGGGTCGTGGACCGGGACTTCTTCGACTGGGTGCTCGAAGTCCCCGGCGGCGAGGGCTACATCACCTCACTGGCGCGCCGCCTGGCCCGCTTCGACTGGTCGGCTGTCGAGCACGACGTGCTCAAAGTGCTCTACGAGTCGGTGATCTCGGCGCAAACCCGCAAGGCGCTCGGCGAGTACTACACCCCGGACTGGCTCGCCAATCGCGTTGTCGCCCAGACAATTACCGACCCGCTCAACCAGCGGGTACTAGATCCCAGCTGCGGCTCAGGAACGTTCCTGTTCTACGCGGTGCGCCGCTTCTTGGCGGCCGCGGATGCGTCCGGGGTCAGTCTGGCTGATGCGATGGCTCAAGTCTCTTCACAGGTGATCGGCATCGACTTACACCCGGTCGCCGTCGCGCTGGCGCGGGTCACCTACCTACTGGCACTGGGCCGCGACCGGCTCAACGCCCGCGAACGGGGCAGCCTATCGGTGCCGGTTTACCTCGGAGACTCGCTGGGCTGGGATCAGCGTGAGGATCTGCTCACCGTCGATTACCTGGTGATTCCGACTGACACCGGTGATCAGCTGCTGTCCGGGGAGCTGCGCTTCGCCGACCACCTGCTGGCCAACAGCGCCAGCTTCGACGATCTGGTGCAGGCACTCGTCGATGAGTCCGGTCGGGCCGCGGGCAAGACAACCAACCGGCTCAGTGAGGGCACCGTGCGCCGCCTGGCGCTCAATGCCGCCGACCTGCCCGCCCTCAACGCCAACTTCGCCCGGCTCAAAGAGTTGCACGAGGCCGGCCGCAACCACATTTGGAGCTACTACATCCGAAACGCGGCCCGCCCCGCCTGGCTCGGACGCGATGAGAACCGCGTCGACGTTCTCGTCGGTAACCCGCCGTGGCTGTCCTACAGATACATGACCGCCGCCATGCAGCGACGGTTCAAATCTCTGGCTACTGACCGCAGCTTCTGGCACAACGAAACCACTGCTACCCATCAAGACCTCGCCGGCCTCTTCATCGCCCGCGCCGTCGAGCGCTACCTCAAGACCGGCGGTAGCTTCGCGTTCGTCGTGCCCAACTCTGTGGTTGACCGTGAATACTGGGCGGGATTCCGTCGCGGCCAGTTCGACGGCGCCCACGTCGCCTTCAGTCCCAGCTGGGATCTGCGCCGCATCCGTCCCCACCTTTTTCCTCGAAGCTCAGCAGTCGTGTTCGGAACCCGCACCACCACCGCTAAACCGATGCCAACTACCGCATTGATCTGGACCGGGCGCGCACCGCATCGACACGCTCACGTCGAGACCGCAACCCAGCTCCGCCAACACCTCGGCGAACTCAGCGTTGGTTCCGAGGACGACGAACGCTCCCCGTATGCCGCACGTTTTAGCAACGGCGCCAACTTGTTTCCCCGCCTGCTCTTCCGTGTCGAAGATGCCCCAACCACGGGGCTCGGCGTCCCCACCGGTCGACTAGCAGTGCAGTCCAAACGCTCTGCCGCCGAAAAACAGCCCTGGAAGGGCCTCCCCGCGTTGTCCGGCATCGTGGAGTCGGAATTCGTCTGGCCCACTCTCCTTGGTGAACAGATCGTGCCCTTCCACATGCGCACCCCAGAACGATTCGTCGTCCCACTCACCCGCACTGGAGAAGTCCTGGATGGGGAACACGCCAAGATCGATGCGTACCCCGGCCTAGCTGCCTGGATGCGTGCCGGAGAAGCCCTTTGGACTGCTCATAGTGGCTCCAAGATGACCCTGGGTTCGCAGATCGACCACATGCGCAAGCTCACCCAGCAGCTGCCCGTCCCACCGATCCGGGTGGCCTACGCTGCGTCCGGAATGCACGTTTCGGCGGCTTTGGTGACCGACCCCGCCGCCCTCGTCGAGCATGCTGTGTACTGGGCGGCGGTCAGTACTACCAGTGAGGGCCATTATCTCGTCGGGATCCTCAACGCGCCGAGCCTGACCGAACTGGTTCGACCACTGATGTCGTACGGCAAGGATGAACGCCACATCGATAAAGCCGTATGGAAATTGCCAATCCCCACCTACGACCCCGACGATCCGATCCACACCGAAATCGCCGCGCTAGCACGTGAACTGGCCGCCGAGATCAGCGCAATGTCCTTCCGATCGGAGAACTTCGTCACCATCCGCCGCGACGTCCGCAGACATCTCACCAGCAGTCCCGCGGGCCAACGGCTTGACGCTCTTGTCGGCGCACTACTCGGCGTCGACGAGGACGCCACCGTTTCCGTTGCCACCATCGACTTGGCCTTCCCCACCCCCACCACGACGCGCCTCATCCGAACCACTGACACCCAATCGGTGACCGTCGCCGCCGTCGAAATCGACGTGGATTGCGAGTTCGACCGTGACGGGAGGGTGTACCTGTGGGGAGCACTTCTGAGCACATCGACCACCGCTCCGACTTATTACGCCTTCGGCTCTCCCAGCTCAGATTTCGACGAACATGCCTTGGCCACACAGTTTTTAAGCTGGATCGCCGAGCAACTCGCCAACCACGACGACAGCACCGCGGTGTGGTTTCACTACGGCTCCACTGAACCCCGTCAACTACGCCGCATCCTCGGTCCGGCCGCTGACACGATTCTTTATCGTGCCGTCGACGTCCTCGCCGACACCATTCGTCCCAACTTCTATGGACCCGCCGGATACAGCCTCAAACAGCTGGCTCCCGCCGCCGGCGCACATTGGCGCACCCCCGGCGCCACAGGCGCCGACACCTACGCATGGATCGATGCGGCCCGCTCCGGGGATCAAAGCGCGTGGAACACACTCACCGGTTACAACGAGGATGATGTCCGCGCGCTGCGTGCACTCCGCGCCGCCATCACGGGCATGCGAGCGCCTGGATCCACCCTGGACCTGGCACCTGCATAGATCACGTCCGGCCCGGTGCGCGGCGTGTCGATGGGTACAGCAGCCATGGAGAGCTACCGTTGAAGTTGTCCTCCAAGACACCCATCGGGGATGGGAAATGGGGTTAGCCACCCCGGTCCGAAACCGAGTGCCAGCTTGATCGGACACAGCCTCCAGGTCTGCCAACCCGGAGGCTCCGTTGTCTGGACCCACCTGTGACCCTCCGGTGGTATTGCCGCTCGATCGCCTGCTGCTGGGCCAGCACATCGCGCAGTCGGTCGCGGATCGCGAAGGCGTGCGTGAGCTTGTGGAACGCCGACTGTCCCAGCAACTCCGTGTCAACGCCGTTCTCCTCGGTCATCGGAGTCCCTCACCGCCGCCGGTGTCGGGGTCATCGGCCGCGATCTGCTCGACGACCTTGATGATGCCGCGCAGCGCCTCGTCCTCGGTGGGGGCCAGCCAGGACAGCGAGGGGAACTCGGCGACCAGGCCCACGAACTCGTTGTCCGCCGGCGACCACTTGACCCGGTAGGCGTAGTCCGGCCTGGCGGCGGCCTCGGCGGTCTGCGTGTGCCGCAGATGGTTGCGGATGGTGGTGACGATGAACGCCGCCCGCTCCTGAGGGCTCTGCCCATATCCGGGGGCGGTGATTGTGCCGGTGGCGATGAGGTCTCCCCTGGTGATGCCGGGCTGCTGCTCGTGCAGGTCCAGTTCGATGTCCCAGTCCCCGCCCCGTTCGCGGAAGTAGAAGCTGTGCCCGTCGACCTGGCCCTCCCATTGTTCGGGCACCTGACCGCCGTGGCGGCCGATGACGACGCCCGGCTGATCGGCCAGCCACGCCTGCAGGTCGGCCTCGGCGGCTTGTTGATCGGCCTGGAGCTGCTGGCCCTGCGGTGACCGCCGGAACTCGTCCATGTGGTCGAGAAACCCCTGGAAGGTCTCTGCTGATCGCCAGCGGCGGTCCCCGGGTGCGTTCTCCGTGTCGTCGGGCATCAGCGGGGTCACTTCTGCGGCGGGTTGAGCAGGGCGCGGGCGTCTTTGATCAACAGCAGCAGGTGCAGCGGGTCGGTCGGTGAGGGCTCGAAATCGAAGTGCGCGTAAAACGTGCGGGCCTGCTCGTGCAGGGCGTGCACCAGCAGTGCCCGTACACCGATGATCTCCGCAGCCGCCACCGCGCGGGTGATCGCGTCACGCAGCAGCTGCGCGCCCAGCCCCTTGCCCTGTTCCTTGCGGTCGATCGCCAGCCGCGACAACAGGATCACCGGCACCGGATCGGGCATGTTGCGCCGCACCCGCCCGGGTGTTCCGGCGCGCTCCACCGCCGCCGAGGCCAGCGCGTAGAACCCGACGACACGGCCATCCCGGCACGTCACGAAACACCGGGAGGCACCCTCGACGTGGTTGGCCAGGGCGCGTCCCCGCAGGTACTCATCCAGGGTGGGCTCGCCGCTGTCGAACTCGGCGACCACATCGTGCTCGCTGATCGGCCGGGGCGCGCTGTAGCCGCTCACTCGTCGAAGATCGAGGACTCCGCGAACAACTTCTCCAGCCGCGGCTTGTGCGACACCGGCCGGTCCAGCACTGACACGAACTCCGACCAGGCCGGTGCGTCGAGCATGAACAGCCGGCGATCGGCGAGCACGTCGCGGGCATGAGCCAGCGTCGCGGTCACCGTGAAGTTGGTCAGATCGGTCCCCTCCACTTCGGCGGCACGACGAATCAGCGCGTCCTGCTCAGCAGTCAGGCGCACCGCGAACCGTTCCGTCTTCGTAGCCATGCCATCCATTGTGTGCCTATCAGGCACACAATGCAACGGGGTATTGGTCACGCCTCTGACCAGCCTCTATGGACTTCATACCTGTAAAACACGCTCTGACTCACGGGAAGAGTTACCGGGGCCAGTGGGGTCGCGGTGGGGACGGCCACGGTCGTCTCGTCGCTTTCAACCCCTGTGAGGGGGAGGCATGTCTTCTCATCTGCTGACCGCGCTCAAGCTTCTGCTGACCACGGTAGTCGTCATCGTCGCGTCCTGGCTGGCGGTGTGCGTCGTCGCGATGTTCACCGGCCACACCGACGTTCTGCCCGACATCGGTGTGGTGCTGGTCGACCTAATCGAAGCGCTCGTCACGCGCCCGATGCACGACCTGGCCACCATGGAGCCCTAGTCGTGGATGCGGATGTCCTCGATGACCTTGACCGTCATGGTGCGCCCGGGCCGACCACCCCAGTCCGGAAGCACCTGCACGGTGATCTGGTCGCTGAGTAGGTCGCGCTGGGTCTCGGTGTCCTCGATGGCGTAGGCCGTCACGAACACCTCGGCGTCCTCACCGGACAGGTGCAGCTGTCCGGTGAGCTGGCGGTCGTAGTCGGGGGTGATCTGGCCGCGCTTGCCAGCGTGGAAGAGGTCGCCGATCACGGTGAACTCGACGACGATCACCGTGACACCGGCCGGCGGCGCCAAGGTGCCGCCGGCGTCGCGCCACCGGCCTGCGGCCCGCTGGCTGATGCCGGCGCGCGCCGCGAACGGCTTGAGGCCACCAGCGCGGTCGATGGCGGCTTGGCGCTCGGCGCGGGCCTGGTCGACCCCTTTGGGTGCGGTGCCCCGGGCGGCGTGGCGGCGGATGGTGCTCTCCGCAGGGCGCCGGCCGGTCTCGCGTTCGATGCGCCGCGCCATGTCGCGGGCACCACGGCGGGCGGCCTCGGCGCGGCGCTGGGCCTCGCTCACCCCGGCCCAGCGTTGTCCGGTGAGTTCGCGCAGCTTGCGGTCCACCAGATCCCGGAAGGCCGCGGCGAACCCCCGCACCTGCCCCTGCCGCGATGCTGGCGCGGCCGTGCGCGGCGGTGGGGCCGCTGCCTCCGGGGCTGCCGGGTTCGGGCCGCTGGGCGGTGCTGAGCCGCCCAGGCGGATCTTTCTCACGCCGGCGCGCCTTCACCGGGGTCGGCGCTGGTCCACTTGACCCGGTACTTGCCGTTGGCGGTGGAGTCCTCGGCCAGGATCTGCGGATCAACATCGGGATCGAGCCGGTACACCCAGGCGTCCAGCTCGGCGGAGATCGGGTACAGGCCGTGGGTGTCGGCGATGCGTCGGGCGTAGCGCAGGGCACGCCAGCGGGTGTCGGCTCGAATGGCGGCATACCAGGCGGGCTGCTGGTGGGAGCGCTGCTGCGGTCCCCACTTGTCGGTGCTCATCCGCCCCAGATACGTGGTGTAGATGCCCTTGATGAAGTCCTGATAGTCCTCGCGGTCGGCCTCGCGGGCCTCGATCAGCTTGGCGCGCAGCACATCTGCCCAGGTGCGCAGCATCCGTCCCTGCTGTGGCCACACCCAGGCGGCGTCGATGTCGAGTTCGGCCACACTCAGCCCCGCGCCGCCGAGTTCGACCGGGGCGCTCAGATGCTGCACGGCGCGGGTGGTGACCCACACCGTCACCGGTGCGTCCCATCGCATCGCCGGGTGCGGCAGCGGCAGCCGCTTGGTCAGCCCGTCGAGATCTCCGGCCGCCGGCATCGCGATACGCCACAACCCGAACGGCGGCTTTTGCTCGTCGAACACCGACGTGGAGATCCGTTGCAGCTCTCGCGGTGGGCCGTGGCCCAGTTCGACCTGGACCGCCGAGGCCAGATAGGCCGCGCGCTGGTCGACCTCGACGTCGATCTGGTCGCCGATCGCGCGGTGCGGGCGATGGTCCCAGGTGGGTGCGACGATCGGTTCGAGCTGACCGCCGGATTCCACGGCCACCTGCGCTGGTAGCGGGCAGGCCTCGATGGTCTTCTGGCCTTGGCGTCCGCGGCGGCGCACCGCGTCGAGCACCTGGGCGCCGACCGTGGCCCACCGCGATGCCGGCGCCACCCCCTCGGCGATCCCGGACAGCCACACCATCCGCTGGGCCAGCAGGCGCACCGCCGCGGTTTCGTCTTCGGGCAGCTCGGTGGCGGTGCCCTCCCAGCCGGCCACCCCCATGTCCCCGGGCCGCTGCGCCGGTGGATCTGTGTAGAGCAGCGGGATCAACACCACGTGTGCGCTGCGGGCCTGGCCGTCATCGTCGCCACCAAATTTGACTGTGAACCAACCGGATTGGGACCACGACACGTCACCGTGGAACAGTTGCGCGACCGTGGCGGCGGCGTCGATCGGTGCCTCGCTATCGGTGGGGAACCCGAGTGCCTCCAGCGCCTCGTAGGTCAGCCACAGCTGCGGCAGCTCTTTGGGTTTGCGGGGCCAGCGCCACCCCAGCAGGGCGCCGAGCGCACTGCCATCGGGCATCGGCCCGGCCAGCACCGTTCCCGAGGGGGCGACCACACCGCGGCTGGTGATCAACACGATGCGCCCGTCGGCGGTGATCGGCTCTTCCCATACCCGCGTCTTCGGTGTCCACGGCGTCTGCGACCCGACCTCGGCATCATCGGCAGCGGTGTCCCCCACCGGGGCGCCTGCGGGGGCGTCTTCGGTTTCGGACGTGTCGAGGTGGGTGTCCTCCCAGCGCTGCACGGTCTGTTCCAGCCACCCGCGGGTGGCTCCGGTTTCCCGGTCGGGATCTCCGATCACCACGTCCGGGTCGGGGAAACCGGTCGGCAGGGTGGTGCGCGCGATGCGGGTCAGCACCTGCTGGCGCGACAACGCCACCACCGGCGCCGGCCGGCCGTGGTCGGCGGCCATCCACGCCAGGATGTCGTCGAGCTCGCCGCCGTCGTCCCCGGTGACTAGATAGCTCCGCCCGCCGGTATAGACCCAGTGCTCACTCATTCGCTGCACCCTGCACCGGCGGCGGGAGGTGTGCGGCCAACGCATCAGGGAGGCGTCCCAGCCGCCAGCGCCGCCGCAACGACTCCACCGCACTGGCTGTGCGTCCGACCTGCAACGCGGCCTGCGGCACGGTCAGCCTCACATCCAGGGCGACCCGCGCATCCGGGATGGACCATGGCCTCCGCTGAGCCGAACTGTCCGAGGCGGTGCGCGCCGCCCTGTTGCGGATATAGCGCGCCTGCCGCGTCTCGACACCACCGTCCGACATACGCGCAATGTATCAGGTATTGCAGTCGCAATACCTGAGAGGCGGCGGCGTTTATGGTCTTGCGCTGTCGAGGATTTGAACGATCTCGTCAATGGAAACCGGTGCCAACCCCCAGGCATCGAGGCCGACATGGATGCTGCGCGGTCCGCTGCGCCGGCCGGTGCTGTGGGTGTGGCCGTGCAGCAGCCATGCCCCGCAGTCGGGCAGCCGCCACTGATCAAAACGTCGACCTACTCGCCCCTCCCCCGAATCGGTGCCGTCGAGGTAGGGGAAGTGCGATAGCAGCAACTGGTGACCGGCGAGTTTGCGTCGAGCCGACTGCTGCACCGAAGCGAACACCTCCAGATATGCGGGCAGCGCTTTATGAGCATCCTCGTGCATCGGGTGCACGCTGTCGTGATTGCCGGCGATCAGGTGCTTGGTCCCCGGCCGGTCGGCAAGCCAGGCCAAGGCGCGCTGCTGGCTGCCCCGGCCTCCACCGGAGATGTCACCGAGCAACCACACCACATCGGTGTCGGCGACCTGGGCGTCCCAATGCCGGGCCAGCTCGACGTCATGGCCGGCGGGATCATCGTCAAAGCCCCGCAGACCGGCTACGAGGCGGTGCCCGATATGTAGGTCAGCGGTGAACCAAACCTGCGTCCGTGCCATCGCCATCGCGTATCACCGTGGCCATTACGCGGCCACCAGGATCGCGCCGGCGATCAGCAGTCCTGCCGCCACGATCGCCACGGCGATGATGAGGGCGGCTTTGATCTCGGAAGCACTGCGAGTCTCGGCGGCTCTGACCGCGTCCAGACCCCAGGCGATCGACGCCATATCGGGCGCAGCCGCCGTCCACGGCAACGGATCCTCCACCGGATCTCCCCTTCGGCACACTGAGTCTTTGGCGGGCCTCAGCTTATCGCCCACACAAGCCACCTTCTGTTTCGTGATGTCCAGAGTTGGCAGCTGCCTTGACCCGCGCCTCAGAGAAGCCGCGTACGACGATTCGGTCTGGCAGCAGCCCCACCTCTCTGATGCCGAGGCTTGTCGGCTCGACCTGGGACAATGGTCGCTGCACGGCCCGCGACTGCTTCGCCTGGAAAAACTTTTTTCAGATTTCAGGGGTAGGCGGTACGCGCGGACTTAAGAGGAAGCGACAACCGTAGGGATCGGTTGTCTCTTTCTCGCCTCCTGGAGATGTAGCCATGGATCGACCGGCACGCCGCCCCGGCCCGCCCGTTGATGCCGCGCGCTTACAACCGGACAACCAGGACGACATCCAGGGCATTGATGAAGGCTTGGTCGGTGCCTGGCTCGACGACCCTGATCTGGCCGCCGAACTTGCCGACGAACTGGAACGACTCCGGCGTCTTCAAGCCGATGAGGAGCTGTTGCTGGCGCTGCAGTTGGAGCAGTTCACCGGCCGGCTGTGGGAGCGGTTCTCCCGCGAGCTGACCCGCTACGGCCTCGGTGTGCTGCGCGCCTGGATCCGCCACGGCACCATCTACGGCAAGGCCAAGGCGCTGACCGGCTACGGCCTGGGCCGCATCGAGGGCTGGCCTGAGAATGAGGCCATCGACGACATCGCCAAAGACACCGTGGTCGCCGCGCTGATCTACTTCCGCGACAAGGTGCTCATGACCCACCGCTGGCAGTCCTCGGGTGGGGCGTCGCTGGGCACGTTCTTCATCGGCCAGTGCCTCTATCAGTTCGCCAACATCTACCGCAGCGCACTGCGGACCGAACTCGAACGAATTGAGCAGGCCACCACGCCGATGGCCGAGCTGCCCGAGGACCGGTTCGACATCATCAAGGGCATCGAGGAGACCATCGTCGCCAACGACACGGTGGCCGAGGCGATGGCGCTGCTGAGCACCGACCGGGCGCGCCGAGCGCTGTTCCTGCAGGAGCACGGCTTCACCCAGCGCGAGATCGCCGACGAGCTGGGCCTGCGCGACGCCAAGAGCGTGGAAAACCTCATCGGCTATCAACTCCGCCAAATCCGAAACCGAAAGAGGACGTCGTGACCACCACCATCAAGCACCTCACCGCACTCATCAACGCCAGCTCGTTGGGCACCCGCACCGGGCGAGTAGCCCGCAGGTCGGTGACCGCCGCCGAAGGCGACGCACTAGCCCGCCGCGCCGCCGAGGACGGCCACAGGCAAGACGACTCGGAGGAATTCAGGGATCGAGCCGACGAGCGCACTTATAGACCGGTATCCGGCTCAACACCGGGCCGGACAACACGAAAGGACAAAACAATGGCCAAGGGACATCACCGCAGCGCGACCACCGGTCGCTACGTCAAGGCGTCCACCGCGGCGCGCAACCCCAAGACCACGGTCACCGAACGGGGCGCCAACCGCAGCAGTGGGACCCATCACCGCAGTGCCATCACCGGCAAGTTCGTGAAGGGCTCCACCGCTGCGCGGCACCCCAACACCACGGTCACCGAACGCGGTTGAGCATCAACCGGACTCGACGGGTGTCCCCTCGGCTCGACAGTCGGGCCGAGGGGACACCAGAGCGACCACTTCTGAAAGGCAATCCGATGATCCGTACCACCGTTGAAGCCCTCGGCGGCGCGCAAGCCGTCCCCAGTGAGCTGATCCCGGCCCACGAACTGCACCAACACCTGATCAATCAGGTGACCACCAGCGGCGGCAACGTCGTCCTGGCCGGCACCGCCGGCAAGCCCGCCGCCGTCGTCATGTCCCTCGCACGCTATGAGCAGTTGCTCGACGAGCTAAATACGTTGCGCCGCAACAACTCCAACACCGCCTGATGACGAGCGGGGGCAATCGCGCGTGCTGACCGATGACGACGTACAAGCTCTCAACCGACGCGCGCGCGAGGTGGGACGCGACATTGGTTGGGATCTGCAGTTCGTCGTCGCCCCCAACGCGGAGTACGTCGGCCTAGCGGCCGGCGGAGGCGCTGATCAAGCTGAGCAGATCATCGTCCTTGGACCTAGCCGCATCACCGATCTGGCCGTGCACGAGATAGATCTCGCACTCGATGCTCTCCAGCGCGGCGATCGGCAGATAATCCTGGACGAAGACGGCGACCCCCGCCTGATCTAGATGCGACTCGGTGCGACACGCCCAGGTTACTTGCTTCCATTCGGGCGCATCTACCTGCGAGTACAGTCAAACAGGTGCCGTTAGTGCGCCCAAACTCTGGTTAGCGAGCCGACACGCCAAGCAGTGAGACATTCACTCCCCCTTACCTACCTCGATAGGTAAACTTGCCGCACAGATGCTGTAGCACGACTGTGCCCACATCCAGTCGCTACCGCGAAAGTTTCTCTCCCGCCCCTGCTCGCGGTTCACCGATCAACTGCGCACGCAGCCAGTTCTGCAAGTTGTCTAGTCATCCAAATATACTGTTGGACTGATCTTTTCGTGGTTTTTAACCATGAGAGGGCGCGCTATTTGCGCGTCGAAGCCGGGTCTTCCCGGCTTTTTTTGTGCCCGGCCCCACGGTCGGGCACTTTCTGTTGGTACACCTCGCAAGGAGGTCAATGTGGTCGTCTCGGACGCGTGGAATCTGGTCTGGATTCTGCTTGTACTGGTGATGGTCAACCGGGCGGTGTTTTGCCGGCGCGATGAGCCGATGGAACGCATTATCGCCTTCCTGAAGGGGCTAGCCGAGATAGTCGGCGCTGTCGCGGTCGCGCTTCGCGAGTGGCGGCGGTAGTCCTCTTCTGATGAGCACTGTTCCGCCGGGAGAACCCAGCTGATGCCGCCGTAACCCGTCTGCGCACCGGACGGCCACTGTCAGCGGCCCCGCACGCGCATACCACGCTGGCTCTTGCCTCGCAGTCGTCGAATCTCGATTTCGACGCGCGAGGCTTTTTCATGCCTAGATACGGCCAGGCCGACCGCATCTGGGGTCGCGAGATCTGCCACGCGGCGCTGTTTTGCGGAAGGACCGGCGTGGCGGAGGGAGAGACGCTGGATCGGGATATGCCGCGAGCGCGGGTGATCTGGGCACCGATGCCCGGCCCAGCACTGCCTCACAGGGCAGGTGTAATCCCTTGAAAAAGAAAAGGCCCCCCGAAGCCATATGGCCGCGGAGGGTACCTTCAGTTTTCGCAAGGTCCAAGCCCTCGCCTCTACATCTAGACTAGCAAGGAGACGCTCCGTGCTTCAAGGTCCGAAGCTCACGGCCGTCACCGATCACATCACCGGCGCCCGATTGACGCCGTACCTACTCGTCACCGGCTCTGACCTGAGCGCTGCGCTCCGTCTCTACCGCTGGAACATCGAACTGGCCGGAGCAATGTATGAAGCGCTTGGCATAGCCGAAATATTCCTGCGCAATGCCATCGATACGCAGCTGAGAAGTTGGAACGCCGCGCAACCAACTCACCCGACTCGTGGGATCACCTACAACCATGAATGGGTCAAAACGCCGGCCACACCGCTGTGGGGGGTGCTCAATCCGCGTAGGCGCGGAGCTCCCGGAAATCATTCAACCTATGACGACGCATTGCGCCGCGCGGAGAAAGACCGGGATGCGCGCGCGCCAGGACACCGCCGCCACGGTCATGCAGTCGATCACGATGATGTCGTTGCGCACCTGACGTTTGGTACGTGGAACGTGCTGCTGCCCCGTAAGGACCCCTCCACCACTCCCTCTGGGTTGAAACCGGCTCCCCAGGCCCGATTGTGGAATGAGGCGCTGCACCAAGCTTTTCCGCATCACTCCGACCCGGCGGTGGTCAAGTTCTGGGTCGAGCGGTTGCACAGCATCCGCAATCGGGTCGCGCACATGGAACCCCTGCTCGACATCGACGCCATGGGATATCACCGGACGGTGGCACGACTACTCAAAGCTATCGACCCCGCCCTGACTGACTGGTACACGGCCAACAGCCGGGTACCAGAGGTGTGGCGGCGGCGACCCTAGTTGAGGACGATGGAGCGATCGATCTCGTTTCGATAGAAGAAGCGCTCACGGCGAATTGCCGCCTGGATCTGTCACATCGGGGCCGTGGCCGGGTTGCGGGACGGGGCCCGACCGGGCAGCGGCGGAACGTAGAGCGGGTGCAGGGTCAACAGTTGTCGGCGAAATCGGCGATGTCCGGACCCTGATTGATTCTGGACGTCGATGTGCTCGGTCTCAACTTCGATGATGCCTGCGTCGCGAAGGTCCCGGATTCCGGCTAACCGGGTGTCTTCGGAGAGTCCATGCCGTTCGCTGAACCCTTTGGGGGAAAACCACACCGGAGGAGCTGTCGGTGTGCGGATGCCCTCTCCTGGCGGGTGTTCGATCCCCGTCGGGCGGTGGTGATAGGACAGCACGATCAAGTACATCGCCAGGCCTGGGCCGCTGAGCCTGGCGATCGCTCCGGTAGTCCAGAGTTCTTGTGGCACACGAAAATACGATCCGCTTTTACCGTCAGGACGTAGATACGGCTTACCCGGCTGAGCATGGTCATCGAGCAGAGTGACCACGTTGGCCATACCCGGCTCACCGGGTTCGATTGCGATGAAGCCCCGCCGCGCGAGCTCCTGAAAGTTGGCCGCGATGGTGCGAGGCCCTTTGACCGGATCGTTCATACCAATCAGCTCGGCCCACCAGCTCGCAGGTCGCTGCGACGAGTAGGGCGGCATCGAGTTGACCCACCACAGGCTCAGTAGCAGTGCCAGCCGGGTGCGGCCGCCACGTCCGCCGCCCGCACCGCCGCGGGCAGCTCGCATCACGGCTTCGAGCCCCGTTGGACTCTCACCCTGGCGGGTCACGAAGGCCCGTCGCACCGGCGCGCCGCGGTGGGCAGTAGTTCCCGCGAATGTTTGCGCAGTGCGGCGTGACGGCATCTGACGTTGGGGCTGCTCGGGCACTGGCTTTCACCTGCTACTTCTTGAATGAAGACCTGCCACACTTGGTCAAGTAATTACATAGTACCGGGCGCTAGCGCAGGGGTATACCGGGTGCAAACGACATATGGTCCTTGGACCTAGCCGCGGCAGTGAGGTAGCGTAGCGGCACACCTGGTCCACAGAACTGTTTAGCTCGCACTTGGCTTCCTTTTCGGTGGGCACGCTCGCGCTGGATGTCGCTGCCGCCCCAGGTTTGGGTGTCGGGAGAAGGACGGCATTGGCCCTGCGCAAAGAGGGTGCGGCACCCCCGGGGCTCCTCCCCGGGGGTTTGTCGTCTCTGAGTCACGCCGAAGGGGATCGCGCATGAGCATCACTCCTACCCCGCCACTGCAGCCCGACTACGGTCCCAGCAGCCCCGACCAGGTGATCGCGCATGTCGACTCCGATGGACGGATGGCTATCACGCTGACCGAGGGCACCTGCCTGCAGGTGCCAGACCTGGACGAGTGGCAGCTTCTGGGCCGCGTACAGATGCGCAGCGACATGCCTAGTGAGCTCAAGATCAACGTGGTTGCGTACCACCGCCACACCGGACGATTAGCACGTTTTTACATGATCCGGCCGAAACACCCCGATGGGCTTGATCCGCTGGATTACAGCTCCGACCCCGATGATCTGCCTGGTTATGCAACCTGGAAGCAGCAGTGGGACCAGGCGAATGCCGCGGGGCGGTACGAGAGCGATAAGCCGCTGTGGGACCTGGTATCCCGGCTGCCCGAGATCACTGACGTGTTTATCGGCACTGTTAAGGATCTGCACAACAGCAACGAGGGGAAGGCGTGACCCCCAAGGGGACGCGAGTTTGGGCGATGCGTGGAGTCAACTGAGACATCTCACCAGGGCGGCTACAGGACGCCATAACGCCGGCGTACCCGGCACCTACCTGCGTGGCGGTGATCGTGCCTCGCAGGTAAGCGAGCTGATCTGCCGAGTGGCGGCGGTGCTGCTCGCCCCCTCCAAGCTCGGTGCTGCGCCGAGCCGACCGGACGGTCTTCATCCTCCGGTTGGCCTGGGACGGGTCGGCCATCGGGCGGTTAGGAGTCGGCGAGCTTGGCGACGCGGGGATCGACAGGACGGCCGGTCTTTTTGCTCGCGGTGACCGCGGCCCGGGCCGCAGCCTTGCGCACGGACAGGCTATAGGTCTTGCCTGCCGGTGGGGTTTTCGTCGTCTTGGTCCCCTGAGGGTTCTTCGAGGGCCACTGCTGCTTCGCCATCGTCACCCTCCTCTGCGGCGCTGCGGGCGATGAGTTCACCCACTACTTGAACGATATCCGAATCGTCCTTGGTTGCGAGCGGCGAAGCAACCAGCACATTGATCAGTTCCCATCCCAGTTCTTGCTCAGCCGGGTCGTCACTGAAGACACGTTCATAGGCCCACGCCAGGCGCCGCCACCACTCACTACGCCGATCGGCGGTGTTCTTCTGCCGCCAGGTGATCAGCACACCGGCGATGGCGATCAGACCGACGATCAACGTCACCCACGCTTGTGCTGGCATGTCGAGCACGCTAGCCACCCACGGTGCACAGGCCTCGCCTCCGACGCGTTCTGCGGGCGTATTTCCGTCCATGCCTCAAACCGTAGAAAACGACCATGCAGAACAGCGTCGCCCGAAGCGGATCTATTGCCGATCTCGTGTCACGTCCTTCGGCAGGTGTTCGGTGCGATGCTGGTCAGAGCAGGTTTTCGAACGGGGATGGTGGTGCTGACTGAGGGACCGTGGCGCTGGGCGCCGGCGGAACTTCAGACCGCGGAGCCGCTACTGGTGGCGGTGCGGCCGGAGCGGTAGGTGGTGCGGCAGCGGTGGGTCGGAACACGCCCTGAAAGCCGCGCTGGTCTTTCAGGACGTCCTCGAGTGTGTGGGTCACGCCGGGCTGGGTCGGGTCAGCGACGAGATCCGGCGCGACCGCGACCATGGTCTTGTCCTGCCACTTCAGCACGTCCCCCGGTGCCATATCGGCAGGGTCGACCTTGGCGCCGAGGTTCTTGCCCTCTTCAGGCAGTTGCAGCCCGGTCGGGCTGTAGGCCTTCTGCGCGGCATCGCCATCCGGTGAGGCCGTGTCGATGGCGTTCTGGGCTGCCTCGGCGGCCTGTTTGTTGGGCGCCTCGACCGTGGTGCCGTCCGGGAGAGTCACGGTGTGCGCGGCGTGGGCGACGGCACTCCGGTGTCCGGGTTCCTCCGTCCCCGGCGCTTCGGTGGGTGCGGCCGTCGCGGGTGGAGGTGGGTTCTGCGGGCCGGGATTCAACGGTGTGATCGATGGCGCAGCGCCGTCGTCTCCTGCCTCATCCAGGGGGCTCGGAGGCTCGACCACATCATCGGCCCGCATTGAAGTCGGTGCGGCACTGCGGCCACCCGGGTTTCCCATTCCTCCCCCGGCGTTCTGAGGCGTGAGTCCTGGCAGCCCTGTCAGCCCACCCAGCGGATTACCCGCCATCGGCAGGCCGCCGCCGAGCGGAGCGCCACTCCCGAGGGTGGACAACAGCTCAGCCAGACCACCTGAGCCTGGTTTCGGTTCCTTGGCCGCAGCCGCCGGCGGTGTCCCCGCCGGCGGAGTGTCGACGCCGGGCAACGGGATGGCCGGCGGGGTGTCCTCACCGGGCGGCAGGGGTACCGGCTCGGCCTGGGCCGCCTTGTTCACTTCGGTTTTGACCGTGGCCAGCATCGTGGACTCGGCCTGCAAGAGCCCGTCCCAGTCACCGCTGTCGAGCGCTTCGGCGGTGGAGTTGAACGTGGCAATCGCGTTGTTGATCGCGTCGCGGCCAGCGCGCGTTCGATACGCCGAATCTTGCACCGCACTCTTGAATGCCTCTGCCGCAGCGTCGAACTCGGATTCGATGCGCTGGAAGTCCCGTTTGAGGTTGTCATAGGCGTCGATGCCCGATCCCTGGCCGGTGGCCGTGCTAAACGGGAACTCCGGGAGCGCACTGGCGGCGGGATCGCCGCTGCCGAACAGCTCGTAGAGCCGCACCGCGACAGCGGTGAGCTGACGAGGAATGTCCGGGTCGGCCGCGCTGGCCCACTCCGGGTAAACCAGCGCGGTCATGCCCGCCGGCACGGCGACCTCTTCGCTCACGACGACGGTGAACGCTCGGCGGCGGCGTCAGCGGCGGCATACCAGCCGTCGTCATAGCCGAGCTTGAGATCCTCGGCGGCGGCCCGGATCGTCTCGACACTCAGCGCACCGGTCGCGGTGATCCGCGAAATCCACAACGCCAGGCCGTGCGGGTCCGCGCCCGCCTCGACACGCTCGGCGAGCAGATCGAGCTGGGCGCGGGTCAGCACGGCTGACCTCGACCTCGGTGTGGCATCCATGGCCCGATGGTCTCCCTTCACGCTGACGCCCGCACCGCGCCGGCGCGAGCTTGTTCGGCGGCCACCAGATCCTCGGCGACCAGATAGACCGCCGGCCTGCCGGCGGTGGCCTGCCCCTGCGGGTCGACGTGCACCACCCGCAACCGCTGCGCCGGCCCCAGAATCGACTCGTCCTCGGTCGGGTTAGCCGATACCGACCGGATGGGCAGCGCCGCCCGCGACTGGATCACCATGATGTAGGCCTGCTCCTCATCGGCGAACTCCAGCGCCACGGCCGTGTTGTGCGACGTGCTGGCGATCTGCCCCAAATCCACCCGCGCACCGACCGGATACACCGTGTCGAACAGCTCTCGCTGGTCATTCCACCCAGGCGGCATCGGAACACCGCGCAGCACCGTGGCCGCCGGCCGGCGATCGGCGCGCGCATGCTCGTCGAACTGCGTCAACACCGCCACCACCCGATCGGCCATCGCCCGGGCCTCGGGATCGACCGGCGGAGGCTCATCGCCGATCACCGCGCGGTTCATCTCCGGCGACCAACCGGCGGTGTAGGCGGTGAGGGCGGCCCGATCAGCCTCCCGCATGTCGTCGAGAAAATCGTCAGCATCGTGGTCCTGCCAGGTCTGTATCCGGCCACGACGGTTGGTGTAGAAGTCCCACGCCTCCGGGTCACCGGCTCGCTCGGCAATGACTGGGAAGTCCGTGGCCGACTCGGCGCCGAAGGCGCGGATACCGCACCGCCACAGCTGCGACCGGCGCTGTGGGTCCAACCCGACCGGGGACGGCGGGGGTGCTGCCGCGAGCAGGGCGCGCAGCCGGGCCTGGTCGTGCTCCACCGCGGCGACCAGCGCCACCGAGGATTGGTAGCGGGCGCGCTGGTGGCCCGAGCAGCGGCGCGGCCCGCCCGGCTCACGACTCGATCGGCACACACCGGATAAGTACCGGGTGATCACCGGTTTTCCGTCGCCGCAACCGGGAGAAAGTCCCCGAAGACACCCCGCTCATCGCCGGCCAACGCCCACGCATTCTGGCGGTCGGCGTCAGCGGCCAGCCGTGCGCGGCGGCGCCGAGCCCACCGCCACCCGGTCACGACGGTGACAGCGACTGCCGCCACCGGCACCAGCCACTCCCACTGCCAGATCAGGCAGGCAACCCAGAACAACGATCAGCGTCGTCCACGCCGGGTGCCGCTGACACCAGTCGCGGGCGCCGCGATCGCCACCGGCACCGGCACCGCGGCCACCGGGGCGGTAGCAACTGCGGACGTCCACTGCCGGCCATCCCAAAATCGATACGCGGCAGCTGCGGAAGGGTCCGGATACCAGCCCGCCAACACATCCATCGTCAGGCCACCGCGGGGGCCAGGCCGCCGTCACCGGCGGCCAGCAGCAGCAACAGCCGGTCCCGAGCATCGTCATCGGCCGGGTCGTCATGCAGCTCGTCGCACGCGATCTTCACCAGCCGCCGCCACGACGCACGAGACACCACACCGACGTGCGCGCCGACACCATTGGAGGACGCCGCCGGCACCCGCCCCAGCAACTGCCGCAACCGGCCCGCAGCCGCCGCGTCATCCGGGTCGCAGTACAGGTCATCGCACGCCTCCTGAATCCGCAGCCGTGTCCGCTTCGCCATGCCGCCCGCCCCTCTCAACTAACTAACAGTCATTCTTTTTTATACTTTGAGTTAGTTTTAGTCAAGACAGGAGGTTGATCGTTGGTTGCCGTGAAAGTCCAATCACCGCCCTATGATGCGGAGATGGCGTTGTACGGACTCAGCGATGATCAGGCCGACGCCGCTCGTGAAACCATCGCGGCTGCGGCTCTGGACGCGGCTCGTCTGGCGGCAGCGGCGCATCTGGTCAGCGGCCTCGCAGACGGTGCCGGCGACGCTGCTTCTGCTGCCGCTGTCCTCACCGAGCGCAACACCTCAGACCCGCGTTATGCGCTGATGAGTGCGATCGAGAAGTCCTGGGCACTATTGACTCTCCAGCTCGTCGCCGGCGTTGTGTCCGATCCGTCTCCCGCGGTCCGTGACGCACGGAATCGCGGAGCAACAGTCGCCGAGATCGCCGCAACACTGGGCATCACGGAGCCCGCAATCTACAAGCGCTACTCAGAACAAGTCCGTCGCCGGCGCTGACCTGAACGCACCGCCCACCTCGACGCCGGGGACGCGCTATCGGCGATAGCGGGGCCTCAGGCTCCCTATCCGGGTGCTGCCACCTGGTCGGCATGGCGGCGGTGTAGCGGTTCGGCGGCAGCAGCGCTGTAGTGCAGCGTGGCCGCCAGGTCGGCATCGGAAAGCCCCGCGAGGTCGCTGCTGTGCAGCGCCGGTAATTCCTCGGCGAGTGCATCGACTACGGCAGGTTCGTCATCGACGAACAGGGCCGCCATCTGTCTCTTGGGGAGAGCAGTGGCGGTGGCGAAGAAGTGCTCGGTTTTGCAGGCCTCCGCGGCGCCGGCATTGCGGCGGAGAAAGACGTTGGTCGGCTGCATCGGGAGATGCGCTCGCGTCCATGAGCGGATCGATGGCCGGTGATCCACGAACGTCTTGCGCGGTGCAGGTTGAACCGCTTGCACCGCGGCCGGCCTGGTCGTGGAGATCGAGTAGCGCCACCGGATGCGGCGCAGCGCTGCGACCAGCTCGACGCCTTCAACGATGGGGGCGGCCTCGGCCGTGTGCGCCAAGAATCGACTCCAACGATCTCTGCCTGAGGTACCTAACTCGAACGCAAACGGCTCCATGTCGATCAGCAGGCCGTCGAAGTCAAGTAGGACTTGGAACCGGTCGCAGACCCGTGCATTCGTCATCGCAGCGACTACGCTAACCGCCGCCACGGGGGTCGCGTGGGTGGTCTGTCGATTGGTCCGGTCAGTGGTCGAACCGGACGCCACGGACCATGCGGACGGGTGATCTTTCTGGCGTTTCGAGGCGCGGACATGCTCATCGTTGCGCCTTCGAGCTGGTGATCGTCGTGCGGATCTGCGCGAGCATCGCGGCGCGATGGCTGGCGCTGGCCGGCACCGAGACCGGTTTTGGAGTGACGTCCTGCGTCGGTGAGAGCGGAACAGAAACGGCTGCGCTCTGTGCCGCGCTGCTGTCAAGGCTGGCGGCGGTCACGCCGCCTCGGGGCGCCCCGCAGGGGCGCACCGGTAGTCGTCGCAGACGCGTAGCGAGGAACGCTCCGGGCCGTTCGATGCGGTCCGGCCACGACCAGCCGCGGGCGCGCATGTCGGCATTGAGTGCGGCGGTGATTCCGCGTGCGGTCCAGGCGTCGAGGTCGAGACCAGAACGGGCGAGAGCGTCGCAGATGTGCCCGGCGTGCACAGCGCCGAGGCCTTGACAGTTGGCTACAACGCCGGCGGCGAGCTGCTGCACGTGCAGCGGCCTCGGCGCGTAGCGCCGGGCTCGCTGCGGTGGTTTCTTGGAGGAAGATTTCGTCTTCGGCGCGCGCTTGCGCGTGCTTGGTGAGGTGTTACCAACGAGAGAAGACCGCCTATCCCTACGGGATGGCGGTAGGTGGAAAACAGCGCGGTTATCCACAGGCGCGTGGCGGCTCACCAGATGCCATACCGAGGGTCGGCGCGCTGTCCGTGGCGCTGCCGCCGATCCGGTTCCGCGGTGCACCTCGACGGCGAAACCCGCTGCGCGGAGCACGGCGCGCACGGTGCTGACCGTGCGCGCCGTGCAGCCCGTGGTCTTGGCGACAACGGTGTTGGTGACGGCGCAGTGCCGACCGGTGCTGTGATCGGCGTGCATGGCCAGAGCCTCGGCCACCCGCAGCAGCATTGACGCGCGCACCTTGCGCGCACACGCCGCACGGCCAGCCTCGGTGTCGGCCCATATGGCCAGCTCGTCGAGCCAGCCCGCGCGGCTGGTCCACATAGGCGTGGAGGCCGGCGCGCACCCAGCGCGCACGATCCACTCACGCCGCGCACGCCGCGCCTGAGTCCGTTCCGCAGCTCGTGCAGCACGAACCGCGTGGGACGAGAATTGAATGTCACGATTTGCGCGCCCCGGTGTACCTGATGCAGGACATGCGCTACCGTGAGACCTGTCCGTCAAGACATGTCCCTTCGGGGAATGGGGTGCCAGCCCCACCCGAGCCGAGCTGCTAACTCGACTCGATAACTTAAGTTCGATCCCCGAAGCCCCTGGTTCCCGCCGGGGGCTTCGAGATTTCTAGATCAATCTCAAGTTCTTGGTGGTGCTATCTGGCACCCGAGCTATTCAGATGTGTGAAGACGCACCGATTCGGTGCGAAGGATCGTCACATCGCCAGCTGCAACCTCCCGTCGTCCAAGACGTGAGAGGCGGGGGCTTCCCCGAGGATCAGGCGAGCAACATGAGGCCGGCGGGCCAGATCAGGCCGTCCGATCACAGCTGCCGCCAAGTCGCCGAGCAGCGTCGTTCGCTTGGCGCCGATCTGGGCCACGATCTGCTCCAGGCCCACGCAGACGGGCGCAGGAAGCCTGGACGCGATCGTCAGACACCCCGGCAAGGCCCGCGGACCTTCATCGCCGCCTAGTGGCCATTCGGCGGGTGGGCTGATGTCGAAGCGAACAGCCTCGATGAGATCTGCGCGGCCGACCAGGCCGGCCGCGGCGTCGGCCAGAAGTGTGGAGCGCTCGACGCCAGTTTCCGCCGACAGCTTGTCGATGCCGTCGCGCACGCCCGCCACCACCGGAGCGATGACGAGGACCCGCGATCCCTTGTGCCGTTGACCCATACCGCACACTCAAACCCTAGAAACTGTATTAGTCACGTGCGACACGCTCTAACTTCTGGGTTGCTTTTCCGAACATCGACACGCCGTTTGACCTGCAAATGAGGCCATCACCTTGACAAGGTAGGTACGCTGACCGTGCAGCGGAGCGATAAGGGCAGCGTAAATCCCTTGACGGAGAGCACGCTTGTAAGCATTCACGCAGGTAATCACTTGTGTGAGCAGGTTTTTCCACATGTGTGAAATCACCCGTGAGGGTAAGTGCACGTGTAGTTACATATGTGTGTAAGCGTGTGTGTGAGTACACACACGCTTGCGTAGGCGCGTGGCTTCGCGTGTGTCTATCTCTGCCGGACTAGGCGGGCCGCGCGCCGCCGACAGCAGCGGAGTGAATAGCGGTGCCTACGGCCTGGGCGAGGCGATGCGGGCTGCGGTCGTCCGACCGACTTGAAGCGATGGACCACAGCCCAACTTTGATTCTTGGTGTGCAGCCGCGCGCGGAGAGGGTGCGTTGGTCAGCGGCTTCCCAGCGTGAGATCGTGACGTCCCATCTGCCCGGTTCGTCACCCCGTGGACAGAACAAGCCGTGACCCAGCTCCCGCACGTTCTCATATGCCTCAATCACCAGCCCACCTTCCAGCGGTGCGCGTAAATGGAGGTCTCGTGGTGGGCCAGGGAGGTCTAGGTAGTCGCGGTCATAGTCGTAGTTGACGACGATCGGGGCAATACCGAACGCGGCGTGAAGCGCGCGCAGGTGCGCGGAGTAGGCCATCTCGATGCGCGCGACGTGCGCGGGATCGAGTATCGGCCGTGCGGTACTCACACTGTCTTCTGGCGCTCGTCATGGAGGTGACGCCCGAGAGCGTCCATGTAGTACACGGCGTTCTCCAGGGCAGTGGCAGCGTCGGAGGTGCGCAGCCCAAGGACGGCTTCGGCTGCATAAGTCTGTGCGATCTGTGCCCGGTATTCGGGGGCGCCGGCGGTGTCCAGATTGCCGACCGGAATGTCGCGCACGTCTGCGCGGGCAGCGCGCTCTCGATCGAGCAGGGCGCTGTGTTCGGTCTCCAGTTGATCCCACAATTGGTCGTCGATGCGACGCGGGTTGTGATCCGGGTGAGCGTTGATCTGATCGAGGATGCGACGGCACGTTCCGGCGTGTGTAACCACCCCGCCTGAGATTGAGTCGGCATGTTCGATAGCTCTGTAGGTGCACCCGATTGCCCGCTCGTGCTGCTTGCTCTCCTCATTGGGTATGGCGCGCAATTTCGCAAGCAGGCCAGGATCGACTTGCAAGGTCGATCGAGTGGCGGTGTCGCCACGCAGAAGTGACACAGTGCCCAGAAGCTCAGGGTGGGGGTGCGCGCTCGGGTCGATCACAGGCACGAACGGGACGTTTCCGGCACCGCGGGGGGCGCTGAATTGTGTCGATGCGAGCGCAGTGAGTGCGCCGCCGACTGCGGCTGCGTACTCAACAATTACGCGCGCCGGATCGAACAGGCCTTCCCAGCGAGACGATGCAGGATGGCGCCAAGGCAGCTCGACGTTGGCGGGAAGGATGGTGCCTGCTGGCATCCATCCGCGTCCGCGATCGGTCGTGACCACGATCAGTTTGCGCCCGCCGGCGACCACGGTTCCCGCGGCCCAGTTCACGTGGGGAAAGCCGCCAGTGGACTCAATGAGGACGCGGACTGCGGCGAGGTCCTCGTCGAAAGTGTGGGCGGGACCAGACGGCGCCACGGGGGCGATGAAGGCAGGTGCGATTACCGGATCGTGCGCATTACTGAGCGGCACAACAGGAGTCGCGGCCCCACCACGATCGGGTGTAGTCGGGCCATCCGGTTGTCCCTGCTGCGTCGACTGTGACGGTGATGCCGCTGCATTTGGTGGCGGAGTCGCCGATGTCGACGGCGAGCTGCCCGGGTGGGCTGTCTGCGGCGGGGGTGGCGGCGGCGGGGGTGGCGGCGGTGTCGGAGCGGCGGCAGGTCCGGGGCCGGGCGCCGCTGGAGCATGCACACCAGGCGCAGGCGGAGGAGGAACCGCCGGCGCCGGAGGGGGCGGGGCCAGTGAGCTTCCCGGCGATACCGGAGACAACGGAGCGGCCGGTGTCGGTGGCGGCACGGGTGGCGGGGCCGGAACCGCACCTGCCGCTGCCGAAGCGATAGGGCTGGCTGCTGCACTCACCGGAGGTAGTGCAGAACTCGGCGCACCGCCGGCCGCAGCCGCCGACGACACCACACCCGACATCGGGGCAACTCCAGCCGCGGGTGAACTCGCTGCAGGCGACGCAGTTGTTGTTCCACTAGATGCTGGTGCGGAACTCGAAGAGGTTGTAGCTGCGGCGTCCGGTGTCGTCGATTGCGTCGGCCCCGAATTTTGCGATCCCGTAGTCGACGGGGATGCCGAGGAGGAACCACCGGCCGAAGAAGATGCAGGCGCAAGCGATTCGCCCGACTGACTCGTCGAGGAGCCGCTACCACCAGCAGCAGGCGATCCGCTGGCCGCACCAGGTGCAGTTGTAGAAGATCCGGCGGCGGCTGACGGCGAAGACGGCGTGGTTGAGGAACTGCCGCCGCTGCTCGGTGACATGCCACCGGGACTTGTCGATGCCGCGGGGACAGCCGATGCCGTGCCGGGCGCGTTATCGATTCCTGTGGTGTTACTGGCTGGGGTGGCTGCCGCGGTGCCGGGGGCATTGTCGACGCCGGTTGCGTTTACCTGGTTGCTGGGCGTGCCGGGCGCACTGTCAATACCCGCGGTGGCCGATGTCTCGCCTGGTCCACCACCTGGTGTCGAAAGGCCGGTGGGCACTTGTCCGGCCCAGCTGGGAACGGCGGCCAGGGCGCCCATGGCGGCGGATGAGAGGGCGCGCACGTCTTCCTGGGCTTGCTCTTTTATTGCCTGGATTTCGGCGTCGACATCGATGTTGAAGAACTCCAGGAGCGGGCGGGCACTCTCGAGCATCTTGATGATGGCTTCGGCCGATTCAACGACGCCGGCCATGTTGAACAGCATGGAGCCCAATGTCGTTGCCCAGGCGTCCAGACAGGCGGATGATTGCAGCACCTGCGCGGAGACAATCGCGACCTTGACCCAGTAGTTGGTCCAGGCTTGGCAGATAACCTCGGCGAGCGCCCCTTGGCCGTGGTTGTTCAGCAGATATCGGGTTTTGGCCAGGCCATCTTCTGCGGTCGTCGCTAGTTGGGTTGAGAGCTGCTTGAGTTCCAGCGATCGCCGTGTCAGGTCGGCCGGTTCCAGGGACTCTTCCCACAGGCCCTGGAGGATTTCGGCGGCATTCGGGCCAGGCGGCATGGGGGGCATGACTATATTCCCCTACCCGGCTACGCCGCACACTTGATCGAGTTCAGCCGAAGCGGCGTTCGAATCAACAACGTCCTGGCTGGAAAACGTGTGATCCCGCAGCTTCTGGACCTCACTGCGCCGCGTGGCGATGTAGGTACGCGCCGCCTCTGCTGCGTCGGCAGGGCTAGGCGTGATCTTCGGTTCGAACAATTCCAACGCCCGGTCGATCGCAGTCGTGCGGTTCTGGATGTAGGTATCGATGTTCGGGGTGTTCCAGTCCCATCCAGCGGGAAGCAGCGGAATCGCGAGCAGTGTCTGTTTAGTAGTTCGCCATGCTTTGCAGGTGGAGTTGTCCGCGGCGCTGGCCGCAGGTTGGCTCGACGAGGCCGGCGGTGTCGTGGGACTGGCAGTAGGCGCGGGGGTGTCCTTGCCGCTGAGGGCGAGGAAGGCGGCGCCGGCTATCAGGGCGCCGGCGATCACGATGCCGGCGAAGATGATCCAGAGGTGCCGTCCCGACTTCACCGCAGGCGGCATGGGGTATGGGTGCGCCTGGGGAGGCCACGGCGCTGGGGGTGCGCCGTTGTATGGCGCCGGCGCAGGCTGATGCGTTGCGTGCGGCGCTCGGTCCGGTGGCGTGTTCCCCTCCATGACTTGATGGTAAGGGCGGCTTGGGGTCAAAACTGCTGCCCGACCGGGGGCAATTTGGCTCATGGGTGCTTGTCCGTCCAGTAGGTGGGCAGCTGTTGTAGGTGCTGCCGAAGCGCTTCTGGGTTGGCGGTTCGGTTGGTCGGTGGCAGATCGGCCGATGACTGCAGGGCTCCGATGCGGGTATCAAGCCAGGCTTGCCAATCGTCGAGGCCGGTTTCTCCCCCGGCGGCGAGCCCGGCGCGGTAGGAAGCTTCCTGCAACGTCTGGACCAGGGAGTCGACGCCGGGAGTGATGCGCGCCCCCAGGTCGGCGAGGCCCAGGTGGTCGGAGAGAAGTGGGTCGACCGGCTGGCGCCGGTATTCGTCGATAGCGAGAGTGTCGGCATACCAGGCGTCAAGAGCTGCGCGCCAGTCTCCTCGTGCTGCGTAGGGCTCCCAAGGGCGCATGGGCATGGTCGTCAGTTCATGGAGGACCAGGGTGTCGCTGTCGGCGTTGGATTCGGTGGAGTGGATTAGCGCTGCGGCGCTGCCCAGGATCTGCTCGCGTAGGCCGGTGTCGTGCTCGATAGTCAGCGTGGAACGCCAGCGAGCCGGGAGTGTTCCGGCGCGGGCTTCGGCGAGAACTCCGATCCACAGACGGGTGCGCGTTGAGTGGTAGATCAATGCGGTGTTGTGCGCATCCAATCGTCGGAGGTAGGCGATCGTTTGTGCGGTCTGGTCGCGAAGGCGATCGTGGTTGAACACGGTAGGCCCCTTTCAGCTGCGCAAATCTAAGCGCTCTTCGACGGTAACACACACGTAAGCACACATGTAACTACTTACACATGTACTTACACACACGACAAAGTGACAACACGCATGTGTGATTACGTGAGTATGTGTGCGTGTGTGCTTGTACACTCATCGCATGATCTATGCGTTCGTGAACCAGAAGGGTGGCGTCGGCAAGACGACGTTGGCCGTGAACGTGGCCGCGGAGCGGTCGCGGCGCGGCCGGCGGGTGCTGCTGGTGGATGCTGACCCGCAGGGTTCTGCGCTCGACTGGCAGGCTCAGCGGGGCAACCTTGAGCATCCGCCGATCTTCACGGTGGCCGGCTTTCCCCGCGACACGATTCACCGCGAGATTGGCCAGCTCGGGGCGGGCTACGACGATGTGGTGATCGATGCCCCGCCTCGGGTGGAAAGCACCGCTCGCGCCGTGATCATGGCTGCCGACCTCGTTGTCCTACCGGTGCAGCCCAGCCCGTATGACGTGTGGGCGAGCGCGGAGACGCTGGCGCTGTTGGAGCAGTCGCAGGTGTACAAGCCGGATCTCAAGGCGGCGTGGCTGATCAACCGCCGAATCGTCAACACGTCGATCGGCCGGGACATCAAGCAGCAGCTGCAGGACTATGGCCCCCGGCTGTTGGAGGCCACGGTCGCTCAGCGAGTGATCTTCTCGGAAGCCGCGAGCCGCGGATTGGCTGTCCATGAAGCCGACCCTGACGGTGTGGCCGATACAGAGATTCGAGCTGTCGCACAGGAGTTGGAGGAGATGTCGAATGTCGGATAAGAGCCGCCCGGACTTGGCGCCACGTCGGCCTAGCGCTGCTGCTGACTTGCCCGCAGCCGCTGACGATTGGGTGCGCGGGGGGCGTGAGGGCACCGAGAAGACGACGGCGCCGCCGCCAACTCCGACACCTGAGCCCCCAGCGCATCCACCGGTTGAGTCGTCGACCAGTGAGCCGACCAAGCGCCTGACTATTGAGGTGCCGGCCAGCTTGCACCACGCGATCATGGTGCACGCCCGGGTCACCGGCGTCACGGCCAAAGACGAGATCACTCCTCTGCTGCGTCAGCACTATGCCGATGCCTTGAAGCTTTATCAGCGATGAGCGAGGACCGCTTGACCCCGGCCAAGGACAGCGAACCCGTGAGGTTTCGCAGCGCCGACGAGCGCATCGAGCAGCTCGTCAGCGACCCGCTCATCGCTGCCGATGTCGAGCGCTACTCCGATGAACGGGTGGCCTGGTCCGCGCAACAGGGAGCAATGATCGTCGGTCCGAGCCCGTGGCCCGGTGTGCCCGACGATTTCCCTGAGGTAACCGGGGTGGACCCGGCGCGGCTCTTCGATGACGACCAGTTGGGGTTGTTCTATTTGACGCACAATGCGGCCAGGGCAGGGCTGCCGGAGTATCTGAGTCTCGATGACCTGGTTGTCGAGGACGGATACCGCAGTCGCGGCCTGGGAAGCGAGCTGCTGGCGGCGGTGTGCCGGTACGCCGACGTTCGGCAGTTGCCGGTGCTGTGCAAGGTGCGTGGTTCGGGTGCGGGCACGGTCGAGGCGATCTAACACGGTGCGGCTGATGGGCTGGTACCGGCGGTTTGGGTTCGCAGATCCCACAGCCGATGAGCAGCGCCGGTTCTCCTACCCAGGGGCTATGGATTGCCGGTGCTGATCCGGTGGCCGCTGCTACCGGCATAAAGGGCTTAGTAGAGAGGTCCGCCGGCAAGGGCAACAGCTTCATAAAAGCCGTGGTCAGCGAGGTCGCAGGGTCGGTAGGGTCGCAACTTATGGAAGCCGGACGGACACCTAAGGAAGTAGTCGTGTCGACGGCTGCCGTCAAGGCTGCTGGGGTGCGCGCGACCAGGGCGTCGGCGAAGCTGGAGGGGCGGGTCGTGCCCGATGGGCATCGGCGGTCTGCGGCCGTCAAGGCGTATCTCGCAAGCATCGCTGCTGGCCGGTAGATCGATGGTCGATGACCAGGACGACGCTGACGGCAGGGACAAGCTGCTCGACGTGCTGAGTCGAGAGGTGTGGCCGCTGCTGAGCGATCACAGGCCGGTCACCAAGGCCCAGCGTGAAGAGATCCTCGGCTACGACCCGGATTCGGGGGTCTCGTGACGAGGGTCGGGCGGGGCCCGCGGTCCTGATGCTTGGGTGGCCGGGCCGTCTGGTGACGCTGGTCGTTCTTGGTGTCTCAGGTATTTGTGTTGGGTGTTTGTGTGGCAAAGGTGTGGGAGTGTGGGCGTGTGGCGGTGTCGTCCGGTCTGGTCGGGGCTTCGGTGGTCATTGGTGGTCGGCCTGGGATGTTGGTGGGGGATAGTGGAATACGCTGGTGTTCAGTGGTTCTGGGTGTTGAGGGCGTAGCCCGATCGGTAGGACGGGATGGCGTGTCCAGCAAAGGCCTCGAGTTCGATCCGCCGGCC
>JAFEDL010000135.1 GCA_018241645.1 Pseudomonadota bacterium
GCGCAGCGTAGGCTGCCCCACGCCCACCGGCACGCTCTGGCCGTCCTTGCCGCAGGTGCCCACGCCCGAATCGAGCTGCATGTCGTTGCCGATCATCTTCACGCGCGTAAGCGCATCCGGCCCGTTGCCGATCAGGGTCGCGCCCTTGACCGGGAAGGTCACCTTTCCGTCTTCGATCATGTAGGCTTCCGAGGCCGAAAACACGAACTTGCCGTTCGTGATGTCGACCTGTCCCCCGCCGAAATTCACCGCGTACAGGCCCTTTTTCACCGAGCGCACGATCTCCGCGGGATCGTGCGACCCTCCCAGCATGTAGGTGTTGGTCATGCGCGGCATGGTCACGTGCGAGAAAGATTCACGCCGCCCGTTGCCGGTGACCGGCATCTTCATCAGGCGCGCGTTGAGGCTGTCCTGGATGTAGCCGCGCAGCACCCCGTCCTCGATGAGCACGGTGCGCTGCGAAGGGTTGCCTTCGTCGTCGATCGACAACGAGCCGCGCCGCCCGGGAATCGTGCCGTCGTCCACGACCGTGACGCCGCGGGCCGCCACGCGCTCGCCGATGCGGCCTGAAAAAGCCGAACTGCCCTTGCGGTTGAAGTCGCCCTCCAGCCCGTGGCCGATGGCCTCGTGCAGGAGTATCCCCGGCCATCCGGGCCCGAGCACCACGGTCATCGTCCCCGCCGGGGCAGCCTTCGCGCCGAGGTTGGTCACGGCCTGGTGCACCGCCTTGCGGGCGTAATCGTGCAGCAGCTCGTCGCTGAAATATTCGTAGCCGGTCCGCCCGCCGCCGCCCGCCGAGCCGGACTCGCGCTTGCCGTTTTCCTCGACGATCACCTGCACCGAGAGGCGCACGAGCGGCCGCACGTCGGCCGCGACCACTCCGTCGGACCGCGCCACCAGCACCACTTCGTATTCGCCGCCGAGGTTGGCCATGACCTGGGTCACGCGCGGGTCGAGCTTGCGGCACAACTGCTCGAGCTTTTCGAGCATGCCGACCTTGGCCTCGGAAGGCAGCGACCCGATCGGATCGACCGGCCGGTACAGCCGCGCCGGCGCATTGCGCCTCGCGATCCTCGCGGCCCTGGTGGTGCCGGCGCGGCCGATCGCGCGCGTTGCGCGCGCGGCGTCCTGCAGCGCGTTGACGCTGATGTCGTCGGAATACGCGAAGGCGGTCTTCTCGCCCGAGATCGCGCGCACGCCCACGCCCTGCTCGATGTTGAAGCTGCCCGACTTGACGATGCCTTCCTCGAGGCTCCAGCCCTCCGAGCGGGTGTACTGGAAATACAGGTCCGCATAGTCGATGCGATGCTCGGCCAGCGTGCCGAACACCGGGCCGAGCCGCCCCAGGTCGAGGCCGTACGGCGCGAGCAGCGATGCCTGCGCGGTTGCGAGGTGGGCGTCCTGCGCGCCGGGGGCTGCAACTGCGCCTTCGATGGTCTTGGTCATTGGATCCTGCGGTTATCGAGGGCCGGGAGCGATCCGCGAACCTCGGCGATGCGTTCATGGTCCAGTTCGGCGATCACCACGGCTTCGCCTTCCGGTGCCTCCCCCAGCACGTCCCCCCAGGGGCCTACGATCATCGTATGCCCGTGGGTGCGCCGGCCATTCGGGTGGGTGCCGCCCTGCGCCGGCGCGACGACATAGCAGAGATTCTCGATCGCACGCGCGCGCAGGAGGATCTCCCAGTGCGCCGACCCCGTGGTTGCGGTAAAGGCCGATGGCACGAACCACATGTCGATGGGCTCCTTGCCGCGGTACAGCTCCGGGAAGCGGACATCATAGCAAACAGAAAGACCCAGCCTGCCGAAGGGGCTCTCGAGGACGACGGGCTCGCTGCCGGGCTGCATGGTGCGGGTTTCGTCGTAGTTTTCGGCGCCCTGCCGGAAGGAGAACAGGTGGATCTTGTCGTAGCGCGCCACGCGCCGTCCGCCCGCGTCGTAAACGCAGCACGCGCTGCGCACTCGGGCGGGGTCGGCGGACGCGATCGGTAGCGTGCCGCCGACCAGCCATACCTTGTGCCTGGCAGCGGCTTCGGCAAGGAAGGACTGGATCGGCCCCCCGCCGCCCGGCTCCTCCGCGTCCAGCTCGCGCACCGCCAGCTTGTCGGATTCATGCCGGCCGAGGATGCAGAAATACTCCGGCAGCGCGACCAGTTGCGCGCCCTCCCCTGCTGCCCGGGCAATGAGGCGGCCCGCGGCCGCGAGGTTGGCGCCGACCTCCGGGGCCGAAACCATCTGGATCGCCGCCACCCGGGCGCGGGCCGGGCGCTGCGCTGCCGCGCTCACCGCAACTTCTCCCCGGGCTCGGCCGAGGCCTCGACCGGCGTTACCGCGAGCTTTTCCACCTTCGGGTCGACCCACTTGCCGGTGACCGAATACTCGAACGCGAAAATGTTGCCGATCGGGTTCTTCATCAGCTTCTGGGCGATGAACGTGGCCACGCCGTACACCGGATTGACCAGTCCGACCAGCGTGGACGCGCTGTCGCCCAGCGCCGGCACGACCCGGACCTTCAGGTCCTGGGTCTCCTTGGCGAGGTCGGCGTCGCCCACGATGTCCACCTCGGCCGCGGGACCGCGCATCTTGAAGTCCCGGGTGCTGATCACGCCCTTGTCGATGTGCAGGGCGCTCGTGATGCGGTCGAAGGCGAACCCCTTGGAGAACACGTCGCGAAAATCGAGCGCAATGCGCCGCGGCAGCATCTGCAGGCTCATCAGGGACACGAGCTTGCCGATCCCGGGCTCGATTTCCAGGAACTGCCCGTTCTCGGCCTCCAGCGACACCTGCCCCGCGAGGCTGGGGTAATGGATGTTGAGGGGGTCGCCTGCCCAGGTCAGCGCGCCCGCCAGCTTCGCGCTGCCGCCTTTCACGCTGTCGGGCGTGCCGACTCGGTCGAGGTATCTGCCGGCGTCGTTGATGCTGAGCGTGAAATCGATCGACGTGCGCGACTTGCTCCCGGTGATCCACAGCCCCTTGCCGATCAGCGACGCCTCCGGATTGACGTTGGCGATCTTCTCGATCCGCCAGTTCGGGCCCTCCGGCTGCGCCACGACCTCCACCCGGCCGAGCTTCTTGCCGCGATAGTTGAAGCGCTCGGCGATGAGGTCCACGGCGGGAAGGTCCCCGGACCCGCCCGGCTTCGTGCCCGGCGTGTCGGCCGGCGGCGTGAAATGCGCGAGCCTCGCGGTGAGCTTGCCGCGGCCCTCCGTGCTGTAGACAAGGTCACCCGCCATTTCCGTCGCCGCGATGTTCGCCTGCCAGCTGCGCACGTCCGCCCCGGCACGCAGCGTTACCGCGTTGAGGCGCTTGCCGAAAGCGTCCAGGGTGTCCAGCTTGAGCTCGAAGGTCGAGGAGGTCGGCGGCGCATTGGCCGGGGCAGGGCCGCCCCCATCGGCCGTGGCGAGCAGCGGCAGCCATGCATCGAGGTTGAGCCCGGGCAGCGTGCCGGCGAGCATCAGGCCGTTGCGCTCGGGCAGCCGGATCGACTGGTTGAGCCCGACCCCGGTGCGCTGCACGACCATCGCGTCGCCCTCCTTGCGCCGCTGGAATTCGGCCGTGAGGAATTTCGCCAGCGTGACGCTGATGCGATCGCCGCCCTCGACGGGCATGATTTCGACGCGCAGCGGGATCGCCTCCTGCGGGCCCTTGGCCAGCGGCGGGGGCAGGTCGCTGGTCACCCCGTTCAGCAGCGAGTCGAAGGAAACGCGCACCGTGCCGTTTGCCGCCAGCACGTTGGCCGTATAGGGCGCGCCGCCGGACAGGAACCGCCGCCAGGGGTGGTCGAACACGGCGCGCAGGCCCGCGACCGTGGCATCGCCGCGCGCGGTGACCAGCACGCCGCCCTCGGGCCGTGTGCCGCCGGCGATCGAGACCTGCCCGCCGAACAGCGCGCCGCGGACGTCGCGGATCGCGACCGAGCCCTCGGTGAATTCGACGCGACCGGATGCCCGCTCCACCTGCGGCAGGCGGGAATCGACGGTGACGTTGTTGGCCGAGAACTGGAACTGGCCGGAGATTTTCGATTTCGGCAATTCGGCCAGCGGCAGCTCGAGCTTGAGTTTCAGCTGCCCGCGCCCGGTCGCCTGCATCGCATCGGTGGCCCCGGATATCATGCGCCGCACCGGGCTTTGCTGCGTGTAGCGCAGGAAATCGGCGGTCGGGCCGTCGGCCTGGCCGCTTATGTTCACCAGGCCGCCCTTCAGTTTCGGGATGGTCACGTGCACCCCGGACAGTGCGGCGCCAAAGATGGTCCCCTTGCGGCCGACGAATTCGGCCCGGTCGCCCTCGAACAGCAAGTCGGCCTCGATGCCCTCGATCCGCGGCCAGCCCTGCACATAGTTCAGGATGCCGTTGTGCACCTTCGCGGCGACCTGGAACTGACCCTTGGCCGGGTCAACGAACGGAAAGTCGCGCAGGTCCCCGCGCAGGCGCAGGCGCACGTCGTTGGACGTGCCGGCGACGATTGCGTTGTCGAGCCAGCCGCGCAGCCCGGCGCTCAGGATCAGCGGCATGTAGCGGGGCACCTGCTTCGCATCGGCCCGCGACAGTTGGGCTGAAAGGTCGATCGAGCCCGG